>JABMNR010000043.1 GCA_013203465.1 Alphaproteobacteria bacterium
GCCTGCGCCACCGCCATGCCGTAGCCGGGCACGATGATGACCGACGACGCGTTGTCCATGATGAAGGCCGCGTCCTCGGCCGACCCGGATTTGACCAAGCGGTCGCCAGCGGCGGCACCGGCCGGGCCTCCCGCCGTCTCGCCGCCGAAACCGCCGAGAATCACGTTGAAGAACGAACGGTTCATCCCCTTGCACATGATGTAGCTGAGGATGGCGCCGGACGAGCCGACCAGGGCGCCGGTGATGATCAGCAGATGGTTGCCCAGGGTGAAGCCGATGCCGGCGGCGGCCCAGCCCGAGTACGAGTTCAGCATCGAGACCACGACCGGCATGTCGGCGCCGCCGATCGGCAGGATCAGCAGGAATCCCAGTGCCAGCGCCACCACGAAGATCACCCAGAACGCGGTTGGCGTCTGGTCGACGCACAGCCACACGATCAACGCGACCAACAGAATACCCAGCGCCGCGTTCAGCGGATGCTGCATCGGGAACACCAGCGGCTTGCCGGTGACCAACCCCTGGAGTTTGCCGAAGGCGACGACCGAGCCGGTGAAGGTGATGGCGCCGATCGCCAGCCCCAACGCCATCTCGATCAGCGAGCCGACGGCGATCGCGCCGACCTCGCCAATGCCGTAAGCGTCGGGCCGATAGAACGCGGCGACGGCGACGAAACACGCGGCCAGACCGACCAGGCTGTGGAACGCGGCGACCAGCTGCGGCAGCGCGGTCATCTCGATCTTGCGCGCGATCACCGTGCCGATGGTGCCGCCGATCAGGATGCCGACGATGATCGTCTCGTAGGACAGCACCGTCGGCAGCGACAGCGTCGTCACCACGGCGAGCGTCATGCCGGCCATGCCGAACAGGTTGCCCTGGCGCGAGGATTCCGGTGAGGACAGACCCCGCAACGCCATGATGAAACAGACGCCGGAGACGAGATAAAGGAGGGAAGATACCGTCGCGCTCATCGGATTGCTCGCTCCCTCACTTTTTCTTCCTGAACATGGCCAGCATCCGCTGGGTGACGAGGAATCCGCCAAAGATGTTCACGCTCGCCAGGATCACCGCCAGAAAGCCCATGATCGACGAGAAATTCATTGTCGCCGGACCGGCGGCGATCAGCGCGCCGACGATGATCACCGACGAGATCGCGTTGGTCACCGCCATCAACGGCGAGTGCAGCGCCGGGGTAACGCGCCAGACCACGTAATAACCGACGAAACAGGCCAGCACGAACACCGTGAGGCCGACGACGAACGGATCGAGCGCGGCGCCGCCGCCGGTCGGTTCGGCCAAGGGAGCGGTGGCGGCGACCGTGCCGTCCAGCGTCATCCGTCCGGCCTCGGCCGCGGCTTCGGAGGCATCGCGTGCCAACTCGCGGGCCTCTTCGGCCAATTCCTGGAGTTTCTCGATGAGCGTGCTGTTCGCCATGCTCTGCTCCTCAGGACCCTGACTTGGTATCGGATTTGGGATCGGACCGTGGGGCGGTCTTGGGTTTTGCCGTCGGCTTCTTGGCGGCGGATTTCGTCACCGGCGCGTCGGCCTCGACCGCCAAGACCTGCGCGTGCACCACCGCCCCGCCCTTGGTGATCATCGAGGATTTGATGATCTCATCCTCCTCGTCGATCTTCAGCGTCTTGCTCTCGGCGTCGATCTGCGGGGTCAGGAAGTTCAGCAGGTTCTTGGCGTACAGCGCCGAGGCACCGACCGCGATGCGGCTCGGCACGTTGGTGTGGCCGACGATGGTCACGCCGTGTTTCCGCACCACCTTGCCCGGCTCGGATAATGGACAGTTGCCGCCCTGCTCGACCGCCAGATCGACGATCACCGAGCCCGGCTTCATGCTCTTCACCATCGCCTCGCTCACCAGGACCGGCGCCGGCCGGCCGGGGATCAGGGCGGTGGTGATGACGATGTCCTGCTTCTTGATGGTCTCGGCGATCAACTCGGCCTGCTTCTTCTTGTAGGCGTCGCTCATCTCCTTGGCGTAACCACCGGCGGTCTCGGCCTGCTTGAACTCCTCGTCCTCGACCGCGACGAAGGTTCCGCCCAGGCTTTCGACCTGTTCCTTGGCGGCGGGCCGCACGTCGGTCGCCGATACAATGGCGCCCAGACGCCGGGCGGTGGCGATCGCCTGCAACCCGGCCACCCCGGCCCCCATCACCAGCACGCGGGCGGGCGGCACGGTACCGGCGGCGGTCATCATCATCGGAAAGGCGCGACCGAACTCCGCCGCCGCGTCGAGTACGGAGCGATACCCCGCCAGATTGGATTGTGACGACAGCACGTCCATCGACTGCGCGCGGGTGATCCGGGGGACCATCTCCAACGCGAAGGTGGTCACACCCTGGGCGGCGATCGCGTCGATCAGCGCGCGGTCCTTGTACGGTTCCATCAACGCGATCAGCACCGCGCCCTGCTTCATCAGCCCAACCTCGTCCTCGGTCGGCTTGCGCACCTTCAGGACCACGTCGGCGTCGCCGAGCGCGTCCTTCGCCGTCTTCACGATGGTGGCGCCCGCGTCCTTGTACGCCGCGTCGATCACGGCGGCGTCGGTGCCGGCGCCGGTCTCGATCAGAACCGTCGCGCCCATCTGGACGTATTTCTTCACCGTGTCGGTCGAGGCGGCGACGCGCCGCTCGCCGTCCCGGCGTTCCTTGATGATGCCGATCTTCATGGGGTCCTCGTGGATTCCCGCCCTATCGCGGCGCACCATGCCGCGAGGCGCGGGCGGACGCAAGGCCAAGGCTCAGAACGAACTTGTTTCTAAACGGATATAATGCGGGCGGCCGGTTTTCGTTACCGAATGGTCGCGCGCCGCCGGTCGATCTCAAGCGCGCGCAAATCCGCGTCGCGCTGATCGGCGATCGCGCGGTAGGCCTGGGCGCAGAGGGTGGGCAGGCTGACGGCGCTGATGCCGAATTGGGAGATCGGCTCGACGCGGCATTCCAGTTCGGCGCCTGCCAGCAACCCTTGCCAACGCGCGACCCGCTCGGTTTTCAGCCGATCGTAGAACGCCTCGCGCGGGGCCGGGGCCTCGAAGGCGATGCGGCGCAGGCGTACCAACATGCGGGCGGGCACGCGGCTGTCCGGACCGGCGCCGGGGGCCGGCACCAGATCGACCATCGGTGACAGCTTGGTGCCCGCCAGCAGTGCGTCGATCATCCGCGGAAGCGGGCGCTGATACAGGATTTCGGTGGTGGGGAGGTGGCCAGGCGCCTCGCAGGTCACCACGATCGGCAGACCCAGGCGCAGGGTCGGAATGGTCAAGGGCGCCGGCGCCGCGTCGCGCCAGCCGTGGACGCCTTTGACGCGGCATTTCGCGTTGACCGGGGGATCGGTCGCAATCAGTGTCCGTTCGACCAGCGGTGCCGCTACCGGCGCCTTATGCTTCTCAGCGCAGGCGGCGAGCAACAGGACGGCGACGAAGGCAAGCGGGACGGCGCGACTCATACCCAATGATAGCGCGTCCGACCGATCGCGACAGCGGGCATTGTCCGTGCCATAACCCGCGCCGTCCGCGACCGCGCGCTGGGAGACCGCCATGCCCGATACCCGACCGACGATCCGCCTGAGAAAACGAGCCGCGGGCCGCGCGTTGATGGGTCATCCGTGGGTGTTCTCCAACGAAATCGAGATGGCGGCGGAGGCCAAGGCGATCGCCCCGGGCACCGTCGTGCGAGTCGAGACGCACGAGGGTGAGCCGCTCGGCTGTGCCTTCTTCAACCCGCACAGCTTGATCGCCTTGCGGTTGCTGGACGGCGACGGCGAGCGGGCGATCGACGCCGGCTTTCTGGCCGAGCATCTGGCGACGGCGCTGGCCTGGCGCGAACGGCTATATGACGCGCCGTATTACCGGCTGGTCCATGCCGAGGCCGACGGCCTGCCCGGCCTGGTGGTCGACCGGTTCGGCGACGTTGTGGTGGTTCAGTGCAACAGCGCCGGCATGGACCGGCTGGAGGCCGAGCTGGTGGCCGCGCTCACCCAGGTGGTGAACCCGGCGGCGATCGTGCTGCGCAACGATAGCTCGGCACGCACCCAGGAGGGGTTGGAGCAAACGGTTCGTCTGGCGGCCGGTGCCTTGCCGCAAACCCCGACGGTGGCCGAGGGCGGGGCGCTGTTTCCGTTCGATCCGTTGGGCGGGCAGAAAACCGGCTGGTTCTTCGATCACCGTGACAACCGGGCGTTCATGGCGCGGTTGGCGCCGGGCCAGCGGGTGCTGGACTTGTACAGCCACACCGGCGGCTTCGGCATCCAGTGCGCGGTGGCGGGGGCGGCGCAGGTTGACCTGATCGACCGGGCGAACCCCGCCTTGCTGCTCGCCGAGAAGGCCGCCGAGATGAGCGGGGTCGCCGACCGGGTGACCATGCGCAAGGCCGATGTCTTTGCCGCGTTGGAGCATCTGATCAAGACCGGCACCACCTACGACATGGTGATCTGCGATCCACCGGCCTTTGCCAAATCGAAGAAGGATGTCGGCGCGGCGTCTCGGGCGTACCGCAAACTGGCGCGCGACGCGGCGCGGGTGACCGCACCGGGCGGCGTGATGCTGCTGGCCTCGTGCTCGTACCACATCGACCCGGTGTCGTTCGCCCAGCAGACCGCGCGGGGCCTCTCCAGCGCGGGGCGCTTGGGCCGGGTGCTGCGTAGCGCGGGTGCCGGCCCGGACCATCCGCTGCACCCGATGCTGCCGGAAAGCGCCTACCTCAAGGCCGAGGTGATCGCGCTGGATTGAGAAGCAGCGGTTGCCCTATTTGCTCTTGGTGATGGCTGCCGTGGCCACGAGCTGTATGCGGCCTTCCGCCGGGGGGCGGGCCTTGATCAGGACGCGGCGCTGCGTGCCGTCGGCGTTGTCCCGGGAATAGCTGGCCGTGAAGCCGCCATCGTCGGCGCGCTCGAAGGCGTCGGTGGTGAACTCGGACACCGACGGGTCGAACGCCTTGCGCACCCGTTGCTCCAAATCGTCGACGTCGCCCAGTTTTGACACCACATAGCAGTGAAAATTCGCGGGCGAGACCAACAGAACCTCGTGCGTTGCGTCCACCTGCCACACAGCACCCGGCTTTCCACCCAGCCATAATTGCGCAAGTTGATCCGGCATTTTGATGAACTCCGGCAGGTCAATCGGTGTTCGTGAGTGCGCGGCGGGCATGCACGCCGTCATGAACGTCTTGAAGAACACCCCGGTGTAGTCGAAATCCGATTCGGCGTACCCGGGCCGTGACAGGCTGATGACCACCAGGACGGCAAGAAGAGCGGGGAGCCGATAAAAACGATCTTTCATGCCGTGATTCCTCCTTTAAACACCGGTTTTTCCTTGTTGAGAAACGCCTTGATCCCGGCCTGGCCGTCGGGTTCCGAGCCGGAGGCGGCGATGGCGGCGCTTTCGGCCTCCATCTGGGTCTCGTAGGTGTTCTCGAAACTGCCGATCAAGAGCCGCCGAGCGCGGCCATAGGCGCGGGTCGGCCCCTTGGCCAGGGCGCGGGCCTGGGCCTCGGCGGCGGCCAGCAGCTCATCGTCCGGCACGGCCTTGGTCGCCAAACCCCAGTCGACCGCCTCCGCCGCCGTCAGCCGCCGGTTGGTCAGGGTCAGCTCCTGCGCCCGGCGCAACCCGACCACGCGCGGCAGCAGGAAGGTCGAGCCGCCATCGGGCGACAGTCCGGCCGCCGTGTAGGCCATGCAGAAGAACGCGCTGTCGGCGGCGTAGACCAGATCACCGAGCAGCGCGATGGAGATTCCGGCCCCGGCCGCCGCGCCCTGGACCGCGATGACCAGCGGCGCGTCCATGCGCGCCAGATGGCTGCACGCGGCGTGCAGATAGGTCGTGGTTTCCATCATCATGGCGTAGAGGCCGTCGCCGGCGCCGTGAAACGTCCGCAGATCGCCGCCGACGCAGAAATTCTTGCCGGTTCCGGTCATCAGCACCGCGCGCACGGCGGGATCGTTGCGGCAGCTCAGCGCCGCCGCCAGCAGCGCCTTGGCCAAGTCGGGTGTCAGGGCGTTGCCGGCCTCCGGCCGGTTCAGGGTCAGCCGGGCGAGGCCGTCTTCGATCGAGAGAGTGACGGGGCCGTCGGTCATGCTGTCCTCCAGGTGATTGAGGCGAGGGTAGAAGCGCTTGGCCGGTCCCGGCAAGCCATGTGGTTTCGCCTCACGCGAGAGCGGGGTAGAAAGGGGGATGACCGTGCTCGCCGACCTGAGTGTGCTCGACTACGTCGCCTTCGCGCTGTTGTTCACCGCATGGCTTGGCTACGAAGGGCTGAGCACGCGCGCCGCCGCCCGTGGCCGTAACCTGGCGGCGCATATGAAAATTTGGCGCGATCGCTGGATGGAGGCGGTGCTGGAACGCGACAACCGCATTCTCGACGTGCAGATCATCCGCTCGCTGGTCGGCAATTCCTCGTTCCTGGCCTCGACGTCGATTTTCGTGATCGGTGGTCTGGCGGCGGTGCTGGGCGCGTCGGCCGAAATCGTGCCGCTGCTCAACCAGTTCGACTATTTCGCCACCACCTCCCAGAACCAATTCGGCATGAAGGTGTTGCTGTTGATATTGATCTACATGCACGCGTTCTTCCGGCTCGCCTGGTCGATGCGGCTGCACAACAACGCGGCGGTGGTGCTGGGGGCGATTCCGCTGCCGGGGAACCCGGCGACCGAGGTCGAGGCCGCGTCGCGGGCCCGGATTACCGCGCGGCTGGTGACGCTGGCCGCCCGGCATTACAACGCCGGCACGCACTCCTACTATTTCGGCTTGGCGGCGGTGGCGTGGTTTATCCACCCGGTGGCGTTGATGGCGACCACGGCGTGGGTGGTGGCGATCCTGTACCGGCGGGAGTTTCTGTCGCGCGCCCACGCGGTGCTTAACCCCGACGGCTAGCCCAGTCCACGGGTAGCCCAGTCCACGGGTAGCCCCGTCCACGGCTAGCCCAGCCCCCGGCTAGCCCAGTCCACGGCTAGCCCGGCCCCCGGCCGCATCAGTCCTCGGGCATCTTCAGGTCGATCGCCGCCATCGCCTCGGCTTGCCGGGCGGCCAGGGCGTCGACATCGAAACCGCCGATCAGGTCGTGGAACTCCCGGTACCAGTTCACCTCGGCCTTGAGGTGCATGAACACCGAACCGAGGCCGAGCGCCGCCCGGTCCATCAGCACGAATTCGCGCGGCGGCCGCACCCCGTTCAAGCGGCGCAACTCGCCGTGCACCTTCTCCGCCACCGCGCGGCCGTATAGGCCGGTGTTGGTTTCCTGGATGCGCCGGGTTCGGTCCTCCATCAGCGGCGCGTAGATGAACCGCGCCCAGACGTTCAGGACCTCGATCGTCTCGCGATCCAAGCCGGTGAACCCCCAGCTCTCATAGGCATGAACCGCGAGCGCCTCGTCGTCGTCGCTCAACGCCTTGTACAGGTCGATCACGCCCTTGACGAAGCTCGGCGGGAAGATGCGGATGCAGCCGAAATCCAGCAGGTTGATCGAGCCATCCTGGCGCACGGTGTAATTGCCCAGATGCGGATCACCATGGATCACGCCGAAGAAATAGAACGGCACGTACCAGGCCCGGAACATGTTCAGCGCCACGGTGTTGCGCCGCTCCAGCTCCGGGTTCTGTTCGATGAAAGACATCATCGGGATGCCGTCGAGCCAGGTCATGGTGATCAGCCGCGTGGTCGACAGCTCCTCCACGACGTCGGGCACGTGCACGGCCTGCTCGTCGGCCAGCATATGGCGGTACAGCGCCATGTTCTTGGCTTCACGATCGTAGTCCAACTCCTCGCGCAGGCGGGCCGACAGCTCGGCGTGAATTTGGCTGGTGTCGATCGCCTTGTCGTAGCGTTGGTAGATCGAGAATATCCAGTCGAGTTGCCGCAGATCGGCTTCCACGGCCGAGGACATGTCGGGATATTGCAGCTTGGCGGCGACCCGGGTGCCGTCATGCAGGATCGCCCGGTGCACTTGGCCGAGCGAGGCGGCGGAGGCGGCCGCGCGCTCGAATTCGGCGAACCGTTTTCGCCAGCCCGCGCCCAGCTCGCTGATCATCCGCCGCTTGACGAAGGGCCAGCCCATGGCCGGGGCGTTGGCCTGCAGATGGCTGAGTTCGTTGACGTATTCCTTGGGCAGGGCGTCGGGAATGGTGGACAGGATCTGCGCCACCTTCATCAGCGGCCCCTTCAGCCCGCCGAGCGCCAGCTTGAGGTCGTTGGCGTGCACGCCCTTGTCCAGGTTCCATCCCAGATACCGCTCGCCGGCGACCCGCGCCGCCAGGCCGCCCACGGCGGTGCCGACCCGGGCGTAGCGGCGGACCCGGCCGCCGAGGGAATTGCGTTCGCTGTCGATGTCGCTCATGGCGGGAGACATAGGGTGGATCGGCGCGTTTGACACCCTCAATCGACGGTCTTGAGAGCAGCGTCTTTGTTGTTACGACCGTCCAGAGATCGTCAAAGCGACCGCGCTGCCAACCATCAAACCGCCCGCTCCCCGATCGAACCAGCATCTCCGGCGGGCCGAGGATAGAAGATGCGCCACCTGAGCGCCAAAAAGCGCATACATTGTGTAGTTCGCGAACACGATGCCCAACGCGGTCGGAAACAGGACCATGAGCTGAGGTGCGAGCGGTGCGTTGGCGTTGATGACGATTGGAAAAACAGCGAGATAGGTGAGAATGGCTTGCGGATTGCTTAGGGATACGAGCATACCTCGCGCCACATGCGAGCGTATTCTTGGCGTGGAGCCCGAAGGCGGGTCCACTGGTCGGCCGCCTCGGCGCCACAGACGGATACCGATCAAAGCAAGATAGGCGCCACCGAGCCACTTTAGGATGGTGAGAGCATCAGGGACCGCACTGAGAAGGGCACCGACCCCCGTCAAGGCGAAGGTACCGTGCAGGGCACCGGCGAGGGTAATTCCGGTCGCGGTCAGAAGGCCTGCCCTTAAGCCGTCGCGAGCCGAGGTGGTCATTGTAACGATCGCATTTGGACCTACCGGCAAGCCGAGCAGAAACCACAGGATAGCGAACGATACCCAAGCATCCAGCGTCATAATGCCCTCTTCCGAGCGAGTGGGTCCTATGTTGGGGAGCTTGACCGAATGACGGTGGAAATGTTTCGGTCGGTACCGAAAGACGTCGGTGGTTTGTCGCGGTATGCTTGGAGTATGAACCGAGGGCCCAACATCGCCGCCGTCGCCGCCCTGGTGGGCGATCCGTCCCGCGCTATCATGCTGGACGTGCTGCTGGACGGGCGGGTGCGCACGGCCGGTGAGCTGGCGCGCGAGGCCAACGTGACCCCGGCGACCGCCAGCGGCCATCTGGCCAAGCTGGTGGATGGCGATCTGCTGGCCGTCGCGCATCAGGGCCGGCACCGGTATTTCCGCCTCGCCTCGGCCGAGGCGGCGCATCTGCTGGAAAGCCTGGCGGTGTTCGCCGGCGAGCGGCGGGTGCCGAAGACCCCGCGGTTCCCCAAGGACGACGCCATGCGGACCGGGCGCACCTGCTACGACCACTTGGCTGGACGCCTGGGGGTGGCGTTGGCGGACGGGCTGGTCGCCTCCGGCTATCTCGACCGGCTGGACGACGGCTTCGCGATCACGACCGATGGCGGCGCGCGATTCGCGCGTGCCGGGCTGGACATGGCCGTCCTGCAGGCGCGATCACGGCCGCTGATCCGCGGTTGCGTCGATTGGAGCGAGCGGCGGTTTCATCTGGCCGGAAGCCTCGGCGCCGGGTTGCTCGACCTTATGACGACCCGCCACTGGCTGCGCCGCGCCGACGGACGGACCGTGGTGGTGACACCCAGCGGCCATCGCGGCCTTGCCGAGGCGTTCGGGGTGACGTTGGGCTAGACATCTACAACATTACCCCTGGGTTGAGCGTTCCTTCCGGGTCGAGCGCCTGTTTCACCCGCGCCATCAACTCCAGATCCAGCGCCGGTTTTAGCCGCCGGGCGGCGTCCACCTTGGTGCGGCCCAGGCCGTGCTCGGCGGCGATCGAGCCGCCCAGCGCCACCGCCACCTCCTCGATCGCGGCGGTCAGTTCCGGCCAACGGGCGATGAAGGCGGCCGGGTCGGCGCCGGTGGGCGGGTTCAGGTTGAAATGGATGTTGCCGTCGCCGAGATGGCCGAACGGGATCGGCACGCAATCCGGTTCGACGGCGCGCGCCGCCACCTCGGCCTCGGCGATGAAGCGCGGGATCGCGGCGACGGGCACCGAGGTGTCGTTCTTCAGGTTCCCCGGCGTCTCGACCTGGGCGACCGCCAAGCCTTCCCGCAGCGTCCAGAACGCCTGACGTTGCGCTTCCGAGGCGCTGACGACCGCGTCGTGCGCGGTGCCGTTCGACAGCGCCGTGGCCAGTACGCTCTCCACTCCGCCGGCCAGGTCGAAGAAACGGCTGCCGGCCGTGAGCTCGAGCAGAACCTGCCAGGGATACGCTTGAGTGAACGGCTCCCGGGTGTGGCCCCGGTGACGGAAATGCAGGTCGAGCCCGGCCCGTGGGATCAATTCGGCCGCCGACAACGCTTGGCCCATTTCGGCGGCCACCTGGGCGAGCAGGGACAGCGCGGCGTCGGAGCCGGGCACGGCGACCAGGGCGGTGACGGCTTGGGTCGGCGCGGGTTGCAGCGTCAGGCAAGCGGCGGTGACGATCCCCAGCGTGCCTTCAGTGCCGATGAACAGCTGCTTCAGGTCGGTGCCGGCGTTGTCCTTGCGCAGCGCCGACAACCCTTCCCAGATCCGGCCGTCCGGCAACACCACCTCCAGGCCGAGCACTTGGGTCCGCGCCATGCCGTAGCGCAGCACGTTGTTGCCGCCGGCGTTGGTCGCGATGTTGCCGCCGATGGTCGACGACAGCCCGCCATGGGACAGCGCCAGCAGTTTGCCGTGCCGTTGGGCGGCGGCCTGGGCGTCGTTCAACCGAACACCGGCCTCGACGGTCAGGGTGGCGTCGACCGGATCGACCGACCGGATGCGGTTGAGCCGTTCGGTCGACAGCACGATCGCCGAGCCATCGCCGGACGGGGTGGCGCCGGCGCAGAACCCGGTGTTGCCGCCTTGCGGGATGACCGGGACACCGGCCTCGGCGCAAAGGCGGACGACCTCGGCGACGCCCGCCGTGTCGCGCGGCCGCACGACCGCCAGGGCGCGGCCGGTTCGGATGCCCAGCACATCGGTCTCGTAGGGCGCGCGGTCGCTCGGTTCGGTCAGGACCGCCCCGGCGCCGAGGGCGGCGTGCAGCCGCCCGATCACCCGATCGCGCACCAGCGTCAGTCCTCGAGATAGAACTGAAGGGTGGACACCACCCGGACCCGTTTGTCGATGGAGGATTCGGGCGATCCGATCGCGGCGTCGACGGTGCCGCCGATGGTGAACACGCCCTGATTGGCGCGGCGGATGGCGCCGACCCGGCTGTTGCTGTCGGCGGCGAACCGCTCCGCGCCCTCGCGCGCCGACTTGGTGGCTTCGGCGATCATCTCGGGCTTGATGGCGTTCAACCCGGTGAAGGCATAGGTTGGCCCGCCGGTATCGGCCAGCGCCACGTCGAGCTTGACCAGCTCGCCGATGCGGGCGCTGGCGGCGGCTACCTTGTCGATCTCCGTGGTCCGCACCACCACCGTCTGAGCCAGGATGTAGCGCGCCTTCTCCGCCCCTTCCGGCCGGTAGCTCTGGGCGAGTAAATCCGTTACCTCGACCCGGCCGGGCGTGATCGCGTTCTTGGCCAGCCCTTCGCCGACCAAGAACACGGTCAGCGCGTCGACCGAGCGGTCGATCCGCGCCTGCGCCGCGCCGAGATTGTTGCCGGCGGCGGTGACCCGCACCGGCCAGATGGCGAGATCGGCGCGGACATCGCGTTCCGCCAGGCCCTTCACGGTGACGTAGCGGTCCTCGGCCCGCCCGTCGCGAAACCCGTCGCCGATGAATTTGCCGGCAACGGCCACGCCGATCGCGACCACGATGGCGGCGAGCAGCATGGCAATGTCACGGAGTTGGTCGGGCATGGTGGCATTCCCTTTTGGCTGTCGGCTCTATCATAACCGCTGAAGTGTGACGGCCGCGAGATCGTCTCGCCCAAGACCGGCCACAAACACAGTCATAGGCCGTGATACGTCTTGAACCAGTCGACGAATTTTGGAATTCCAACCTCGATGGCCGTGCTCGGCTGGTAGCCCAGATCGCGCGTGCTGGCCGCGATATCGGCGTAGGTTTCCAGCACGTCGCCCGGTTGCATCGGCTTCATGATCAGCTCGGCATCGCGGCCGCACGCCTTCTCGATCACCCGGATGTAATCGAGTAGCGCGACCGCGCCGTTGTTGCCGAGATTGTAGATCGCCGCCGGCGCGGCGTCGCCACGGCGCGCGGGGGGATGATCCAGTGCCGCGAGCACGCCGGCCACGATGTCGTCGATGTAGGTGAAGTCACGCTTCATCCGCCCGTGGTTGAACACCTGGATCGGTTCGCCGCGCAAGATCCGCTCGGTGAACAGCCACGGCGACATGTCCGGTCGGCCCCACGGACCGTAGACGGTGAAGAACCGCAGGCCGGTCGACGGAACATCGTACAGGCTGGCGTAGCTGTGGCTCATGACCTCGCAGGATTTCTTGGTGGCGCCGTAGAACGACATCGGCTGGTCGGATTGGTGGTCGGTCGAGTAGGGGATGTCCCGATTGGCGCCGTAGACCGAGGACGAGCTGGCGTAGACGAAGTGTTTCAGCCCCTTGTCCATGCGGTGCCGCGCCATCTCCATCACCACCAGATGCCCCATCAGGTTGGAATGCAGATAGTCGAACGGCTGCTCGATCGAGTGGCGGACGCCGGCCTGGGCGCCGAGATGGATGATCCGATCGATCTCCGGATGAGCGGCGTCGAAGGCCGCCATCGCGTCGCGGTCGGCGAAATCGATCTCAACGAGGGAAAACCCGTTGCGCCCATCCAACTCGGCCAGACGAGCCCGCTTCAGGGCCGGATCGTAATACGGGTCCAGATTATCGATGCCGATGACCCGCTCGCCCCGGTCCAACAGGGCGCGGGCCGTATGCAGGCCGATGAAGCCGGCGGCTCCGGTCACCAGGACGGTCATCGCTCGGACTCTCCAAAACGGTGGGGCGGCGTTCCTGTCGCGCGGACGAGGGTGCCTCGTGCGGTGGTGGGACTCTCTAACCCAGGAGCGGGCGCCGCGTCGAGCGATCACGACGGCGTTCGAGTCGCGCAAGGCTCTCATTCGTGCCGAGGCGCGTCGACGCAATTTCGTGAGCGGGAGCGGTCAAACCGTAAAAGGATTTGCCCCAACTCAGACGCCGGAGCACCCTTTGCTTTCAATATGCGCTCGCCATGGCACCGTCGATTGCTGAATAGGTCAGTATCGCTTACCTTATTCGAGACAGGCCGCACCGATATGCGTATGGATGGCGGCGACGCAGGGAGGCGACGACATGGCTCTCACCGACATTTCACTGGCGGAAGTCTCGCTCGACGACAAGTATGCCCTTGATCGTGGACGGGTGTTTCTGACCGGCGTTCAAGCCTTGGTGCGGTTGCCGTTGATCCAGCGCCGCCGCGACATGGCCGCCGGCCATGACACCGGGTTCTTCATCTCCGGTTATCGCGGCTCGCCGCTGGGCGGCTACGACCAGCAGCTTTGGCGGGCGGGCAAGCATCTCAAGACCCATCACATTCATTTCCAGCCCGGCGTGAACGAGGAACTGGCGGCGACCGCCTGTTGGGGCAGCCAGCAGACCAATCTGTTCGACGGCGCCAAATACGATGGCGTCGGCGCCATCTGGTACGGTAAGGGACCGGGGGTCGACCGCAGCGGCGATGTGTTCAAGCACGCCAACTTCGCCGGCACGAACCCGCTGGGCGGCGTTCTGGCGATCGCCGGCGACGACCACGTGGCGAAATCCTCGACGGTGCCGCATCAGAGCGAGTTCGCCTTTGCCGACGCCTGCCTGCCGGTGCTCAATCCGGCCGGCGTGCAGGATACCCTCGACTTCGGCCTGATCGGCTTCGCCATGAGCCGGTTCACCGGCTGCTGGGTCGGCTTCAAGACCACCGCCGAGATCATGGACAGCTCGGCGTCGGTCGAGGCCGACACCGACGCCCTGACCATCGTGACACCCGACTTCGCGATGCCGCCGGGTGGGTTGAACATCCGCTGGCCCGATCCCTGGTTGGAGCAGGAAGAGCGGCTGCATACTGTCAAGCTGCCGGCGGTACGCGCCTTCGCGCGGGCCAACCGTCTCGATCGCGTGGTGTTCGACAGCCCAGCCCCGCGTCTGGTGATCGTGACCACCGGTAAATCCTATCTCGACGTGCGTCAGGCGCTCGACGATCTCGGCATCGACGCCGAGTTGGCGGCCTCGATTGGCCTGCGGCTCTACAAGGTCGGCATGACTTGGCCGCTGGAGGGCGAGGGCGCGCGCGCCGCCTGCGCCGGAGCCGAAGCCGTGTTGGTGATCGAGGAAAAGCGCGCGCTGCTGGAAACCCAGCTCAAGGAATTGCTCTACGCCCTGCCCGAGAGCCAGCGGCCAAGGATCGAGGGCAAGCAGGATCGCGACGGCAAGCGGCTGTTCCGGGTCAACGGTGAGCTGCACGCCCACGAGGTGGCGCTGGTCATTGCCGACCGGGTGCTGGCCTTCGCCGATGTCGAGCGCATCAAGGCGCGCCGGGCGCTGTTGCTGCAGCGGGCCGAGTCGGGCAAGGCCACACCGTCGGAGTTCCAGCGCACGCCGTATTTCTGTTCCGGCTGCCCGCACAACACCTCGACCCGGGTGCCCGAGGGCTCGCGCGCCGTGGCCGGCATCGGCTGCCACTTCATGGCGAGCTGGATGCCGGAACGGCACACCGACACCTTCACCCAGATGGGTGGCGAGGGCGTGCCTTGGGTCGGGCAGGCGCCGTTCACCACGACCGATCATGTGTTCGCCAATCTTGGCGACGGCACCTACAACCACTCGGGCAGTCTGGCGCTGCGCATGGCGGTCGCCTCCAAGGTGAACATTACCTACAAGATCCTGTTCAACGACGCGGTCGCCATGACCGGCGGCCAGCCGTCGGACAACGCGCTGACCCCGTGGATGATCGCCAATCAGGTGGCCGCCGAGGGGGTCGCCCGGGTCGATGTGGTGACCGACGACCCTGACAAGTACCCGGCCGACGACATCTGGCCGGCCGGCACCAAAGTGCACCACCGTGACGACCTGGACGCGGTGCAGGTCGAGTTGCGCGAGACCCCGGGCGTGACGGTGATCGTCTACGACCAGACCTGCGCCGCCGAAAAACGCCGCCGCCGTAAACGCGGCCTGTTGGAGGACCCGAACAAGCGGATCTTCATCAACGAGCTGGTGTGCGAAGGCTGCGGCGACTGCGGCGTGCAGTCCAACTGTGTCTCGATCCTGCCGCTGGAGACCGAGTTCGGCCGCAAGCGGCAGATCGACCAGTCGAGCTGCAACAAGGACTATTCCTGCGTGAAGGGCTTTTGTCCCAGCTTCGTCAACGTGATCGGCGGCAAGGTCCGCAAGGGCGCGCCGGTGCAAGCGAGTGACGCGGCCCGGCCGGATGTGTTCGAGGTGCTGCCGGACCCGGCGCACCCGGCGTTGGATGAGCCCTACGGGATTTTGGTCACCGGCATCGGCGGCACCGGAGTGGTGACCATCGGCGCGCTGCTCGGCATGGCGGCGCATCTGGAGGGCAAGGGCACCAGCGTGCTCGACATGACCGGCCTGGCGCAGAAGGGCGGGGCGGTGATCAGCCACATCAAGATCGCCGCTTCGCCCGACCGGGTGCACGCGGTGCGGCTCGCCGCCGGCTCGGCCGATTTGGTGCTGGCCTGCGACATGGCGACGGCGGTGTCCAAGGACGGCCTGGAGGTGATCAGCCGCGAGCGTACCCACGCCGTGGTCAACACCCAGGAGACCATGACCGGGCGCTTCACCCAGGACGCCGACATGGTGTTCCCGGCCGACTCGATGAAGGCGCAGCTCCGCGCCGTCGCCGGTGACAACGCGACCGACTTCATCGACGCCAACCGCATCGCCACCAAGCTGCTGGGCGACAGCATCGCGTCGAACCTGTTCATGCTCGGCTTCGCCTATCAGAAGGGCTTGGTGCCGCTGCGCGCCGCCGCCATCGAGAAGGCGATCGAGATCAACGGGGTGGCGGTCGACTTCAACAAGCAAGCGTTCCTGTGGGGCCGGCGCACCGCCCATGACCGCGCCGCGGTCGACCGTCTGGTCGAACCCAAGGCCGAGGCGGGCGCGGCCAAGCCGATCGCCGAAACCCTGGACGAGATCGTCGCCCGTCGGGTGGCGTTCCTGACCGAGTACCAGAATGCCGCTTACGCCGCGCGCTACAAGACGCTGGTCGACCGTGTGACCGAGGTCGAGCGCCGGGCGGTGCCGGGCGCCGACGCGCTGGCCAAGGCGGTGGCGCGCTATGGCTTCAAGCTGATGGCGATCAAGGACGAGTACGAGGTCGCCCGGCTGTACACCGACGGCAGTTTCGCCCACCGTCTGAACCAGCAGTTCGAGGGCGATTTCAAGCTGCAGTTCCATCTGGCGCCGCCGCTGTTCGCGCCGCGCGACCCGGCGACCGGTCAGCTCAAGAAGATCGTCCTCGGACCCTGGGCGATGACGGCGTTCCGCGTGCTCGCCGGCCTCAAGGGGCTGCGCGGCACGGCGTTCGACATCTTCGGCAAGACCGAGGAGCGGGCGATGGAGCGGCGCCTGCGTGAGGACTACATCGGGTTGATGGACGAGATCGCCGCGCGGCTAACGCCGAACACCCACGGCCTCTGCGTCGAGCTGGCCAGCGTGCCGGAGCACATCCGCGGCTATGGCCATGTCAAGCAACGCCATGCCGACCGGGCCGAGGCGCGGAAACAAACCCTGCTGCACCAGTTGCGCGACCCGGCGGCGCGCAAGGCGGCGGCGGAGTAGCGGCGGGTACGCCAGGGACCGTCAGGCGGACCGTCACGCCATGCCGAGCGCGCGCTTGTACAGGTCGAGCAGGGTTTCCGCCTCGGCCCGGTCGTCGCCGTCCATTTTCCGCAGCTTCAGCACCTGGCGCATGATCTTGACGTCGAAGCCGTTGCCCTTGGCCTCGGCGAAAATCTCGCGGATATCAGCCATCAGCGCGGCCTTTTCCTCCTCCAGGCGCTCGACGCGCTCAAGATAGGAGCGGAGCTGGTCGCCGGCGACGCCGCCCACGTTCACCGTTTCGGTCGTCGTCTCACTCATCGCCGTGTCCGCCATCTCGTCCTCGGGGTTGGGGTCTCGAAAGGCGGCGACCCTAGACGCCCGCCGAGGTCGGTTCAAGCCGGAAACGGGGCTTGACACGATTGGAACATAAGAGGAACATTCGCCGTCTTGGCAATGGGAGAGCCGTGATGCTGGCAACCATGATCAGCGATCCGACCCAGCCGGTGCGGGCGTTGTGGGAGCGGATGAACCACCGGGATTGGGACAGCCTGGAGCGGTTGTTGGATGGCGGGTTTTCCGCCGTCTGGCCGCAGACTGGGGAGCGGATTCCCAGCCGCGACGCCTATATCGGGCTCAACCGGACCTACCCCGGCAGCTGGACGATCCAGGTCGAGACCGTGGACGCCACGGCCGAGGGCGCGGTGGCGCGGGTGCGAATCTGCAATGGCGCCGAAGCGCTCTACGCCATCGGTTTCTACCGGGTGATGGGGAACAAGATCCTCTCGGCCGAGGAGTATTTCGCCGACATGGGCACCCCGCCCTACGACCGTTCGGAATGGACCGAGCCTCTGGCGGCCCCAGTGGGGTAAGCGGTCAGTCCTTGGGCTTGCTGATCTCGAAGGCGGCCTGTTGCGTCGCCGTCGCGTCGCTCTGGTGTTTCGCCTTCCATTCCGAGTAGGGCATGCCGTAGACGATCTCGCGCGCGCCTTCGTAGTCGAGGTCGAGGCCCTTTTCCTCGGCGGCGGCGCGGTACCATTTCGACAGGCAGTTGCGGCAAAATCCGGACAGGTTCATCAGGTCGATGTTCTGCACGTCGGTGCGGGTTCGCAGATGCTCGACCAGGGTGCGGAACGCCGCCGCCTCCAGTTCGGTGCGGGTGACGTCGTCGATCGGGGGCAGGGTCGCCATGATGCGGTCTCCTGAAAGCGGTTTCGGCCATGCGGACGATGCCGATGATATCGGCATTGCGGGCCGGTTTGGCTAGAGCGGGTCGTGAGAAATCCGAGCCGCTTAGTGGCTCTGACTGCTCGCGTGACGCTGCTCTATCTTATTGAATAAGAGCGCTATTGGCCAAAACATCGTCCAGCACCACCGCGAAGCGGTCGGCCCAGAGATCGCCGCCTTCTGGCGTGGCAATCAGGTCCTGACGGAACTCCAGGGTCAGATCATGCAGCCCACGTCTTTTAGCGTGCACCGGTACGGTATAACCCTCCGGGCTGCTGCCGGAATAGGGCTGGTTGGCGCCGACGTTAACGTCGGGAAACCGGCGGCGAAAAGCCGCGATGGCCAGCGCCGAGGCGCGGTCGTCGGTGTCCCACAGGAAGCCGATCTCCCAGGGCCGGTCACCGCCAGCGGACCGCAATGCCGGCGTGAAGCTGTGCAAGGCAATGAATAACGGCGCCGGGCCGTGGGCGATCATCGCGTCCAGGGTCTCGGCGATGGCCGCGTGGTAGGGATGAAAGAGCGAATCGAGGCGGGCGGATCGTGCGTCATCCGTTAGGTTCCGGTTGCCCGGGATCGTGGTGCCGTCGGCGGCTTCCGGTATTGAGCCGGCGGTGCCCGGCCAGCGGTTCGGGTCGACCACCAGCCGGGAATAACCGCTCGCGATCAGCGGCGCGTCGAACCGGGCGGACAACCGGCGGGCGATATGGGCGATGCCGATGTCGTAGCCGACGTGCCGTGCCAACTCTTCGGGCGGCAAACCAAGCGTGTCGAGTGCGGCGGCGACGGCGTTCGCGTCATGGTCGGAGACGAACAGGATCGGCGCGCGGCCGTCCGGGTTGATCCGATGGACAGCGGGCGGATCGGCCGGGCCGAGTAAGGTCATGCGCTGGTTTCGCCGCTCGTCAACGCGGCGTGCAAAGCCAGGTAGTGGGGATCGTTCGGGATGGTTTCCGGTTCCACCACCCGGCGCCGGAACTCGGACGCCGACGGCGCGTAATCCCGAGCCAGGGCGGCCAGTTCGCCGATCGGGTCGTCCGAGCGGTCAATCCGCATGTCCATCCAAGAAAAATCGTCCTCCGCGACGATCAGCAGCGCCGCCGAGCGCAACGGCATCAATTCGCCTCCATCGGCAACCCCCGCCTCCAGGGCGGCGATCAACCGCCGCTCCAGTGGTTCGGCTCCGTGGGTGAGGAACGCCTGCAGCATGGCGTTCGGAAGCGTCTCGCTGCGTAGAAGGTTGCCCAGCGCGATCGCCCCCTCGGCCGCCGCATGGCCGTGCCGGGAATAAATTTCAGCCCCGTGAAACGCCGCCGTCCGGCCCTGGTCGTCGACCACCGCGAGCTGGCGCCAGCGGGCATCCTCTCGGCCGGCGGTGAGCGCGGCCACCGTTTCGGCCGCCGACAACCCCCGCGACAGCAGCTTCAGACCGAGCGGGCCGAGGCGCGGGTCGGTGCGGTGCTGGGTCAGGACGGCGCCGACACCGGCCCGGGCGTGGGGGCAGCGCGCGCCGACGCAGAGGCCGGAGGTGGTGACGGCGAGCCCGAAGGCCCCGGTCTCGGCATCCCGTGCGGCGATCGAGAAGGTCATGCAGGTTCTCCAACGCTGGACCCGTGACGTTGGATCGTGTCTGCGCTAAGCACGGGGGCGATGCAAGCAGGGAGTAGGACGATGAGCCGAGCAATCGGACCCACCCATGGCTGACCGGGTCCTACGCGTTCTGTTCGGCTGGGAGTTCGGCGCCGGCCTTGGCCACCTCACACGGTTCCGTCCGATCGCCGAGCGCTTGGTCGAGGCGGGCGCCGAGGTGGTGCTGGCGTTGCAGGAGATCGACCGCGCGGGGCCGTTCCTGGAGGCGAGCGGCGTTGCCTCGCGCCCCGGGTTTCGGGTGATCCAAGCGCCGCGCTGGTCGATTTCGAGCGACCCCAAGCTGAGGAAGATTCCGACCCATATCTTCGCCGATGTCTTGCGGTTGATCGGCTATGGCGACACGGCCGCCTTGGCGCACCGCGTCGTCGCCTGGGAGGATCTGATCGCCGTGGTCCGGCCCGATGTGGTGGTGGGCGATTTCTCGCCGACCCTCAATCTGGCGGCGCGCGGCCGGGTGCCCCGAATTGTGATCGGCAATGGCTACACCATCCCTCCGGCCGGGCGGGCGATGCCACCGATCCGGCCATGGCAGGCCGAGGTTCACGATTTCAGCAAGCAAAACGAGAAAGCCCTGCTCGACACCGTGAACCGGGTGACGGCCGCGCGCGGCGAGCCGACGGTGCCCTATCTCGCCGACATTTTGCATGGCGATGAGACCTTCGTGTTCTCGCTGCCGCTGGTCGACCCCTATGCCAAGCATCGCCCGGCTCCGACCCTGCCGCCGTTCAACATGCCGCGCGGCATCACGCCGCAACCGTGGGACACGCGGGAGCCGGACAGCGTGTTCCTCTATCTGCCGCGCAACCACGCCCAGACGCGCACAGCCCTTGACGCGTTGGCGGCGGCCAAGGTGGCGGGCCGTGCCTATATCGGCGATCTGCCCCCGGCGGCGGCCAAGGATTTGGCGCGGCCGGGGTTGACGATGCATGGCGAGCCGCAGGACTTCGCCCAGGTGATGCCGTCGGTTCGGCTGGTCATTCACCACGGCGGGCTGTCGACGGCGGTGGCGGCGTTGATGGCGGGCACGCCACAGCTGATCCTACCGTGGAACCTGGAACACCTGGTGACCGCCCGTGGGGTGGAGACCACCGGGGCGGCGGCGGTTGCGCCGGCTGAGGGACTCGACGCGCCCAAGCTTGTCCAGGCGATCCGGCGTCTGCTGTCCGACCGGGACCGTGCCGCTAAAGCGCAGGCGGCGGCCGTCGCGCTGAACCTCGGCGATCCGGAAGCGGGCATCGCGGCCGTGGTTCAGCGGATTCAACACCTTGCCTGGCGATAGACTGGGCAAAGCGGCTGCCGCCGGATATTTTCGCCGGAGCGGAGAGCACGCGGGCCGGGGGAGGTTTCATGACGGACGGCAGCAACGGACAAGCGCCTGAGCGACTCAGAACGACGATCTTCGCCGGTCTGATTGGCAACGTGCTCGAATGGTACGACTTCGCCGTCTACGGCTATTTCGCCCACATCATCGGCCAGCAATTCTTTCCGAGCTCGGATCCGGCCGTGTCGACGATCGCGGCTTTCGGCGCGTTCGCGGCCGGCTTTCTGGTCCGGCCGATCGGCGGCATCGTGTTCGGTCAGATCGGCGACCTGTTCGGGCGCAAGCGCGCCATGCTGCTGTCGGTCATCTGCATGGCGGTGCCGACCTTTCTGATCGCGTTTCTGCCGACCTATGCCAGCATCGGCGTTTTCGCGCCGATACTGATCGTGGTTCTGCGGATCGTGCAGGGTTTGTCGGTCGGTGGCGAGTACACCAGTTCGTTGATCTACCTGGCGGAGCATGCGCCGAAGGGGCGGCGCGGTCGGATAGCGTCTTGGGGCATGGTAGGCGCGGTGGGCGGAATCCTGCTGGGCTCGGGGGTCGGCGCCCTAATCGCCACCATTCTGCCGGAAGACGCCGCCGCCGAGTGGGGGTGGCGGATTCCGTTCGCGCTCGGCATCGTCGTCGCCTTCACCGGGGTGCTGGTGCGGCGCGGTGCCGCCGAGCTTCAGACCAAGCCGGCGACCGCCACGCCGTTGCGTGACAGCTTCGTCATCTACGGTCGATCGGTGTTGCGGGTCATCGGCATGAACATCGCCATGGGCGTGGTGTTCTACGCGGCCTTCGTCTACTCGGTCACCTACATCACTCAGATCGACAGGCTGCCCAGCGAGATCGCTTTCGACATCAACACCGCGTCGATGGTGGTGCTGCTGATCGCGGTGCCGGTGTTCGCGATCCTGTCGGACCGGGTCGGGCGCAGACCGATGATGATCGCGGGGCTGCTGGCCTTGGCGGTGGGCGGCGTTCCGATCTTCGAGCTGATGCACCATTCGGACCCGAGCCTGGTGTTCGCCGGCCAGGCCCTGCTTGCGCTATTCTTCGGCATCTATGCCGGCGGCATCGTCGGGGCCAATGTCGAAAGCCTGCCGCATCATGTGCGCTGCACCGGCCTGGCTTTTGCCTACAACGTGGCGATCGGGGTGTTCGGCGGCACCACGCCGATGGTCTGCGCCGCCCTGATCGCCGAGTTCGGCAACCCGGTGGCCCCGGGCTACTACGTGGCGGCGTCGGCCGTGATCTCGTTGGCGGTGGTGCTGCTCTGGGTCAAGGAAACCGCGTTCGACGAGATCGACAGCTGAGCCGTCGAGCCGGTACCGATCGTCGCCTTCGTTCCTGACCAGTCGGGGCCAACCGGGATCGGAGAAATAACGCGTGAGTCTGTCCAATACTGTCCAACATCTGGTGTTGCTGCCCGGGTTCATGTGCGACGGCAGTCTGTTCGCGGACATGGCGCCGCACTTGGAATCGCGGCGGCGGTTGCATCACGGTGACCTGTATTCCGACGCCTCGATCGACGGCATGGCACGGCGGGTTCTGGCGACCGCGCCGGAGCGGTTCGCGTTGCTCGGGTTCTCGATGGGCGGGTTCGTCGCCCGCGCGATGGCGTTGGCGGCGCCCGAGCGGGTGTCGGCGCTGATCCTGATCGCCACCTCGGCGCGGGCCAGCCGGCCGGACGAGATCGCCCGCAAGAAAGCCCTGCGGGCGCAACTGGCCGGCCATGGGTTCAAGGGCATGTCGCGCGCCGCCCTGCGCCGGGCGATCCATCCCGAGCATCCCGAAAGGGAGGCCCTGGTCGATCGGCTGCACGCCATGGGCAGACGCCTGGGCGGCGAGGTGATGGACCGCCAACTGGCGGCCGGGCGGGTGGATGGCTACCGCGATCTGCCGCGTATCGCCTGTCCGACCCTGGTCGTCGCCGCCAGGGACGATGCCCTTCGTCCCCTCGACGAGCTTCAGGCCCTGGCCGACGGTATTCCCGGCGCCGCCTTCGAGGTGATGACCGGGGTTGGCCACATGATCCCGTTGGAGGCACCGGCGGCCTTGGCGGGACGGGTGAGCGGTTGGCTTGATGGTGCCGATGCCGGTGCCTCAGCCGCTTAGGCCGCCGCCATCAACGACACTCGGGCGCCCGGCCAAGGACGCGCGGTATCGAGACACTACGCACGTTGCTCACCAAGCTTCGCGAGCCGTAAAGTCAGGCCGGGGAGGCCAGCAACGCGCCGTCTGTGCTCGCCATGTCGTTCTCGTCCAACAACGCGCGGATGGGGTCCTTGCATTTGCCGCATTGCGGCGCGGCGCCCAGGGTCTTGAAGACCTGGGACACGGTGCCGGCGCCGTCGTCGATGGCGGCGCGGACGCAGCGATCGGTAAACCCGTTGCAAAGACAGACGTACATGCGGCAAACCCTCAGCCCAGACGTCCTGAAGGTGCCCTCGTTGCGAACGATTGTCCATTGCCAGCGGCCTTTTTTCGTCAACGACGGCCACCGGCGAGCTTCACCGCCTCCGGCATCGCGCGCAGACGCAGCATCGCCCAGATGCCCAGGGCCGGGCCGATCGCCAGTGGCGCGAACACCCATCGCCAACCAATTTCGGCGGCGATCCAGGGCACCAGATGGATGCTGGCCAGCGTCAACAAAAAGCCGACCGAGGTCTGCAATGTCAGCATGGTGCCGACGGCATCGGGCGGCGACAGCTCGGCCACACTGGCGGAAAATTGCGCGGAATCGGCGACGATGGTCAGCCCCCAAACCAGCACGATCGCGATTAGCAGAACCGGCATATCAATGAACACCACACCGACTATCAGCGCGCAGCCACCACTGATCGCCATGCAGGTGCTGGTGACAATGGTTCGGCCGACGCGATCGGCCGCGAACCCGGCGATCACCGCCCCCACCCCGCCCAGGGCGATCGCCGCGAAGGTGACCAACGCCGCGTATCGGTCGGCCGAGGCGGCGAAAGGGGCGGCGAAGGCCTGACCCAGATACACCGAGAGCCATGCCCACATGGCGTAAAGCTCCCACATATGGCCGAGATAGCCGAAATTGGCGTAACGAGCCGGCCGGTCGGTCCACCAGCGCAGGACGTGCCGTGGCGCGAACCGCACGGCCCGTCGGGTGGCCGGCCCTTCCGCGACCAACAGGATCAACCCGGCGCCCAGAGCGGCGGCGGCCGAGCCCAGTTGCAGGGTCAGCCGCCAGTCGAGATCGCCCAGGGCCAGGAACAGATGCGGTGCCGCCGAGCCCAGGGTCAGCGCGCCGACCAACAGGCCGACCAGCAGCCCCATGTCACCCGCCGCCCAGCCGGCGGCGAGCCGCATGCCGACCGGATAGACCCCGGCCATGCACACCCCGGTGATGAACCGCAACGCGACGATCACGGCCGAATCCGGCGGGACCGCGAGGATCGCCAGATTGGCGGCCGAGGCGATCAGCGCCGAGGCACAAAACAGGTAGCGGCCGTCGATCCTGTCGGCGAGCCCGAGCACCGCGCTGGCCAGCGTGCCGGCGACGAAACCGATCTGCACCCCGCTGGTGAACCAGGACACCAGCCAGCCTGGGATAAAGGTCTCCGATCGCATCGCCGGCACCACGGCGGTGACGGAGAACCACAGGGTCATCACCGCCACTTCGGCAACCATCAACATCAGCAGGGAGCGGACTCGAACGCCGGGCACCAGGGTCATGGGTCGCCGGGCACGCCATAGGCGGGTGCCGTGGCGGGGTCGAGCGCGCGGGTGACGTAGGCGTCCATCTCCGGCGCCCAGCGTGCCCATAGGGCGGCGAGGTCGGTGATCGGATCTTCCGCCCAGTCGACCCGCAGGTCGGCGATCGGCCAGGGCGCGTCCCGTACCATGATCAGGCCGGCGGAGCGCACCGGCCCCGCCTCGCCACCGGCGGCCGCCGCCGCCTGCAGCGCGGCGATCAATCGGTCACCCAGCGGCTGGCCAAGGGCGTTCTCGAAGGCCGCCACCATGGCCGTGGGCACGCCGTCGTTGGCCAGCATGTTGCCGGCGGAAACGGCGTCGAGCCCATGCGCCTCGGCATGGATGCCCAGGGTGCGCGCGCCACTATGGGCGGCGGTGCCGCCATGCCGGTCGATCAGGGCAATCTGGCGAAACGCCGCGTGCGGCGCCTCGGCCACCAAGGTAGCGAGCGCGGTCGCGGCACCCATGCCTGCGGCCAGCAGATCGAGCCCGCGCGGCCCAAGCCGGGGATCGGTGATGTTCTGGCTCGCCACCACACCGTCTCCAGCGCGGGCATAGGCGCAGCGCGCCGCCACGGCAATGGAGGACGAGCTGACCACCATGCCGAAGGCGCCGGTATCGGGGCAGCGGCCCAACAGAGAAAACGTCATGGGAACCCGATCCTGGGAGCGGTAGAACTCCCCGGAGAGTCGCAGAGCAATCGGAGGCAGGCAAGATGCGGATCGGGATCGTGGGCGCGGGCGCGGTTGGCGGCTACATGGCGGGCATGCTGGCGCGGGCCGGCGCCGATGTGGTGGTGCTGGCGCGCGGGGCCAATCTGGCGGCCATCCAACGGGATGGGCTGACGGTTCAAGCACGAGCCGACCGCTGGACGGTGCCGGTCACCGCGACCGATGACGCCGCGGCCTTGGGCCCGGTCGACATCGCCGTGGTTACCGCCAAGGCGCCGGCGTTGCCGGCCATCGCGGCGGCGATCCAGCCGATGTTGCGGCCGGACACCCCGGTGGTGTGCGCGATGAACGGCATCCCGTGGTGGTACGAGCATGGCCGGACCGGCGGCAGCAACGCGCCGCTGACCCGAGTCGATCCGGGTGGCGCCGTCTGGCACGGTATCGGCCCGGAACGGGCGATCGGCTGCATGGTCGACTGCCCCACCCGTGTCATCGCACCGGGCGAGGTTCATCACGTTGGCGCCTATCCCGGCATGTTTCACTTGGGGGAGCCGGGGGGCGCGGTGAGCGCGCGGCTGACCGAGGTCGCCGGCGCCATCGAGGCCGGCGGTATGTCGGCGCCGATCCGCGATGACATCCGGGCTACGATCTGGGCCAAGCTGCTGGTCAACGTCTCGCGCTCGCCGCTTGGTGTGCTGACCGGTGCGACGGAGCGGGCGCTGGCGGCGAACGCCGACACCTGCGCCGTCACCCTGAAGATCATGCGCGAAGCTCAGGCCGTGGCCCGTTTCCACGGCATCGAGGTGCCGGTCGATGAGGCGGCGAACAGCGATCCGGCCAAGCGTTCGGAGCACCGCTCCTCAATGCTGCAGGACTGGGATCTGGGCCGGCCGATGGAGATCGACGGCATCGTCCGGGTCGTCCAGGACTTCGCCCGCGACGCCGGTATCGTCACCCCGACCCTCGACACCGTCGCGACGCTGCTGGTCGCGAAGGCCCGGGTGGCGGGCACGTATCGCGGGTGATCCGGCTTCAGAAGAATTTGTTCGGCTTCAGAAAGAACCCGAGGATCAGTGCGCCATTGCGTGACCGTGCCACGTGGCGCGAGCCGGCGGGGCGCCAGACGTAGTTGCCGGCGGTGACCTCGCCGTCCTCGTCCTCGATCGAGCCTTCCAGCACGAAGGTCTGTTCGATCTCGGTGTGCTCGTGCAGCGGCAATTCGGAGCCCGGCGCCCATTTGAACAGCGCGGTCAACAACCCACTGTCCTCGTCGCGCAGCAGCACCTTCCATTCGATGCCGGCATACGGTGTCGGCTGCCAGTCGATCGCGCTCACGTCGACATAGCGCGAGGCGAGGGTGGCAAGGCCTTCGTGCGCTTTCATGTTCGGGGTTTGGGCGGTCATGCGTGTCCTCCATCATCGGTCTGACGGCGGTCCTTGGGGATCACCGCGATCACGTCGATTTCCATCAGCCATTCCGGCTTGGCCAGTCCGGCCACCATCAACCCCGTGGACACCGGATGCACGCCTTTTAACCAGCGACCGACGGCGCGGTACACCGGTTCACGATGGGCACGATCGGTGATGTAGAGGGTGATCTTCACCACATCGGCGAGCGCGGCGCCGCACTCCGACAGCAACTGCGCCACGTTCTTCATCGCCTGGTCGGCCTGGGCCGCCGGGTCGTCGGCGCCGACCAGATTGCCGGCGAAATCGGTGCCGACCTGACCGCGCAGATAGACCGTGCCGTCCTCGGTCACCACCGCTTGGGCCAGGTCGTTGTCGAGTTTCTGGTCGGGGTAGGTGTCGCGGGTGTTGAACGGACGGACGCGGATGTGGGCCATCAGCGCACCGTGTCGCTCAGATCGGCGGCCTTGCGTACGAAGTCTAGCGGGCCGGAGAAATCGAAGTTGTTGTAGACCGCGTTCAGGTGGGCGAACGGCGGCGACTGCGCGAACAGCTCGAAGGTCACCCGGTGACCGGCGTAGTCCGAATTCAGCAGATCGCGCGCGAACGCCAGCAGCTTGCGCCGATCCTCGGCCAACCACCCCTCGTTCACGGTGTAGTATTTGTCGAGCCAGGGTTTGGTGTCCGGCGCCTCGAAACTCGCCTTGTTCGGGCTGACGCAGATCTGGCCGCCGCACAGCTCGCGGGTCAGGTGCATCATCTCCGGCAACTTGGTGCAGGCGTGCACCCGGCCAGTGTACAGCAGCGACTGGTTCGGCATCAGCAGACCGGCCGGGCTCCTCTGGGCCAGCGCGATCGCGGCGGTGAGGTGGGCGTTGATGCCCTCGCGGTAGCAGGCGAGCATCGCCAGCTTCTCGCGCACCGCCGGGTTTTTGTCCAAGCCCGTCTGCTTCACGTTGAACAGGGCGGCGCCGATCATCATGTCGGCGATGGTTTGCATGCGCTGGACGAACGCGAACGCGGAATAGCGGTGCAGGGTGGCGCGGATGAAGGTCGCCGCCTTGGTGTGGCGGTAGAACAGCACATTCTCCCACGGCACCAGCACGTCGTCGAAAATCACCAAGGTGTCGACCTCGTCGAACTTGTTCGACAGCGGGTAGTCGGCGGCCGGAGCGCGGCCGGTGAAGCCGGACCGGCAGATATGCTTGATGCCGTCGGCGCCCATGTCGCAGATGAAGCCGACCGCGTAATCCGACAGCTCGTCATCGCCCCAATTGGCGATGGTCGGCTTGACGAAGGCCTGGTTGGCATAGGCCGCCGCCGTCTCGAACTTCGCACCACGCACCACGATGCCGGCGTCGGTCTCCTTGACCACATGCAACAGCATGTCCGGATCCTGGTCCTGCGGCCGCTTGGAGCGGTCACCCTTCGGATCGGTGTTAGCCGAGACGTGGAACGGGTCGTCGTGCTGCGCCTTCAGGATGTGCGCCTCAATGTTCTTGGCGAAGCGCGGGTCGACCTCGTTCAGCACATCGGCCCCGTCATACAGCGACCACATCTCGCCCACGGTCTCGTCGCCGACCCGAATGACAACGCCGCCGATGTCCTGCATCACCGTGTCGACCGCCCGGCGCTTGTCGTGCCAGTCGCCCTGTTCCTTGGGCAGCTTCAGGGCGATGGCGTTCGGCGCGTTGGTGGTGGCATCGACATAGGTCATCACGCCGCGGTGCCGGTCCTCGTGCGCCATGTCGTAGATGCGCGCCCGCACGTCGACGATCGGCTTGAACGCCGGGTGGCTCGGGACGTCGTTCACCTTCTCGCCGTCGATCCATACGGCGCGGCCGTCGCGGATCGACTCGCGGTATTCCTCGCCCGTACGGATCATCTGCATGCTCCCGTGTGTCGCTCATGCGCGGTCTAGCGAGAGTGTGGCGCGGTCCTTGTCGCGGGCGCAATGGTCTGTACGAGTGAGGGGCTGTACTGAGGCCAGTGAATGCTATCGTCGCCGCGACCCGTTTGAACCGATCACGGAGACCTAGTCATGAAAAGCTTCAACCTCGACCTCACGGGAAAACGTGCTCTGGTCACCGGCTCGACCCAGGGCATCGGCTTCGCCACCGCGCGCGGGTTGGCGGAAATGGGGGCGGTGGTGGCGATCAACGGCCGCACCGCCGAGGCGGTCGACGGCGCCATCATCCGACTGTCCGATCAGGTGCCGGACGCTCGATTGGTGGCGGCGCCCGGAAATCTTAGCGCGGCCGAGGGGTGCGCGGCGGTCATCGAGGCGGCGGGTGAGCTCGACGTGCTGGTCAACAACATGGGCATCTACAGCCCCAAGCCGTGGGACGACATTACCGACGCCGAGTGGCAGGAGATTTTCGATGTCAACGTGATGAGCGGGGTCCGTCTGAGCCGCCACTACCTGTCGCCGATGATCGGCAAGGATTGGGGCCGGGTCATCTTCGTGTCGTCGGAATCGGCCATCTTCATTCCGCCGGAGATGGTGCATTACGGCTTTTCCAAGATGGCGCAGTTGGCGGTGGCGCGCGGCTGCGCCGAGTTGACCAAGGGAACGGGTGTCACGGTGAACTCGGTGTTGCCGGGGCCGACCGACGTGGACCGCTCGGCGGAGCGCCTCGCCAAGCGGGCCGAGCAGCAGGGTATCACCGTCGAGGCGCTGCGGAAGGCCACCTTCGACGTGCGCCGCACGTCTTCATTGCTGCAGCGCTACGCCACGGCGGACGAGGTTGCCTCAATGATCTGCTATCTCTGCTCGCCGGCGGCCAGTGCGAGCAACGGCGCCGCCTTCCGTTGTGATGGCGGGATCGTCAAGACGCCGTACTAGGGCGCGCCACACCATGACCGCCCGCGCCCTGATGTTTCAAGGCACCGGCTCCGACGTCGGCAAGTCGCTGATCGTCGCGGGTCTGTGCCGTCTGTTCGCCCGGCGCGGGCTGCGGGTGCGGCCGTTCAAGCCGCAAAACATGTCGAACAACGCCGCCGTGACCGTGGATGGCGGCGAGATCGGCCGGGCCCAGGCGTTGCAGGCGCGGGCGGCCGGGATCGAGCCGGTGGTCGACCTGAACCCGGTGCTTCTGAAACCGGAGAGTGAGACCGGCGCCCAGATCGTGGTCCACGGCAAGCGGATCGGCCACGCCAAGGCGCGGGAGTACCAGAGCCTTAAGCCGACTCTGCTGGCGGCGGTGCTGGAGAGCGCCGGGCGGTTGGCGAGAGACGCCGATCTGTTGCTGGTCGAAGGGGCGGGCAGCCCCGCCGAGATCAACCTGCGCGCCGGCGACATCGCCAACATGGGGTTCGCCGAGGCGGCCGGGGTGCCGGTGGTGCTGATCGGCGACATCGACCGGGGCGGGGTGATCGCCTCGATCGTCGGCACCCACGCCGTGGTGTCGGCGGCCGACCGGGCGCGTATCGTCGGCTACCTGATCAACCGGTTTCGCGGCGATGTCAGCCTGTTCGACGAGGGCTTGGTTGCGATCACCGAGCGCACCGGCTGGCCGAGCTTCGGGGTGGTGCCGTGGTTCCCCGACGCCGCGCGCCTGCCGGCCGAGGACGCGGTGGCGTTGGATCGTCCGGACAAGCGCACCGAAGCCGGGGGGGCGGTGGTGATCGCGGTGCCGAAATTATCCCGCATCGCCAATTTCGACGACCTGGACCCGCTGCGCGCCGAGCCGGCGGTCGATCTGCGGATCATCCCACCCGGCACGCCGCTGCCGGCGGAGGCGTCTCTGGTGCTGTTGCCGGGATCGAAATCGACACTCGGCGATCTCGCCTATCTGCGCGCGCAGGGCTGGGACGTTGACCTCGCGGGGCATGTGCGGCGCGGCGGCCGGGTGCTGGGGTTGTGCGGCGGTTACCAGATGTTGGGCCGCATGGTGCGCGATCCCGAGGGCATCGAGGGCTCGGCCGGAGAGGCGCCGGGGCTCGGCTTGCTCGACGTGGATACCACGCTGACGCCGGAGAAAACCCTGACCCGCACCACCGCGATCCATACCGCCAGTGGTCAAGCTGTTCAGGGGTACGAGATTCACATCGGCCGCACCGACGGCGCGGACCGGGCGCGCCCCTTCCTGACGCTGCCGGACGGCCGGGACGAGGGCGCGGTGTCGGCCGATGGGCGGATCGCCGGCTGTTACCTGCACGGGTTGTTCGCGGCGGACGGGTTCCGGCGGGCGTATCTCGCGGCCCTAGGCGCCGAGGCGGATGGCGGCTTGGCGTTCGAGGCGTCGGTCGACGCGACGCTCGACCGGCTGGCCGACCATCTGGCGGCAAACGTGGATGTGGAGGCGTTGCTGGCGGCGGCGCGTCCGATGACCCTTCGCTAAGTCTCGCTTACCCCAACACGTCGCGGATCATGGCAACCAAGGGCGCGTCGGCGGGCGGCATGGGGTAGTCGCCCAAGCGAACCGGCCGCACCCAGGCGACGGCCTGCCCTTCCTGTGGCGTGACGGTGCCATGCCAGCGCCGGCAGACATAAAGCGGCATCAGCAAATGGAACTCATCGTAGCGGTGCGAGGCGAAGGTCAGCGGCGCCAGACAGGACTCCGCCGTGTCGACACCCAACTCTTCCTTGAGCTCCCGGATCAGCGCCGCCTCGGGAGTCTCGCCGGGATCGACCTTGCCGCCGGGAAACTCCCACAGCCCGGCCATCGATTTGCCTTCGGGCCGTTGCGCGATCAGCACCCGGCCGTCGGCGTCGACCAGAGCCACGGCGACCACCAGCACGATCGGCAACGGGTCGGTCAACGCCACCTCAGCTCCGGTAGTCGGCATTGATGTCGATGTAGCCATGGGTCAGGTCGCAGGTCCACACGGTCGCCCGGCCACGGCCGACGCCGACATCGACCACGATATCGATCTCCTGACCCTTCATGTGGGCGGCCACCGGCGCCTCGTCGTAGCCCTCGACCCGGACGCCGTCGCGCGCCACCGCCACACCGCCGATATCGATCGCCAGTTTGTCGCGGTCGGCCTGCTGCCCCGCCTTGCCGACCGCCATGACGATCCGGCCCCAATTGGCGTCCTCGCCGGCGATCGCGGTCTTCACCAGGGGTGAATCGGCGACGGTCAGCGCAATGCGCCGCGCGGCGGCGACGTTGGCGGCGCCGGTGACCGTCACCTGAATCAGTTTTCGCGCGCCCTCGCCGTCGCGCACCACTTGCAGTGCCAGATCACGCAACAGATCCTCAAGCTTGGCGCGGAAATCGCGCAGCGCCGGGTCACCGGGGCCGGTGATCGACACATGTGGAGCTCCTTGGCCGGTGGCGAACAGCATCAGCGTATCGCTGGTCGAGGTATCGCTGTCGACGGTGATGGCGTTGAAGCTGCGCCCGACCGAGCGATTCAGCAGGGTTTGCAGAACGCCGGCCGGGATGCGGGCATCCGTCGCCACGAAGGCGAGCATGGTGGCCATGTCCGGCGCGATCATGCCCGAGCCCTTGGCGATGCCGTTCAGGGTGACCGCCACGCCCCGGATGTTGGCGGTGCGGGTCGCCATCTTCGGGAAAGTATCGGTGGTCATGATCGCCGCCGCCGCGTCGTCCCACGCGGTCTCCGACAGCGCGGCCTGGGCGGCCGGCAGATGGGCGACGATCCGGTCATAGGCCAGCGGCTCGCCGATCACCCCAGTGGAGGCCAGCATGATCTCCTCCGATGCGCAGCCGAGCAGCGCCGCCGCCGCTTTCGCGGTCTCGGTGCAAGCAAGGTCGCCGTGCCGGCCGGTGAAGACGTTGGCGTTACCGGCGTTGACCACCAGACCACGGGCCGATCCGGCGGACAGATGACGGCGGCACCAGTCGACCGGCGCCCCCGGCATCCGGTTGCGGGTGAAGACCCCGGCCACCGTGGTTCCCGGCGCGAACGCGGCCAGCAGCACATCGCGGCGGCCGCGATAGCGCACATTGGCCTCAACCGCGGCGAGGCGGCATCCGGGAATGGCGGGCATCACCGGCCGCACGGTCGGTGCCAGCGGTGAGATGGGTAGTGGCTTCACGGCTCGACACCTCTCCGATGCGGCGGCTGTCCTGGTAACACGGTGTTTTACTGCGAGGTGGCGCCCGGGGCCGGCATCGGCTCGCCGGTCGGGGTGAAACGCTCGATGGTCGCTTCAGCGCGCAACGCCGCCAACCGCTCGCCGATCAGCTCGCGCGTCATCTCGGTGGCCAGTTGTTCCTGGACCTGCTCGTAGGGCGGGGCGCCGGCGTTGCGGGTTTCTTCCAACAGGATCACATGCCAGCCGAACTGGCTCTTGACCGGCGCCTTGCTGTAGGTGCCGGGTTCGAGCGCGAACGCCGCCTCCGAGAATTCCGGCACCATCTGACCAGCCTCGAACCACCCGAGATCACCGCCCTGGGCAGCGGATGGCCCGGTCGATCGCTCACCGGCCAACGCGGCGAAGTCGGCACCCTTGTCCAACTCCTCGATTACCGCCTTGGCGTTCTCTTCGTTCTCCAGAAGGATATGCCGGGCGTGAGCTTCCTTGCGCCCTTCCTGGCTTTCGGCGAAGGTTTTGTAGCGGGCGCGCAGCGCCTCTTCGGTCACGAGAGAAGCGATCGTCTCGCCCAACCAGATCTCGGACAGCACATCGTCGATGGCGATCTCGATCCGTTTCTGGACGTCGGGGCGGCCTTGGATATCGGTGGCGCGCGCGGCGTTGGCGACCAGGCGGCCGTCGATCGCCCGCTCCAGCAGGGCCGGATAAATTTGCTCCAATGGAATCTGGCGGTACTGCGCCGGGAGATTGGCGCGCATGCGCATCAGATCATTGATCGTGATCTCGGACTCGCCAACCTTGGCGACAACCGCGTTCGGATCGACCGACGGGGCGGCGGCGCCATCGGTGGCGCTGGGCGAGGTCTGCGCCAGTGTCGGGGTGACAGCGGCGGTGAGAACCGCCAATGCCAGCGTGGCGGCGACCATGAGGCGCGAGAAGAGCATGGGGTGGGGTCCTTTCGGTCGATCCCTTAGTGCCCCGAACGGGTCGAGGTCGGCGAGGCGTAGCAGATCACCCCGAGACGAACAAGCGAGGGCGCGGGGTTAGACGCGGATGTGATGGGCAAGGCCGCGCCGTGCGGTCACGCGGTCGCCGGAGCGGGTGGCGGTGGCGCGCCGGACCAGCCGGGGTCGAAGGGGATCAACAGGTCGAAATCGATGACCCAACCACCATCGCGCTCGGAGGCGTAGTCACTGACTTCGGCCCGGATCAGCACGCACACGCCTTCGGTGTCCTGAGCGCTGCCGAAGTTCGGCAGGTCGGCGCGGACGCGGTCGATGATCGCGGTCGCGATGGCGGCGCCGGTTTCGCCGGTATCGACGAAAAACCCGGCCGCCGGTTGCCGCACCGCCCCCGAGGCGCGGATGTCGAACACCACCCCCCGCGCCCGGAAATCAAAACTCTCGCGGAAATGCACCCCGCCGACCTCCACCGCCAGACCACCGTGCCCGGGATCGACGGTCACCCGCACGTCGTCGAAGGTGAGGCCGATTGGCAGGCGTTCGTGGTGTTCGGCGTAATCGGCGGCGCCCGTGTGGAAGCGGTCCAAGGCACCCCGCACCCAGATCAGCGCCTCGGCGCCAAAGGTCTCGACCAAGCCCTCGGTGCTCTCGGCCTCGACGCCGAGCAGGGTTTCGGTGAGCTGTCGAATAGCGTGGCCGGCTCGTCGCAGCACACCATCCAAGTCGCCGCCAAGAATGGCGGCTGAGCGCGATGTGACAACGTTCGGTTCGCGTCCCGCACCGGCGTGACCGCCGGCATACGCCCGTACCGCCCGGGCGGCGGCGGCTCGACGTGCCGGATCGCCATCCCCGGATTCCTGGTCGCGAAAGGTCTGATCGCGTGGCGGGCGTTCTTCGCCGCGACGCCGGATTTCGATCGAGATACGGGTTGCCGCGGCGGGCGAAATGCCGCCGCGGGCCACGGGTGTCGGATCGACGATGCGATCAACCATGGCGTCGTCCACGCCTCCAGCGACCGGTCCTTATGACGTCAGGATGCCGGGGGTTTAACGAAAACACAATCAAACTTGAGATCTCGCGCGTACCGCGAGCGAGCCGCGCACCGCACCTGGGCGCGTTGACAGGGCTCATACGGCCGCCTAAATGTCGGGTTCATTCGGGCTTGATCGGAGGCACCGTCAGGCCGTATGCGCGGTCATCGAGCGCGCACAGATCGGGGACATTCATGTTCGGCGCCATCGCCAAGGCCCTTTTCGGGTCACAGAACGACCGCATGCTCAAGGATCTCCACAAGCGCGTCGACGCAATCAACGCGCTTGAAGCGGAGTTCGAGGCGCTCGACGATGCCGCACTGCGGGCCAAGACCGATGCCTTCAAGGCGCGGATCGAGGCCGGAGAAGCCGTCGACACGCTCTTGGAAGAAGCCTTCGCCGTCGTTCGAGAGGCGGCCAAGCGTACCCTCGGGCAACGCCATTTCGACGTGCAGCTGCTTGGCGGCATGGTTCTCCACCAGGGACGCATCGCCGAGATGAAGACCGGTGAGGGCAAGACCTTGGTGGCCACGCTTCCGGTCTACTTGAACGCACTGACCGGCCGTGGTGTGCATGTGGTTACCGTGAACGACTACCTGGCGGCGCGTGACGCCGAATGGATGGGCCGGATTTACCGATTCCTCGGCTTGGAAGTCGGCTGCATCGTCCATGGCCTCAACGACGACGAGCGTCGCGCGGCCTATGCCGCCGACGTGACCTACGGCACGAACAACGAATTCGGTTTCGACTACCTGCGCGACAACATGAAGTTCCGGCTGGAGGACATGTGCCAGCGGGAATTCGCCTACGCTATCGTGGACGAGGTCGACTCGATCCTGATCGACGAGGCGCGGACGCCGTTGATCATCTCGGGCCCGTCCGACGATAGCTCGGAGCTGTACCGTCAGGTTGACGCGCTGATCCCCGAGCTTGGCGAGACACACTACGAAAAGGACGAGAAACAGCGCACCGCGACCATGACGGACGAGGGCGCCGAGGCGATGGAAGTCCTGCTGCGCGAGGCGGGTATTCTGCAGGAAGGCGGGCTGTACGACGTCCAGAACATCAGTCTGGTGCATCATGCCAACCAGGCCTTGCGGGCGCACAAGCTGTTCGCGCTCGACACCGATTACATCATCAAGGACGACAAGGTCGTCATCATCGACGAGTTCACCGGTCGCGCCATGGAGGGCCGGCGCTATTCCGACGGCCTGCATCAGGCGTTGGAGGCCAAGGAGCGGGTGACCGTCCAGAACGAGAACCAGACGCTGGCCTCGATCACCTTCCAGAACTATTTCCGGCTCTATCCCAAGCTGGCGGGCATGACCGGTACCGCCATGACCGAGGCGGCGGAGTTCGCCGAGATCTATCGTCTTGAGGTTGTGGAAGTTCCGACCAACGTGCCAACGGTACGCAAGGACGAGGACGACGAGGTCTACCGTACCGCCCGTGAGAAGCACGAGGCGGTGATCGCGTTGATCGAGGACTGCCGGTCTCGTGGTCAACCGATGCTGGTTGGCACCGTCTCGATCGAGAAGTCCGAGGCGGTCGCGGCGCTGCTGGCCGCGCGCAAGATCCCACATGAGGTTTTGAACGCCCGGTTTCATGAACAGGAAGCCCGGATTATTGCCCAAGCCGGTGTGCCTGGAGGCGTGACCATCGCCACCAACATGGCCGGGCGTGGTACCGACATTCAGCTTGGCGGCAATCTTGATATGCGTCTGGCCGAAGCGCTGTACGGCGTCGAGGACGAGGCCAAGCGGGCGGCGATCACCGAGACGATCACGGCTGAGGTCGGGGCCGGAAGAGCGCAAGCGTTGACGGCCGGCGGGCTCTATGTGGTGTCGACCGAGCGGCATGAGAGCCGGCGCATCGATAATCAGTTACGCGGCCGCTCCGGCCGTCAGGGCGATCCCGGCGCCTCGAAGTTCTTCCTGTCGCTGGAAGACGATCTGATGCGGATCTTCGGCTCCGATCGCATGGACGGCATGTTGCAGAAGCTTGGCTTGCAGGAGGGCGAGGCGATCGTCCATCCCTGGATCAACAAGGCCCTGGAGAAGGCACAGCAGAAGGTAGAGGCGCGCAATTTCGAGATTCGTAAGCAGCTGCTGAAGTTCGACGATGTGATGAACGACCAACGCAAGGTCGTCTATGAGCAGCGCCGCGAGATCATGCGTACTGTCGATGTGCATGAGATGATCACCGACATGCGCAACGATGTGATCGAGGACATGGTCAGCCGCCATATTCCCCAGGGCGCCTATTCCGAACAATGGGACACCGACGGGCTAGCGGCGGAAATACATGGCAGTTTGGCGATTGACGTACCGGTGCATGATTGGGTGAAGGAAGAGGGCGTCGCCGATACCGAAATCCTGGAACGGGTTCGCGACGCCTCCAACATCAAGATGGCCGGCAAAGCGGCGAATTACGGCCGCGACGTGATGCGGATGGCGGAAAAAAGCCTGCTGCTGCAGATCCTCGATCAACAATGGAAGGATCACCTTCTGTCGCTCGATCATCTGCGTCAGGGCATCAACCTGCGGGCCTACGCCCAGAAGGACCCGTTGAACGAGTACAAGCGCGAGGCGTTCTCACTGTTCGAGGCGATGCTGGCCGATCTACGCCGTCAAGTGACCTCGGTTCTGAGCCATCTGGAAATTCGCGTGCAAAGTCCGGAGGAGATCGAGGCGCGCATGGCGGCCGAACGGGCGATGGTCGAGATGCACGAGACCCGGGAGGACCCGGCGCTGGCCAGCGACGTGGTCGGCACGATCGAGGATGATCGACGCTTGGCGGCGACCGGGACGGATGGTACGGGCGGCGGTGTCATGACCGCGCCGGTCGTCACCCGCGCCGCCGCCGTCAAGGTCGATCCCGACAACCCGGCCACCTGGGGCAAGGTGTCGCGCAATACGACCTGTCCCTGTGGCTCGGGCAAGAAATACAAGCAATGCCACGGCAAGCTGGCGTAAAGCCGCCGTCTCCGTCGCTTTCCCCATCCGCGGTTATCTTCCCCACCGCAACACGATCGGGTCCAATTCCCGTGCCAGTTCCAGCAACCCGGCCTTGGTCGCCGGATGCAGCGGTGTCAGCGGATGGCGCACGGCATCGGATTTGATCACCCCGCCTTCCATCATCGCGGTCTTGGTGGCGCGCAGCCCGCATTGCCGGTTCTCGTAGTTGATCAGCGGCAGCACGCGAGCATAGGCCGCCGCCGCCGCCGCGCGGTCGCCGGCCAGGTGGTGGGTGAGCACCGGCTTGATCAGGTCCGGGATCAGCGCGCTGTCCATGGTGCCGGTGGCGCCGGCGTCGAGATCGGCCATCAGGGTGATCGATTCCTCGCCGTCGAACGGCCCGGCGATGGCGGCGCCACCGGCGTCGATCAGCGCGCGCAGCTTGTCCGCCGCTCCCGGGATCTCGATCTTGAAGTAGCAGATCTGCGGGATGTCACGGGCGAGGTCCGCCAGGAACGGCACCGACAGGGTGACGCCGGACAACGGCGCGTCCTGCACCATGATCGGAATGTCGACCGCCTCCGCCACGGCGGCGAAATGTTCGCGGACACCGGCCTCGGGCGCCCGCAATAAGGCGCCGTGATACGGCGGCATCATCATCAGCATGGCGGCCCCCACCGCCTCGGCCCGGCGCGCGCGCTCGACGGCGACCCGGGTCGAGAAATGGCTGGTGGTGGCGATGACCGGCACTCGCCCCGCGACATGCTCCAGACACAGATCGAGCAGAATCTCGCGCTCATTATCGGTCAGCAGGAACTGTTCGGAGTAGTTCGCCAGGATGCAAATGCCATCCACCCCCTGATCGATCATGCAGTCCAGCACCCGGCGCTGACTGTCGAGATCCAGATCGCCCCGATCAGTGAACGGGGTCGGGGCGATCGGGTAGACCCCGGTCCAGGGGTGAGCGGGATGAACGGCCATGGCGTAAGTCCTTGATTGGGCGTTGGGTCGTGCATTAGACGAGAAAGATACGTGCAGTGAGGCTATCCCAGTGCGCAGCCAGGGTCTTGTCAACCGCGCGCGCCTTGCACCCGCCTCTTGTCTCGCACAGGTGCTCCGGTCGATGATGCCCGCCACGGCTACGCCGAACGGCCGAATGAGGGAGCCTACGCCATGAACATCCACACCCCCGCACCGGTCGCCGAGGCCATTGGCCAGTTGAAACAGACGCTTGGCCCGAAGGGGTGGCTTGAGGAGGAGTCCGACACGCTCAAGTACCGCTCCGACTGGCGTGGGGGACACATCGGTGAGGCGTTGGGGGTGGCGCGGCCAGGCTCGACGGACGCGGTGTCGGCGGTGGTGCGGATTTGCCATGGCGCCGGGATCGCGATCACGCCGCAAGGCGGCAACACAGGGTTGGTCCTGGGCTCGATCCCGACCGAAAGACGGCCGTCGATCGTGTTGTCGCTTGATCGGATGACGACGATCCGCTCGCTCGACGCCGATAATTTCGCCCTGGTCGCGGAGGCGGGATGCATCATCAAACAGGTGCAGAATGCCGCCGCCGAGGTTGGGCGGCTTTATCCGTTGTCGCTGGCATCGGAGGGCAGCTCGACCGTCGGCGGTACGCTGTCGACCAACGCCGGCGGCAACAACACCATCCGGTTCGGCAACGCCCGCGAACAGGTATTGGGCCTGGAAGTGGTGCTGGCCGACGGCACGGTGATCGATGGGCTGAACACCTTGCGCAAGAACAACACCGGCTATGACCTCAAGCAGTTGTTTATCGGCGCCGAGGGCACGCTGGGGGTGATCACGGCGGCGGCCATGCGCCTGATGCCGTTGCCCCGGGTGCGAGAGACCGCGTTGCTGGCGGTGCCGGATCCGGAGGCGGCACAGACGTTACTGGCGCGCGCGCGGGAGCTGTCGGGCTTCCCTCGGGCGCACTGAACACCTGTACGAGAGACGTTACTGGCGCGCGCGCGGGAGCTGTCGGGCGACACGGTGCTGGCCTACGAGCTGATGCCACGCATGTGCTTCGACCTCGTGCTTGAGCATATCGACGGCGCGGTCGATCCGTTGGACACGCCCTCGCCATGGTACGTGCTGATCGAGATGGCGACCTCGTCCGAGATCGACGATCTGCGCGGCAAGCTGGAAGCGATCCTGACCGAGGCGATGGAGGCCGGCTTGGTGACCGATGGCGTGATCGCCGAGAGCGAGGCCCAGCGCGCCGCGATCTGGCGCATTCGCGAGGAGCAGGCCGAGGCGGGACGAAAGGCAGGCGGGTCGATCTCCTGCGATGTCTCGGTGCCGGTCAGCCGGGTGGCGGCGTTCCTGGCGGCATGCCGCGCGATGCTGGAAGAGGCGTTGCCTGGGGTACGGCTCAACGCCTTTGGCCATATGGGCGACGGCAACATCCACTACGGCATCCGCCAACCCGAAGGCATGGACGGCGGTGCCTGGCACCAGCGGGCGCCGGAGCTCTCGGATCAAGTCAGCGCATTGTGCGCCGAGTTTGGTGGCAGCTTCTCGGCCGAGCACGGGATTGGCGCGTTGAAGCGCGAGGATTTCCGGCGCTACGTTCCGGAAGCGCGAGTGGCGTTGATGCGCGCGGTCAAGCAGGCCCTCGACCCCGATGACACGATGAACCCGGGCAAGATTTTTTAGCCACCCGGGTGCTCATGACTTTCTAACACCGGTGCGGGCGGGCACTTTGAGTGTCGCCGGGCTGAGTTCATCCTGCGCCGCGGTAGCGGGAAGAGTAATGGTTACCGTGGTGCCGGTGCCAAGCTGAGCTGCCCGCCGTTGAGTTCCACGAACCGTCGCGCCACGCCGAGCCCCAGCCCGCGGTCTGACCGGGCAATTCGGGACTCCAGCGAGCGCCCCAAGCTGCGGCGCTGATAGGGATCGAACGCGCGCGCGATTTGTTCCTCGGTCATGCCGGCGCCATCATCGCGCACGGTGATCTCACCCGAACCATCGGGCTTCTGGGCTACCGTGAGGCCGACCACGCCGTTGTCCGAGCCGTGTTTCAGCGCGTGGCCGATCACGTTGATCAGCGCCTGACGGATTGTCCTGCGGTCGAGCGTCGATGCGGGCCGTTCCAGGAACGCCACCTCAAACCGAATACCTCGTGTGTGGGCGAGCGTGCCAAGCATACGCATCGCATCGGTAATCAAGTCGTGGAGGTCAACCGTCTCGACGTGAAGCCGGAGCGCGCCTTCCTCCAACATGCCAAGGTCGAGAAGATCGTTGATCATGCTCAGCAGATGGGTGCCGCTTTCGGCAATGGTTGCGGCCGCGTCGTGATAGGCGTGTGGCAACGGGCCATAGATTTCATGCTGAAGCATTCCCGCGAAGCCGATCACGGCATTCAAGGGAGTGCGTAGCTCGTGACTCATATGGGCGAGAAAATCGGCCTTCGCCAGTTCGGACGATTCGGCGCGCTCGGTGGCATCGGTCAGCTCGGCGAGAGCTTGTCGGCTGGCCCGCCGGGCCTCCATCATCCAGGTCGCCAACGCCGCCAGGTCTTCCAGTGTTGCCCGTTGATCCTTGTCCAAGGCCATGGCGCGCGGGGCGATCACACAGAGCACGCCGACACGGTGCCCGCTGCTGAGGATCAAGGGGGCGCCGGCATAGAAGCGGATATGCGGCGCTCCGGTGACGTGCGGGCTATCCGCGAAGCGCGGGTCGGCGGCGGCATCGGTGATCTCGAAGACGGTGTCGTCGTGAATGGCGTGATCGCAAAAGCTATGGTCACGCCATGTTTCTGAGACACCGACCAGGCCAACATTGGCTTTGAACCATAGCCGGTCGCGGTCGATCAGGCTGATCAGAGAAATCGGCGTGCCGCAAACCCGCGCGGCGATCTGTGCCAACCGGTCGAGATCGGGGTCGTTTGGGGTGTCGAGTACATCAAGCGCGGCCAAAGCGGCCAACCGAGCGGACTCATCCTGTATGGAAAAAATGGGCGGCATCGGTAGTGTTTCTCACTAATTGCAAGCCTGATTCTCAAGCTTTGCCCGTTACTCATTGACTTCAAAGGATAACACTCTTTTATGCAGTTGTCGAATGGGCTCATTGCGCTGCCACAAGGCGGCGCGACCCGGGTAGCCACGCGACGGCCAAGGCGATGGCCGCGGCGCAGCCGGCGCAGATCAGGAACAGTGTCGCGAACCCGCCGCTCTCGCCCTTGCCATGCAGGCCCGAAATCACGGGTACCACCGTCGCGGCCACGGCGAAGGACAGCACGTACTTGACGGCGTAGACCCGGCCGCGCCAGTGCTCCGGCGTGTTGCGGGCGACCAGTGTGTCGGTGATCGGAATCTGCCCGAACACCAGCATCATCATGGCCAGCGCCGTTGCCAGCATGACCGAACCCGTCGCCTCGGCGGCGAGCAGGAAGACGACCACATCTCCACCGGCCAGCAGCAGGAAGATCATCTTGATCGAGTATCGGTCGATCAAATGGCCGACCACGACCTGGGTGAAGGCCGCGCCCGCGAACACCAGGGCAATTAGCGAGCCGGCCTGGGCGGCGCCGTCGGACAGAGCCATGACCCGCTCGTCGAACACCTTGGGCAGCGCGATGGTCGTGGCATTGAAGATGAACCCGCCGATCGCCGTGGCAATGAACACCACGGCCAAGATTCGCTTCCACTCATCACTTGGCGCGGCGCCGGCCTTGCGCGCGGCGATCCCGGCATCGGTCGCCGCTTGGCCGGTGACGCTGCGGCAATGCAGAACCCACAGCATCCCAATGGCCATGGCGACCAGCCCTGGCACCACGAAGGCCACGCGCCAACCGAACTGTTCGCACAGGGATGCCGCCAGCAAGGGGGCCGCCGCCACACCCATATTGCCCCATACCCCGTTGATCCCCAGCCGCTTGCCCACCATGCCGCCGCCGTGGCTGACCATGGCGATACCCACCGGATGGTAGATCGCGGCGAACATGCCGATCACGAACAGGCCGAGAGCGATTTGCCAGGGCCCGGATGCCAACCCCGTCACCACGGTCGCCGCCCCGATGCCCAGGAAGAACACGGCAAGCATGTTCTCCCGGCTCCACCGGTCGGCAAGCCAGCCGGCCGGAAGCGAGAAGGCGCCGAAGGCGATGAACCCGCCGGTGGCGAGTACTAGGGTTTCGCCGTAACTCGCACCCATTTCCAACGCCATGAAGACCGCCGCGGTTGGAAAGATCAGCATCAGCAGATGATCGACGCTGTGACCGAGATTCAAGAACAGGAACCGGGTGTTGGGGCGCATGGGAGGTATCTCCAAGCTACGGAATGCAATCATGATGCGCCTTGCGGCGCCTTCCGGCTTTCGACATTATGCCAAAAGATGTTTCAGGACAGACATATCGACATTGGCCGTCCCAGCATGGCGGTCCAGGATCGCCAACACTGGCCCAAGGCGATCGTCGGTTATGCGGCCGATTATCCGCGCGGACATACGACCGGTCGGCACTGCCACGAACGAGACCAGTTGGTGCACGGCGAGAGCGGGCTGCTGACGATGCGCGCCGACCACGGCGCCTGGGTCGTGCCGCCGGGATACGCGGTATGGGTGCCGGCGGGGGTGGTACACGAGGTGCGAGCCGCCACGGTGGCGGCGTTCCGTACGCTCTATCTCCGAGAGGACGCGGGTGTGCTGGTTGGGTCCCGTTGCCGCGTTGTGCGGGTGCCGTCCTTGGTGCGCGAGCTGATCGGCCGGGTGTGCCAGCTTTCGGCCGACTATCCGATCACGGGCCCGGAAGCACGGCTGGTGGCGGTTTTGACCGATGAGCTGGCCACTCTGCCGCCGGCGCCGCTTGATCTGCCAATGCCGGGCGATCGGCGGGCGGCGGGTGTTGCCGACGCTCTGCTGGCGACACCCGCCGATAACCGCGATTTGGCTGCCTGGGGTCGGCTCGTTGGCGCCAGCGCGCGCACACTCGCGCGTCTGTTTCAGCGCGATTGCGGCATGAGCTTCGGGCACTGGCGGCAACGGCGCCGGCTGTTGGCGGCGTTGGAACGCCTGGCCGCCGGCGAAGCGGTGACCACGGTCGCGCTCGACCTCGGCTATGCCAGTCCCAGCGCTTTCATTGTCATGTTCCGCCGCGCCTTGGGCGTGGCGCCGACACGATATCTGGGGGAGATGGGTGGGCCATGAACGCGCGATCCGCGAAAGAGGTGGTGTTTCGCGGCGGCCGTCTGGCCGATGGCCGTCTGGTCGACCTGACGGTGCGCGACGGGGTGGTTCACGTGGTTCAGGCGGCAATACCGTCATCTCCCGATGACGAGGATTTGTGCGGCCTACTGTTGCTGCCGGCATTGGTCGACGGCCATGTTCATCTGGACAAAACCTTCCTTGGCTTGCCGTGGCGGTCGCATCGCGCCGGGCCGACCGTGCGCCACCGGATCGAGGCGGAGAAGGCAGGGCGGGGCGATCTGGGTTTGTCGGTTGAACGTCGGGCCCTGAATTTCCTTGATCGGGCGCTATCGCGCGGCACCGTGGCGTTGCGCAGTCATGTCGACATCGATCCGGCCTGCAAACTGGACCATCTGCACGGCGTCATGGCGGCGCGTGAAGCGCGGCGTGGCCGAATCGACGTGCAACTCGTGGCGTTTCCGCAGTCGGGGCTGCTGACCGCGCCGGGTGTGAGTGATCTGCTGGACGCGGCCTTGCGCGAAGGCGTGGAGTTGGTTGGTGGTATTGACCCGATCGGTGTCGATGGTGATCTGGATGGACACCTGGATGCGGTATTTGGCCTGGCCGAGCGTCACGGTGTCGGCGTCGACATCCATCTGCACGATCCAGGATACCAAGGTGCCTTGGAGTTGCGTGCGATCGCCGAGCGAACCCGTGTACTCGGTCTCGGCGGGCGGGTGACGGTCAGTCATGCCTTCGCGCTTGCCACGATCGACGCCAAAACGTTGGCGATCACCGCCGAGGCACTGGCGGTGGCTGGGGTGACGATCCTGACCAACGGGCCGGGACCGACCCCGTTGATCCCGATCGAGACCTTGCGGGCGGCGGGTGTGGCCGTGGCGGCCGGGTCGGACAATGTGCGCGACGCCTGGTCGCCGTTCGGCAATGCCGACATGCTGGAACGCGCGATGCTGATCGCCTACCGCGCCGGCTTTCGCACCGACGAAGGGTTGGCCACGGCACTGGCACTGGCCACAACAGCCTCGGCGACGATGATGGGGCGCCCGTCCCATGGCCTGGCTGTGGGACACGTCGCGGATTTCATCGCGGTGGATGCGGAGACACCCGCGGAGGCGGTGGTCGACCGGCCGCCGCGGGCGCTGGTGGTTAAGGCCGGACGCGTGGTCGCCCGGGACGGTTCGCTTGTCCGAGAGAACGTCAGCGCTTGAAGGGGTAGAAGTTCACGTCGTTGTAGAGCGCGTTCTCCTGAGCGGCCAACGCACCGAGTTTGGCGCTTTCCTGGGTGTAGGCGACCCAGTCCGGATCGGCCCACATCGCCGCGCGCTTGGCCTCACGGTCGCCGGCGCTCTCATAGGCCCAGATGTGAATGTAGGTGTTCGGATCACCGGTCTCGCATTTGGCGTACAGAACCGGCTGGCCGAGATGCCGCGCTTGCGGCGCCTTGCCCATCCTTTCGTACACCTCCAGATGCTTGCCGATGGTGCCTGGCCGGCAGGTGTATTTGCGTACGTCGAACAACATGGTCGTCTCCTCCTGATGAGCGCGGTCGATATGGTGACCAAGCTTACCGCAGGAGGAGACGGCCGAAAGCCTATCGTTGCGGCACGGGATTGGTGCCGGACCGCTACAGCATCGTCGCCTAATCGAGCCGGGTGATGCGCCCTTCAACCTTGGACCCACCGGTGCCCTTGGCCTTGATGTAGTCGATCACTTGCCCGGCCAGCAGACCGCCCGCGTCGCCGTCGACCAGCACCTTGGCCTTCTTGAACACCGCGTACCCGTCGCCGCCGCCGGCAACGTAGTCGTTGGTGGCCAGCGTATAGGTTCCTGCCGTATTGAGCGGTTTGCCACCCACCGTGACCTCGACGACCCGCGCGCCGGCCGGCTTGGAGGCGTCGTAACTGAAAACCATGCCGGAGACTTGGGCGAACCGGCCGGCACCCTTTTCCACTTCGCTGACCCCGTTCTCAAGCACCGCGCGGAGCTGAGCCCCGGTCAACTCAAGCTTGACCGTCGAGTTGCCGAAGGGCAGCTCCGAGAGAATATCCTTACGGGTCAGTTCGGTGCCGGCGGCATAGACCTTGTCGCCGCGAATGCCGCCGCCATTGGCAATGCCGACATCGGCGCCGGTGGCGGCGCGTGAGGCATCGGCGACCAGATTACCAAAACCGGTTTCGACGCTTCGGATCGACGCGCGGCGGGTGTCGAGCTCGATGCTCGTTGAGCCGATCACTTGGCCGAGTTCCTTGTCCAACGTAGCGAGATATCCATCGACCTTGGCCTGAACCGTGGCGTCCGGTGTGGCGTTGCGGGTCGGGATAAGATCAAACGCCGGCGACCAGACCAAGCTTGTCTTACCGCGCTTCTCCACGCGATCGATGGTCAGCGTGACCTTGGCCACGAACTCGCCCTGCGAGCCGGCGGCGGCGGTCATGTCGCGGCCATCGTAAACCGTCCGAGCCAGATGGTCGTGACCACCCATCACCAAATCGACATCGCGCAGGGTTCGGGTCAACTCGCGGTCGAGGCCTTCGCCGCCATGGCTGAGCACGATGATGAAGTCGGCCCCCTGCGCCTTCAGCGCCGCGACCTCACGCTGGCCGGCCTCGGCGTAACTCGTGAAGGTCACGGTCGCGCCTGGGCTCGACAGGAAGATCGTCTCCGGCGTGGTCAGACCGATGATGCCGATCTTGTAGCCATCGATCTCCACGAGTTGGGATCCGTCTAAGCCCGGGAACACCTTGCCGTTGACGAGGGTGTTGCTGGACATCCAGGGAAAGTCGGCCTCGGCCAGACGTTGTTTCAGCACCTCGGGGCCAAAATCGAACTCGTGATTGCCGAGTGCTCCGTACTGGATGCCGACGGCTTCGCCGAGTTCGATCATGTGAGCGCCCTGGTCGATCCCGGACATCAGCGAGGGCGAGATCATGTCACCGCCGAAGGTGACCAGAACGGCCGCGCCGTTTTCCGCGGCCTTGGCCTTCTCGGCTTTGATCACCGACGCCACACGTCCGGCGCTGTCCATCTTGTCCCAATCATTGAGGTGCAGGATGATCAAATTGAGCGGCTTGGCCGCCAAGGGGGTGGTGAGCCATAGGACCGTGACGGTCAGCAGGAGCAAGGAGCGAAGAACGTGGCGCATGGGTGAGCCTCCTATAATGAGAGCTCAAGCTTAGCGCTGTTTTGCGTTCTGTCGAAGGGTGGAATGCGCCCTTAAAGAGCGTGCAGCGACGCTCGGCCTCGCGAGGCGGTGGCGCTACGCGGTCCGTCGTCCTCGTCGAACAGGGAGGCGAGCTGTTCCATCATGGTGCCGCCAAGCTGCTCGGCGTCCACGATGGTGACGGCGCGGCGGTAGTACCGTGTGACGTCGTGGCCGATACCGATGGCAACCAACTCCACCGGCGAACGGGTTTCTATGTAGCGAATGGCGTCGCGCAGATGTTTTTCCAGATAGTTGCCTGGATTGACCGAGAGGGTGGAATCGTCGACCGGCGCGCCGTCGGAGATCACCATCAGGATTCGCCGTTCCTCGGTGCGGGCCAACAGACGATTGTGCGCCCACAGCAACGCCTCGCCGTCGATATTCTCCTTGAGGATGCCCTCGCGCAACATCAGGCCGAGCGACTTGCGTGCCCGACGCCAGGGCGCGTCGGCGGGTTTGTAGATGATGTGCCGAAGATCGTTGAGGCGGCCCGGATTCTGGGGCTTGCCGCCGGAAATCCAACGCTCCCGCGCCGAGCCGCCTTTCCAGGCCCGGGTAGTGAAACCGAGGATCTCCACCTTCACGCCACAACGTTCCAGCGTGCGGGCGAGGATGTCGGCGGCGATCGCCGCGATGGTGATCGGCCGGCCGCGCATCGAGCCGGAATTGTCGATCAGCAGGGTGACGACGGTATCGCGGAAATTGGTGTCCTTCTCCATCTTGAACGAGAGCGGATACAGCGGAGCGGTCACCACGCGGGACAGCCGACCGGCATCCAGCACCCCTTCGTCCAGGTCGAACTCCCACGATCGGTTTTGCTTCGCCATAAGCCGGCGCTGCAGTCGGTTGGCCAGCTTGCCGATCACCCCCTGCAGGTGGCTGAGTTGCTGATCCAACAGCGCGCGCAGCCGGGTCAGCTCGTCGGCGTCGCACAGCTCGTCGGCCGGAACGATTTCGTCATATTCCTTGGTGTAGGCGCGGTAAGCGGCGTCCTGCCAGTTCCTGCCATCCATGTTCGGATGAACCGGGGAACCCGGATTGGCCGGCTCCTCGTCGCCCGAGCCCGGCTCCATGTCCATTTCCTCGGCGTCTTCACCCTCGGCGCTTTCGTCGCCGGCCTGCATGTCCGATGGAATGGTTTCGGTCTCGGTACCGTCCTCGGTGGTGCCGCGGGTGCCGCCGTCGCTGGTCTCGTCCAGGTCACCGCCGTCGTCCTCGCCGTCGGCCTCACTCGCGTCATCCTCGGCCATGCCTTCCTCACCGACCTCCAGGTCGAGATCGGCAATCAGCTGACGGGCGGCGGTGGCGAAGGCGTTCTGATCCGACAGATGGTTGCCCAGCTGCTTGAGGTCGGCGCCAGCCTTGCTTTCGATCCAGGGGCGCCATAGGTCGATCACCCGTTGCGCGCATTCCGGCGGCGCCGCGCCGGTCAACGTCTCGCGGGCCATCAGACGGATGACGTCGGCCAGGGCGATATCGTCCTTTTCCGCCCGCTCCAACCCCTTATGGCGATAGCGCGCGTCGAGCGCGGCCCCCAAATTGGCGGCGACACCGTCCATGCTGCGGGCGCCGATGGCCTCGACCCGAGCTTGTTCGACGGCATCGAAAATTTCACGCGCGGCCTGGTTTTGCGGCACGCGCCGGGCATGGATTGTATCGTCGTGATGGCGCAGGCGCAGAGCCAGGGCGTCGGATTCGCCGCGCATTTTGGCCAGCTCAACCGGGTCCAGGTCCCTGGGTGGCGCGGGCAGGCGCGCACGCGTTCCGATCACCGCCGCGTTCTCGGCGCCGTAAGTCACTTCCAGCTCGGTCTCGCCGGACAGCGCGCGCACACAGGCGGCGGTGGCGCGCTTGAAATCCTCGAACGCTGGATCCTCGGGGGCGCGGTTGTTGCGCATCGTTCGCGGCGTCTTACTCGGCGGCTTTCACGCCGGTCTCGGTGATTTCATCACCGAAGCAGCGCTGATAATACTCGGCCACGATCGAACGCTCGACCTCGTCGCACTTGTTCAGGAAGGTCAACCGAAAGCCCAGATTCAGGTCGCCTTCGAAAATCTCGGCGTTCTCGGCCCAGGTGATCACCGTGCGGGGTGACATGACCGTCGAGATGTCGCCGGCCATAAAACCGGTGCGGGTCAGATCGGCGCACGTCACCATCTTTGAAATCAGATCGCGCCCTTCCGCGGTGTTGTAGCTGGGGCACTTGGCCAGCACGATGTTGACCTCCGCGTCGTGCGCCAGATAATTCAGGGTGGTGACGATGTTCCAGCGATCCATCTGCCCTTGGTTGATCTGCTGGGTGCCGTGATACAGCCCGGTGGTGTCGCCCAGGCCCACGGTGTTGGCCGTCGAGAACAGCCGGAAATACGGATGCGGCTGGATTACCTTGCTGGTGTCCAGAAGCGTCAACTTGCCGTCGACCTCAAGCACGCGTTGGATCACGAACATCACGTCGGCGCGGCCGGCGTCGTACTCGTCGAACACCAACGCCACCGCGTTCTGCAGCGCCCAGGGCAGGATGCCTTCGCGGAATTCGGTCACTTGCTTGCCATCGCGCAGCACGATGGCGTCCTTGCCGATCAGGTCGATGCGGCTGACATGGCTGTCCAGGTTGATCCGAATACACGGCCAGTTCAGCCGCGCCGCGACCTGCTCGATGTGGGTCGATTTGCCCGTGCCGTGGTAACCTTGGATCATCACCCGGCGGTTCTTGGCGAACCCGGCCAGAATGGCGAGCGTGGTGTCGTGGTCGAACAGATAGGCTTCGTCCAGGATCGGCACGTATTCGCTCGGTTCGCTGAATGCCGGCACCATGAGGTTGATGTCGAGGCCAAACAGCTCCCGTGCCGAGACTTCCCGATCGGGCCGGTCTAGGTGATGGGCTGGCTTGCGCTCGATGAGGCTATCGTTCGCCATGTATGACTGTCCTGCGGATCGGAGAGGGGCTCGCGAGGCGCGGTCCCTCAGTTGAGAAAGCGACGCAAAGTCGTATAGGCCTCGTTGATACTTTTCAACCGTTCCTCAGCGGTTTTGTCACCGCCGTTGGCGTCGGGGTGGTGTCGTTTAACCAATTCCTTGTACCGCCGCTTGAGACGTTCAAGGGTGAGTGGCGGTTCCAGGCCCATGATCGCGACGGCACGCCCCTCCGCAGTATCCTGGCTTGGCCGACGTCCACCAGGGTCATCGACCTTCTCGCCTTCATCGTGCAGCACGTCAAACGGATCGTGAATGCCGCGAAATGCTTGACTGCGGGTGCGAGCGGTACCCAGGCGCCACGTCGGGCGCTCCCACGTCGTGGAACGCCTGATATCTTCTTCGACCTCATGATCGGACATGCCAGCGTAATAGTTCCAAGATTTGTTGTACTCGCGGACGTGGTCCAGGCAAAACCAATAGTAATCGCTCAGGCGGTTCCGCGCCTGCGGCGCGCGGAATTCTCCCGCCGCCGCGCAGTCCGGATGATCGCAGACGCGCACATGGACGTGCGGATCCAGCCGATCGGATTCCAGTTCCTGTGGATTGGCCTTTGGCATCAAGTGGACCATGTTGCGCTCATGAGCCGTAAGGTCATGAACGTCTCATAGGGCGGGACGAAGGAAACGTGAAACTAACGCGCCTGAAAGGAATGTCCATACCATGTCGATGGCCAAAACGCTGCGTCGCAAGCTGCAAGATGCCTTTCAACCGGTTGTCCTGGAGATCGAGGACGATTCGCACCACCACGCCGGCCACGCCGGTTGGCGACCGGGGGGCGAGACGCATTTCCGGGTGCGCCTGCGCGCCAATGCGTTCGAGGGAGTGTCTAGGGTGGCGCGGCATCGTCTGGTTCACGACGTGCTGGCGCAGGAGCTACAAGGCGCAATCCATGCGCTCGAGCTTGATCTCGGCGGCCCGCATGATCGTTGATTTAATCGCAGCATCGGCAACCCAAAATCGACCGATAATCCCTTAAACGTTATATGGTTGCATCGAGACTCTTTCCGTGCACATGCTGCCGGTCTTTGGGGATGGTCACGATACCGAGCGATCACAGAGCGTTAGAGGGCGGATTGTCGGCACACGATGACAAATAGATCGGCTCTGAAAAGCCGCAACGTCACGATCGGTAACAAACGAACCAGTATGCGGTTGGAACCGCAGATGTGGATCGCCCTCGAACGGATCGCGGGCGGAGAAGGGGTCACGATCAACAATCTGTGCACCCAGATCAACCGACGGCGGCGCAAGAACGGCCTAACCTCGGCTACCCGCGTGTTTATCCTGACCTATTATCGCTACCTGGTGTGGCGCTACGAGCGCCAATGGGACGGAAAGAGCCGGGGATTGGATGGCCGAACCCCGTCGCTGAAAGGCGCGCACCGCGCGGATTGGGTGCTTGAGACCGTGGACGCGCACGATCTCGACCATGGCGTGGTCCATGACGATCCGGCCACCGGCATGGTATGGCGCCGCCGTTCCGGGTAAGTGCCCAAGCGAAATGTCCGGTCACGTGGCTTATTTAGGCGGCTTATTCGGCGTCGAGCGGCTGTGTTTCGGCCGGCTTGGCGTGCCAGTCCGGCCAGAGCCTAGCGACCACGGGGCTGTGCTCGGCGAAAGCGTGGCACGAATCGAGCAACGGCGGCCGGCCGGATTTCTTGGCTTCCGGGGGGGCGTCGCCGCGTGCCTCGGCTTCGCGGCGCATGCGGGATTTCTCGCCGAAGATCGTCTGGTAGGCGGTGGTGGCCAGCGGGCCTAAAAGCTCCACCAGATGCGTACAGCCCTCGACGCCGCCGAGCCGCTCGCGCACCGTGCGCCGCCAGCCGGCGCCGATGTTGAGGCCGATCAGCCGCTTGAAGTTCGGTGTGATGTCAGGGCAGATTGGGAACGGCCCGGCGTCGGTCGCGGCCTCGGCATCGATCACGCTCAGGTCGGCGTCGATGGTCAAGCGGAGCCACATGTCGTGGATCGGCTGTCCCGCGTGCACTTGACCCCGGAACTCATTCGGAAAGCCATAGGTCTTGGTGTCGACCAGATGGCCCTCGATATCCCACATCCCGTCGACCCGACGCCAGCCACGGCAGACGATGGTGCGATCGTGAACGAGGTCACGCTCGACAGCTGGACTCAAAGGCATGGTGTCGCTCCAAAAGGGAATAATAGTTACGGTGTTAGCGTGGGTTGACGTGAGCTGGAGCATGCGTGGCCAGCCAGTGCCGGTCAATCGGCCGTCTCCCGATTCAGAACGGTCATCCGCAACAAGGATATCTGATTGCGTTGTCGCCGCAGGATGCGGAACCTTAATCCGTGAAAGGCGAACTCCTGGCCAACCTCCGGAATACGCCGCGCCTCGTGCAGCACCAAACCGGCGATCGTCGAGGCTTCCTCGTCCGGCAGGTTCCATTCGAACTCACGGTTCAGGTCGCGGATCGTGACCGTGCCATTGACCACGTAGGAACCATCGGGTTGTAACCGTACACCGGGAACCGCCACCACGTCGTGCTCATCCAGGATGTCGCCGACGATCTCCTCCAAGATGTCTTCCAGGGTCACCACGCCCATGACGCTGCCGTATTCATCGACCACCACGGCGAAATGCTCGCGGCGCTTGCGGAACGCCTGCATCTGATCCAGCAAGGTGGTGGTGTCGGGGATGAACCAGGGGTCGTTGCCGATGGCGACGACGTCCAGGTCGTCGGGGGCGGCGCCGCCGTGAGATCGGATCGACCGCAACAGCGCCTTGACGTGCAGTACGCCGACGATGTTGTCGGTGTCGCCGCTATAGAGCGGTAACCGGGTGTATGGGCTCTCCAGCACCTGTTCCAGAAGATCGTCGATCGGTGCGCTGGCATCCAGCATGCTGACGTTGCGCCGATGGGTCATGATCTCCGAGACATCGACATCGGCGAGATCAAGAATGCTGCGCAGCATGGCCCGCTCATGCTCGACGTCCTCGCCGCCGCCGCCGTGCATTTCGATCAGGCCGCGTAGTTCCTCCTCACGCTCGTCATGGCCCAGACCGGCTGAAACGGACACGCCAAACAGCCACAGGGTTCCGCGCACCACCTTCTGGCTTGCCCATGTGAATGGGGTAAGCACGAACACCAGGGCTCGAATCACCGGTGCGACGGCCAATGCCATGCGGTCGGGGTTGTTGATCGCGTAGGTTTTGGGAAGAACTTCGCCGAAGATCACGATCAGAACCGTCATGCCAATGGTGGCGAACACGACGCCGCTTTCACCGAGTAGCGTGATTAGGGCACTCGTCGCCAGGGCGGCGGCGAAGATGTTGGCGATGTTGTTGCCGATCAAGATCGCCCCGATCAGGGAATCACTGCGCTTCTTGAGGGCAACGACGGTCGAGGCGTTCTCGTTGCCCTTGCGGGACAGCTGCGACAGCCGGGCCTGGCTGGAGGCGGTCAGCGCGGTCTCGGAGCCGGAGAAAAACCCGCTGATGAGGACCAACAGCACGATACCCAGCAGGGTCAGCGTGAAGTCGACGTCTAGATCCAGATAGAAGTCCATGGTGTTAGGCCAACTGGCCTCTCCTCAGGCGGCTTGGGCGCGGGCCAGCAGCGCGCGAGGATGGGCGGGGTCGATATCGTTGACGACGCGAGCGGCGCCCAATCGATCGAGCAGAACGAACACGACGCGGCCATCCCTCGCCTTCTTGTCCTTGAGCATGTGCGCCATCATGGCGTCCGCCGCCCAATGGCCATCGGGGTCGACGGTTTTCAGGCTAGTCGGTAGGCCAAGGCTGTCGAGATGGGCAATCAGTCGTTCCACATCCTGACCATCGCAAAGCCCAACTCGGGTCGACAACCGGCCCGCCAGCGCCATGCCCGCCGCCACGGCTTCGCCGTGCAGCAGGCTCCCGTTATAGCCGGCCATTGCCTCAAGCGCGTGGGCGAAGGTGTGCCCGAAATTCAACAGCGCCCGCCGACCTCCGGCGCTCTCACGTTCGTCCTCGGCGACGACCGCAGCCTTGGCCCGGCACGCGGTCACGATCGCCTGACGGCGGGCGTCGGCGTCGCCATCGATAAGGGTGCGACCGTTCGTTTCCAGCCATTCGAAGAACGCGTAATCGCCGATCGCGCCATATTTCACCACCTCGGCATAGCCGGCCAGAAGCTCGCGCCGTGGCAGGGTGTCCAGCAGATCGGTGTCGATAAGGACGGCTTTTGGTTGATGAAAGGCGCCGATCAGGTTCTTGCCGTGGCGGGTGTTGATGCCGGTTTTGCCGCCGACCGAGCTATCGACCTGAGCCAACAGAGTGGTGGGAAGCTGCACGTAGTCGAGACCGCGCAGCGCTGTCGCGGCGACGAAACCGGCCAGATCGCCGATTACCCCTCCACCGAACGCCAGGATCACCGTGCCACGGTCAATCCCGGCGGCGAGAATATCCTCGGCCAGCCGCTCGAAGGTGGCGAATGATTTGGATGCCTCGCCGGCCGCCACCTCGAAAACGTCGATCCGGCCGACGACCGGCGCTAAGGCGGCGCGCAACGTCATCAGGTGCAGTGCCGCGACGGCGGCATCCGCGACCACGATGACCCGCCGACCTCCGGCAATGGCGACCAGCTCCTCACCCGCCCGCGCTAACAAGCCACTTCCGACGCGGATGGCGTAGCGTCGTTCGCCAAGTTCGACATCCACGGTGTCGATAGCAGTCATGCGGTGGGGGTCTCTACGCTGATTAGGTGATCGCATACCGCCTGATAGACGTTCTCAACGGTGGTCTCAATCGGAACCCGCCGAGTTTCCACGATGATGTCGGCCGCGGCGTACACCGGATAGCGTCGGTCCATCAGATTACGAAGTGTCGCCTTGGGGTCGTCGGTCTTCAGTAGAGGCCGGTTGGATCGGCGGGAGACGCGCTCGTACAGGGTATCGAGATCCGCCTTCAGCCACAGCGCAATCGCTCGCTCTTGGATAATGTGGCGAGTCTCGTCGTCCATGTAGGCACCACCCCCGGTGGCGAGGACACGCACCACTGGTTCCTCTAGCAGTCGGCGGATCACCCGTCGCTCGCCGTCGCGGAACGCGGGTTCGCCGAAAGCCTCGAAAATTTCCGGAATAGTGCGCCCAGCCGCCCGTTCGATCTCAATGTCGGCGTCGACGAAGGCGATGCCCAGGCGCTGTGCCAAGCGTCGACCGATGCTGCTTTTGCCGGCCCCCATCAAACCAACCAGGACGATCGTCCGATCCAACGCTGGCGTCGCGGCCGATTCGTTGCCTTGCGTTTGTGTCGTGACCGTACCGCTCATCGCTGAGCCCACTGATCGAGCCGATCCCGGGGGTTGCGTTGCGCCGCATCATCCGCGTCGATAAAGTGCCTAAGTCGCGCCATGATCGGACGGTATCACAGCCGCTGCGGCAGTCGCCAGAGACGGTGAGCGCCTGGAGGATGACGTGTCATTTACAGGGAATAGCCAACCGGCCGCCGCCATGCTCGTGATCTAGGCCAGCGTCATGCGATTTATGCTGTTTTTGTTTGTTCTTCTGCTCGTCCTGCTTGCCGGTGGGGCGGCGTTTCTGCTGACCTGGGACTTCCCGCCGCCGACGGCTACGGTCGAGAAGGTGATCCCGAATGATCGCTTCCCACGCTGACCGGCCACGTCGGGTCTGCTGTCTGGCGTTGCTCGTCGCCATCGTGGCGGGTTTGACGACACCAGCTCCGGCGCAGGTCGGCGCGCCGGTTCAGCTTGCTCCGCCCCTATTGCTGAGCCCACCCGCGCCCGCCGACACTTCCCAACCGACCGATGCTACCCGCCCGATCATCCCCCATCTGATGGCACCAAACCTGCCCGCGCCGTCGGCGTCGGACGGCACCGCTCGGCCACCAGTCGCGCCGCGTACCACCGCCGATGGCGCCATCCGGATCGAGACTCTCGATCGTCTGGCGGTCGACACGGTCGGCACCCTGTCTACGACGACGGGCGGGTTGGATGGCGAGTTGTGGCGTGGCACGCCGGGCGGTATCGCCGAGCGGTTGGTGCGGTTGCTTCCGGCCGCGCCGGGTAGCCATGGCCTACGCGACCTGGCGCGCCGGCTGCTGTTGACCACGGGTCCGGTGCCCAAGGACCTGACGGCTCCTGGTGCGTTGGTGACACGGCGGGCCGAACGGTTATTGGCGATGGGGGCGCTTGACGAGTTAGCGGCGCTCACCCGTGTTCTGCCCGACGGTTTTATGACCCTTGAGCTGGCTCGTGTGCTGGCCGAGCACGCGTTCGCCATCGGTGACGACGTGACCGCCTGCGCGCTTAATGATCGTTTCGTCGGCGACAGCGGCGGTTATTTTTGGATCAAGGCCACGGTGGTGTGTGATTTTCGCGCCGGTAACATGGCGAAAGTCGATTTCGGTGCCCGGTTGTTGGCCGAGATCTCGGCGCCCGATCCATTGCTGATCGAGCTGGCGCAGGCGGCGACCGGCGGTCGACCGGAGGCTGCCGTCCGACTTGAGGGCGCGGAACCCGTGCACGTGGCCCTGGCGCGGGTTGCCGGCGTGCCGATCGACCCGGACGCGGCGGCGATCACGTCGTTGCCAGTGCTGGTGGCGCTGTCCCGCGGTGCCGCGGCACCGCCTTTCACCGCCCAACTCGCGGTGGCGGAGAAGGCTGAACGTGCCGGTGCGATCGAAGCCCGGGGAGTAACCGATCTGTACGCCGAAGTGTCGTTGCAGGCGGACAGTCTTGATAAGGCCCTAAGCGTCGCGGAAGCTGATCCCGGCCCCTACGCGCGGGCAATCTTGTGGCGCGCGGCGGAGGCGCAGACGGTTCCGGTCGCCCGCGCCCAGACAATCGCCAAGGCGTTTGAGATTGCCGAAGGCAAGGCCGGCTGGAGCCAGACGGCGCGGTTGTTCGGTGGTTTGTTGGCCAGTTTGCAACCCGACGCCTTACTTGACTGGTTCACCGAGGACGCGGTTCGCGGTCTGATTGCCGCGGGTGACCACGTGGCCGCCACGCCGTGGATGGAGCGGCTGCGCCGGATCGCCGCCTCGGGCGATCCAACGGCGCGGGCGGCCTGGCGTCGGCTTTGGCCTTTGGCACGCATTGCCGGGGGCGACTCCCTGGTTCAGTTCGACGCGGCGGCCGTCGACGGCTGGTGGGAATGGCTCAAGGCTGCCGATCCGGCCGCTGCCTCGGGTCGCGCGGCCATGGCGCTCGCCTTGATGGACAGCTTAGGCGCCCCGGTTGGAGCCGGGGCATGGCCGGGGTTGGCTGCCGTGCCACCGACCACTCGTTATGCGACGCCCGGCGCGGCCTTCGTCCTTGGCCTGCGCGCGTCCGTCGCCGATGGTCGATTGGGTGAGACGGTGGCGTTGGCCGTCGCGGCGCTCGGTGAGGTGCCGCTCGACGTGCTCGATCCGCTCGCCATCGCCGAGACGGCTCGCGCCCTACGTCTGGTCGGGCTGGAAGCGGATGCGCGCCGGCTCGCCACCGAGGCGGCGCTGGCCCACGGGCTGTGACGATGCGACGCGGCGGGCCAGGAGGCGGGCCAGGACGTCGACCTTCGGCGGCCGCGACGCCAGCCGCGGTCGAGACGTTCTTGGAGATGATGGCCGCCGAGCGCGGCGCCGCCCGCAATACCTTGGACTCCTACCGCCGGGACCTGGCCGACGCCGCTGGTTGGCTGATGCCGCACGGCGGGCTTGAGACGGCCAACGCCGAAGGATTGCGCGGGTATCTGGCGGCGCTTGAGGCGAACGGGTTGGCTCCGCGTACGGCGGCGCGCCGGCTGTCCACGCTGCGTCAGTTCTTTCGCTTCCTCTACGCCGACGGCCATCGTAGCGATGATCCGAGTGTCGCGATCGATGCTCCGCGCCGAGGTCGCCCGCTGCCGAAAATTCTCAGCGAGGCCGAGGTCGACGCTTTGCTGGATGCCGCCCGGTCCCATGACGGTGCCGAGGGCGTGCGGTTGGTTTGCCTGATGGAAATTCTCTACGCCACCGGCCTGCGGGTCTCGGAGCTGGTTGGCCTGCCGTTTGCGGCCGTCGCGCGCGATCCTCGGGTACTGATCGTACGGGGCAAGGGCGGCAAGGAGCGGATGGTGCCGCTGACGGAGGCGGCGATGACGGCCATCAAAGCCTACAAGACGGTGCGTGGCGTCTTCCTGGCGCCCGGGGAAATGTCGGTGTTTCTGTTTCCCTCACGCTCGGCCGAAGGACATCTGACCCGCCGGCGCTTCGCCCAGATACTCGACGAGGTCGCTATAGAGGCCGGAATCGAACCGTCGCGGGTGTCGCCGCACGTGATGCGCCACGCCTTCGCGACCCACCTGCTCGACCATGGCGCCGATCTGCGCAGCGTGCAGCAGATGCTGGGGCATGCCGATATTTCCACCACTCAGATCTACACGCACGTCTTGGCGGAACGCCTGCGCAGCCTTGTGGAGAATCACCACCCCTTGGCGGAGCGATAGCGACACGGTTGGCGGCTTGAGAGTGGGCGGGTGGCTCTGTATGGTCGCCCCGCCTGAGTAAGCGGGACCGAGGAGCGGATGCGCCATTTCCTGGACTTCGAGAAACCGATCGCCGATCTCGAAGGCAAGATCGAAGAGCTAAAGCACCTCTCCACGCAGGGCGATCTCAACATCGCCGATGAGGTCGCTAAGCTGCAAGGCAAGGTTGAGCGGCAACTCCGCGCGACCTATCAGAAACTCTCTCCATGGCAGAAGGTGCAGGTCGCGCGCCACGCGGATCGGCCGCACGCGCAAGCGGCGATCGACCATCTTATTCAGGACTTCCAGCCGATGGCGGGCGACCGAGCCTTCGCCGACGATGCCGCCGTCGTGGGCGGTCTTGGCCGGTTCCATGGCCGCTCGGTCGTGGTGATCGGCACCGAGAAGGGGGCGACGACCGACGAGCGGGTGCGTCGTAATTTTGGCATGGCGCGGCCCGAGGGTTATCGCAAGGCGCGCCGGTTGATGCAGCTTGCCGACCGATTCGGCTTGCCGATCCTCACCTTCGTCGATACCGCCGGCGCCTATCCCGGGGTCGATGCCGAGGCGCGTGGTCAAGCCGAGGCGATCGCTCGGGCGATCGAGACCTGCCTGGCCGTGCGTGTACCGCTGATCGCCGCGATCCTCGGCGAGGGGGGATCCGGCGGCGCCGTGGCGCTGGCGGCCGGTAACCGGGTCTTTATGTTTGAGCACGCGATCTATTCGGTGATCTCGCCGGAAGGCTGTGCGTCGATCCTCTGGCGGTCGGCCGAGCATGCGCGCGACGCCGCCGAGGCATTGCGGATGACCGCTCAGGATCTGGAGAAGCTTGGCGTGATCGACGGTATCATTCCAGAACCACTGGGTGGGGCGCACCGCGAGCCGGTCGCGGCGCTGGACGCCCTGGGCGCGGTTATAGCGACTGCGCTCGAGGAATTGATCAAGCTCGACGGTGGCCAACTCCGGGCCGAGCGCCGCGACAAGTTCTTGGCCATGGGCGCGGCCGAGGCGTGATGCAATCGGGTCCTCGGTACCGCTGAAAACCCACCTGATCCTCTCATAGCGTGGTCGATGACGACACGCTTGGAGGAGGAACACGCCGTGGTTCTGAGCATTGATGATTGGGCGGATCGCTGGCGGTCGCCGGCATCGATTTGCTGGCTCGATCGGTTGCACGCCTATTGGGACGAACAGCGGGCCGAGGCGGCCATGCCGGATGCCGATGAGTTGTTTCTGGCCGATCTGGTCGAGATCATGCCGTATCTCACGCTGGGCTATCGCGATGACTGGCGCGATGCCTTCCGGATCGAATTCGCCGGGCAGGCGGTAACGGCGCTTCTTGGAACCGAGTTGGTCGACCGGTACCCCGAGGAGACCGACTCCGACGATGCCTTGGTCTGGCTGGGAGACGGTTACGCCAGCGTCCGGGTACTGGGTGCTCCCGGTACATCGCGGTCACGCAACGGCGCGTTGGTCGCGCTCCATTTGCCCTATGTACAGGTGGACGGCCACGTTGGCCTAATTCTCAGCGGCGTTGCACTTTGGCCATACCTCACCCATTCGAACGGGAACCATCCGGTCAGGCCGGAGCGATCTCGACCCGCACGTCGTTGAAGCAGGCACCCTCGCACAAATCGGCCTTATCGTTCGGGATCAGAGCGTTGACCGTCAGGCCGGTATCGCTGGTCCGCGCCCAGGCGCCTTTGGGAGAATATAAACAGCCCGGCCGCACCGCGTCGGTGATGTGGACGCGCAACCGAACTTCGCCAAGGCCGTTGAACACCCGCGCCTCGGCGCCGTCGACAAGGTCACGGGTGGCGGCATCCTCCGGGTGGATTTCGACCACGGGCTGGCCGTCAGACGCCGGGTCGCCGCCGAAGGTGGCGTTGGTTCGGTCGGCCGAAGACGGGGTGATGAGGGCGAGTGGGTAGGCGCTGTCCAGCGGGCGGTGCTCCGGCACTCCAAAGCCACGCGCCTCGGCCATCCAGTCCGACCACAGCTCGGCCTTGCCGCTGGAGGTTTCCGGGAACACCGTCCTGAACGGAATGATGTCCGAGCGGCCGTCCTTGGCGGTCATGTTCAACGCCTTGTCCAACGGCAAGGCGCTCGGACGCACGCCGCCAAGCCGGGCGTCGTCCGGGTCGACCGCGTCGTCTATCAACTCGGCGTCCGATGCCCTAAAGCACGGCTCGTCGAAACCGAAGCGAGCGGCCAAGCGGCGGAAGATCTCGGTGTTCGGCAGCGCTTCGCCCACCGGCGGGATCACCGCCTCGGCCCGCTGCAGGAACGTCGTGCCATAGGCCGGAAACAGATCGTCGTGCTCGAAATGGCTGCAGGCCGGCAGGATGACGTCGGCATAGGCCATGCTGTCGGTCATCTGCACCTCGCAACCGACCGTGAACAGCTCCGGATGCGAGAGCGCGCGGTGCACCCGGGCCTGCTCGGGGTGGGTGGCGACCGGGTTGTGGTTGTAGATGAACAGCCCGCGCACCGGCGGCGCCCAAGGATGATCCGGGTCCTCGTCGAGGATCGCCGACGGCACGTCTAGGATGTTCACGGTCCGCGTGCCCGCCGGCGCCAAATCCGGGCGCTGTAGCTTGGTCATGGTCTTGGGCACGGCGGCGCCGACTTTGGCGATTGCCCCGCCACCGCGGACGCCCCATTTCCCGGCCAGCACCGGCAGAGCGAGAGCGGCGCGCACGCTGTTCCCGCCGTTGCGGCTGCGTTCCATCCCGTTGCCGAGCGCGATCAGCGCCGGTGACGCCTCGGCGTACCAGCGGGCCAGCATCCGGATGTCCTCGGCCGGCACGCCACAGACCTCGGCCGCCCGATCTATCGGCCACCGCCGTGCGGCATCCAGGAACGCCTCGGCGCCGACCGCCCACTGCTCGATGAACGCCTGATCGCAGGCACCGATCGCCTCCAGCTCGGCAGCCACGGCGTAGGCCAACGCCACATCGGTGCCCGGCCGTATCGCCAGATGCAGATCGGCCTGTTCCGCCGCTTTAATGCGCTTGGGGTCGATCACCACGATGCGCGCGCCCTTGGCTTTGGCGCGGTTGATGATCCGAATGAAATGCAGGTTCGAGACCGTGACGTTGTTCGACCAGACGATGATCAATTCGGCATCCTCGCCCTGTTCCGGCGGGGTTCCGGGCATGGTGCCATAGACCGACGCCGTGGCCTCGCCCTTCACGCCACCGCAGAACGGTGGGCGATCCAGTTTCGAGGCGCCCAGCTTGTGGAAGAACCGCAAATCCATCGAGCCCATGGCGAGCATGCCGTGCGGGCCGGCGTAGTTGAACGGGGTGACGGCTTCCGGGCCGAACCGCTCGATCACCGCGCTTAGGCCGGCATGTACCCGGTCCAACGCCTCGTCCCAGGAAATGCGTTCGAACCGGGTTTCACCATCCGCTCCACCCTTGGGCCCCACGCGCAACAGTGGATGGGTGAGGCGCCGGGGGCCGTGCACGAAAGCCGGGTAGTAACGGGCCACTTTGTTGCAGACGACGGATTCGGTGATCGGATTGGCATCGGAGCCGCGTACCGCGGTTACCCGCCCGTCCTCGACCGTGACGGCAAGCGAACAGGTATCCGGGCAGTCGAGCGGGCAGACACTGGGCCGCGTCGCGGCGATGGATTGTCCGTCGGGCATTGGGGATCCTCCAACTTAATGGAAGAAGTATGCGTGTGGTTTGACCCGCTCGATAGGTCCATGATGACGAGACTGGTGTGGCCAAGTGGCGCCGTTTAGGCTCCTCACGGCAAGGTGACTGGCGCCGGGCGCCGGGACGCTTAGGTTTGGAGCGCGATGGCACTGATGGACGATAAGGACGGCGTGACCGGGACGGGCGCCAAACCCCACAACATGGCGGGAGCGGCGCGCGGGATGCGACTCTGCCGGTGGATACCGCTGGGCGTGCTGGTGGTTGGCCTGATTGCCTTCTTCGTGTTCGATCTTGGCCGGTTTTTATCTTTCGAGACGCTGCAGCTGCAGCGCGACACATTGCAAAGCTGGGTCGCGGAGCATCCGTTCGCCGCACGTCTTAGCTATGCCGCCATATACGCGCATGCCATTGCCTTCTCCCTGCCGATCGGCTTGTTGCTGACGATCACCGGTGGGTTTCTGTTCGGATTGGTCGAGGGCACGGTGTTGACCTTGGTCGCCGCGACCGTCGGCGCGGTGGCTGTGTTCTTGGCCGCGCGCACGGCGTTGGGCGCAAGCTTGCGAGCCCGGGCGGGGCCTTTCGTGGCTCGTCTGGAAGCCGGTTTCAAGCAGGACGCGCTGAGCTACCTGCTGGTGCTTCGGTTGGTGCCGCTGTTCCCGTTCTGGCTGGTGAACATCGTGCCGGCGCTGCTTGGTGTGCCGGTTCGAGTGTACGCGATAGCCACGTTCCTTGGGATCATTCCCGGAACTGTCGTCTTCATCTCCGTGGGCAACGGGCTCGATCATTTGGTCGAGGGCGAGGGTGTGCCGGGCCTTGAGGTGTTCCTGGAGCCGGGGGTGTTGTTGCCGATCGTCGGGCTTGTCGTGCTGTCGCTGATCCCGATCATCTACAAGCGGTGGAAGTCCAGCCGCGTGGGTTGAGTGCGTCAGGCCGGGCACACCGTCTGGATCATGGCCGTCTTTCCTTATATCAACTGTTTGCGATTGCCTGTCGGGGTCCCCGGGAAGGATGACTGCGATCATGATCGACACGATCGATGCCGATGTCTGCGTGATCGGCGCCGGAGCGGGCGGCCTGTCGGTTGCGGCGGGCGCCTCGCAAATGGGCGCCTCGGTGGTTTTATTCGAGAAAGGCGTGATGGGGGGCGATTGCCTCAACGTCGGCTGTGTGCCGTCCAAAGCCTTGCTGGCCGCCGCCCATGCCGCCCATTCGGCCAAGCATGCCGATCGTTTCGGTCTGTCGGCCCAGCTCGATCCGGTCGAGTGGCCACGAGTGCGGGCGCATGTGAAGGATGTGATCGCCGCCATCGAGCCCATGGATTCGGTCGCGCGCTACGAGGGGTTCGGCGTCCGGGTCATCCAGGCCGAGGCCCGGTTCACCGGTCCGCGCGAGGTGACGGGCGGCGATGTCCGGATCCGCGCCAAATGGATCGTGCTCGCCACTGGCTCGACCCCGGCGATTCCGCCGATCCCTGGTCTCAACACCGTGCCGTATCTCACGAACGAGACGATCTTCGATCTCGATACCCGGCCGGAGCATCTGCTGGTGCTTGGCGGTGGGCCGATCGGCTGCGAGTTGGCGCAGGCGCACGCTCGGCTCGGTTGTCAAGTGACGCTGGTCGAGGCGGCGCGCCTGCTTGGCGCCGACGACCCCGAGGCCGCCGAGATCGTGCGCCACGCGTTGGAGCGCGACGGCGTGACAGTGCTGACCGGCGCCACTGCTACCGACGTCGTCCAGGGGGCGAATGGCATCACGTTACGCCTAAAGGGCGCCGGCGCGCCGGATGGTGTGACCGGGAGTCACCTGCTTGTGGCGGTCGGCCGCAAGGTCGGGTTCGATGGCTTGGATCTGGATCGCGCCGGGATCGAGACCGGCGAGCGTGGTCGGTTGGTCTTGGACGCCCGGATGCGCACCAGCAACCGTCGGGTGTTCGCGGTCGGCGACGCGGCCGGCGGTCCGCAGTTCACCCATTTGGCGGGTCAGCATGCTAGTATCGTTATACGGAATACGTTGTTCCGATTGCCGGCCAAGGCGAGTCTGGATCAGGTGCCGCGGGTGACCTACACCGCGCCCGAATTGGCCCATGTCGGCGAAACCGAGGAGAGCCTGATCAAGGCGGACCGGGACTTCAAGATCTTGCGTTGGGCCTATGCCGAGAACGATCGCGCCCAAGCGGAGCGGGAGGCCGAGGGGTTCACCAAACTTTTGGTGGACCGGCGCGGCAAGGTGTTGGGGGCGACGGTGGTCGGAGCGGCGGCGGGCGAGTTGATCGGATTGTATGGGCTGGCGCTGTCCAAGAAGCTGGGAGTGGGTGATCTGACCGGCGTCATGATCCCTTACCCGACGCGTGCCGAAGTGGTGCGCCGGGCCGCCTCAAGCTGGTATGTTCCAAAGTTGTTCAGCGAGCGGACCCGTAAGATCGTTCGTTTCATCATGCGGTTCGCCTGACGGAGCGCGCGCGTGCGGTTTTCCCTCCGATCCTTGTCCTTTCGCCTTCTGGTGTTGACGGTGTTCTTCGTCATGCTGGCGGAAGTGCTGATCTACACTCCGTCGATCGCGCGCTATCGTCTTGTGTATCTGACAGAGAAGCTGGACGCGGCGCATCTGGCGGCGCTGGCGGTTAACGTCTCGCCCGACCGCATGGTCAGCCAGGAACTCACCTTCGAGCTGCTGGACCATGTCGGCGCCTATGACATCGTGCTGTACCGCAAAGGCATGCCGATGGAGATGCTGCACCGGCCGCTGCGCCCGGAGCCACATGTTTCGTTCGATCTGACCACCCATGGTTTCTTTGAGTTGATTGTCGATGCCTTCGTCGCGTTGTTCCAAACACGCAACCGCATCGTCAAGGTCATCGGTCCCGCGCCCAAGGATCCCAGCGCCACGGTGCATGTGACGATCGACGAGTACCCAATGCGTATGGAGATGTACGATTACTCCTGGCGGATATTGAACCTGTCGGTATTGATTTCGATCGTCACCGCCGCGTTGGTGTTCATCAGTTTGCGGTGGCTGATGGTGCGCCCGCTAGAGACCATTACACGCAGTCTGGTGGCATTCCGCCGCGAGCCGGAGGATCGGGCGAGCGATCTGGACGACGAGAGCCGGCGCGACGAAATCGGCGTCGCGGTGCGCGAGCTCGCGGCGATGAAGGAAGGCATGCGCGCGGCGCTGCGGCAGCGCACCCGGCTCGCCGCGCTCGGGACCGCCGTGAACAAGATCAGCCACGATCTGCGCAACATGCTGACGACGGCGACCCTGATCTCCGACCGACTGGCGATGAGCCAGGACCCCGAGGTGCAAAAGATAACGCCTACCCTGATGCGGGCGATCGACCGGGCGTCCGCCCTCTGCTCGGCAACATTGAACTTCACCCGCGAAACCCCGCCATTGTCTTTGGGGGGGATGACGTTGGGTGTATTGATCGACGACGTTCGTCAGAGCCAGCAAAGCGACGGCCAGCATCAGGCGAGAATAGTGATTGAGCGCGGCTATGACCTGACGTTGCGTGTCGATCGGGATCAGATGTTTCGTGTGTTCGCTAATCTTATCGGTAACGCGGCGCGTGCCGGTGCGAGCCGTGTGGCTGTTGCCGCTCGACGCGACGGTGGTCGCGTGCTGATTGATGTGATCGATGACGGGCCGGGCATCCCGCGCGAGGGGCTCGGCAAACTGTTTCAACCTTTTCAGTTCTCGACTCATACGGATGGATCGGGGTTGGGCCTGACCATCGCACGCGACATTGTGCAGGCCCATGGAGGGCGGCTCGAACTCGAGAGCACCGGGGAACATGGCACGACCTTCCGGCTCGACCTTCCGGGAGCTCCGTAGCCGTATCGAGTTTTCTCACGCTAAGGCGCGGACCTTGGCGGGTTTGATGGCGTGGGTGTAGGCTGATCAAAGCTGGGGGTTTGGCGAGGCTCATGGGGTTGTCGGGAAAGGTGACCGTAATGGATTCCGGTGCGGGCGCGGAGACGGTCTTGGGTGGTGGAATCGCCGCGTTCTGCGAGGGTTGCGAGGTTCGCGACCTGACGTTGTGCGCGCCGCTTGACGACGGTGAGTTGGCGAAACTCTGCTCCATCCTTCATTCCACTCATGTCGATGCCGGTAGGATCATTCTCGAGGAGGAAGAGCCGGCGGATTATGTGTTCAACGTTACCGGCGGCTGCATCCGCTTGTTCAAGTTGCTGCCGGACGGTCGCCGGGCGATCACGGGTTTTCTGTTCCCGGGCGATTTCCTCGGCCTGACCAGCCGAGAGACCTATGCCTATTCCGCCGAGGCACTGACTCCGGCGATGCTGTGCCGGTTTCCGCGCCGCAAGCTGGAAGGTTTGTTCGAGGAGATGCCGAAGCTGGAGCGGCGGTTGCTTGGCATGGCATCGAACGAGTTGGCGGCGGCGCAGGATCAGATGGTTGTGCTCGGCCGGAAGGCGGCTGGCGAGAAGGTCGCCTCGTTCCTGTTGCTACTCTCAAACCGACAGGTGGCGCGGCATGTCGACGCCAACCCGGTTATCGTGCCGATGAGCCGCGCGGATATCGCCGACTATCTCGGCCTGACAACCGAGACGGTCAGCCGCACCTTCACTCAGTTGAAGACCAAGGGATGGATCAGCTTACAGGCTCAGGGCCGTGTCCTGATCCGCGACGAGGAGGCCCTGCGGGATCTTGCCGAAGGCGTGTGAGTCCATTGCGTCATCGGATGAATTCCGCGTAAGGGTGATTGGAGCGCCGCCACCCACGAGAGCCGTCATGAGCGCGTCCGACCCATTCTCAAACCGATCGCCGATGAGTGTTGGCGAAGGCTTTGGCGGCATCGACGTGTCGGTCGATCGTCGGTTGGGGGACCTTCGGGATCGAGTGGCGGGGTGGCGTGTGGCCGGCGAGAGTATCGCGCTGGTTCCGACAGCCGGACAACTGCATGCCGGCCATAATTTGTTGATTAAGGCGGCGCGACATGTCGCGACCCATGTCGTGGTCGCGCTACTGCCGGCACCGAGTCGTGTAATGGGCGATGGCGAAGCGGCGGTCGACCCGGCGAGCGAGATCGCCGATCTGCGTCGTGTTTCCCAAGCAGGAGCGAGCAGCTGTTGGGCGCCGCCCTTGGACCAGATGGTTCCGTCAGGCGTCGACACCCGGGTCCGCGCTGGATCCTTGGCGGAACCGATGGAGGGGATCCATCGTCGGGAGGCGCTTGACTGGATGACCACGGCGCTCACCAAACTGATCATCCAGGCCGAACCGGATGTCGTGGTGTTCGCCGATCGCGAATATCAGTTGCTGTTGATCATGGCTCGGATCGCAGCCGACCTTGATCTTCCCGTCCAGGTGGCTGCCGCCGCAACAGCGCGCGAGCCTGACGGGTTGGTGATGGCGGCCGCCAATGGACGGCTTGACCCCGAGGCCCGGGTGATTGCGGGCGTGCTACCGAAGACCTTGTTTCGCATGGTCGGCCGCCTCACCGATGGCGCCAGCACCCCGGAAGCGGAGATCGCCTGGGGGCGGGACCAGCTGATGACGGCTGGAATCACAGCGGTCGACTATCTCGACGTGCGTGACCCCCGGACCTTGGAACCGGTCATCGCTTCCGGTGCGCCGGCTCGGGTGTTCGTGGCGGTGCGCCTGGGAGGTGTGCGCTTGGTCGATTCCATGGCCGTAGGCTGACGGCTGGCTGGACCCGTCAAGCGTTCAATATCAGTCCTCCAGCGGGCGGCGCCCGGCGATTGGGTCGACAGGGCGTGGTTCCAGGTCCCACGGAAAATAAATCCAAGTGTCCTGACTGACCTCGGTCACGAAGGTATCAACGACGGGACGTCCAGCCGGTTTGGCGTAGATCGTGGCGAAATGCCCCTTGGGCAGCATGGCGCGAACCGCCCGCGCCGTCTCACCGGTATCGACGAGGTCGTCGACGATCAACCAGCCATCACCGTCGGTCGTCATGGATGGCGGCTTGATAATCCGCAGCTCGCCCTGTCGCTCGCCGATCTCGCGCTGGTCGTCGTAGCTGGCGACGCCGACACTGTCGACCACCCGGATATTAAGTTCGCGGGCGACGATGGCCGCCGGCACCAAGCCGCCCCGGGTGATCGCGATCACCCCCTTGAAGGGGCCAAGCTCCACAAGGCGCCACGCCAATGCCTTGCCGGTTCGGTGCAATTCCTCCCAGGACACGGGAAAAGCCCGCTGCGAGGCATGGTCGGTGGCGTCAGGCATGGCGGGCATCCTCGGTTGGCGTTGCTGTCGGCTATAACCGCCACTACCGCCGGACGCAATGATATCGGCTGATTGGTTGGCTCTGATCGATCGGTTACGTCGTCCGATCGGCGATTGGCAGCAGCATGCAACCATCGATCAACCAACGCCCGTCGGGCTGCCGCTCCATGAAGTACAGGGCGCGTCGGGCGACCCCGTCGGGCCCGACGACGAACACCGGCTGTGTCGGTCGACCGTCGATTTCGGCCGGGGCTTCGAATTCGAACACGCGTGGCCGGACGACCGCTTCGTAGCCGTTCAAAACCATGGACCGGAATCGATCCACCGTACCGAACAGCGTGCGGATCGAGGGGGAAGCGTAACCGAAGGCTTCCGACCAGGCTTGGCGGCGAAACGCGTCGACCTGAGCGCCAATCACGGCGCGGAAGGCCGGTGAGTCGAGTTCGGCGGCACGGGGAGCGGTGGTTGTGAGCAGCAGCGCCAGCGCCAGAACAAGCGCTGCGACCGACCGTCGAGAGGGTGAGGTGCGGGCGCTTGGCATGACGAGCCTCCGTCCTTCAACGCAAGGGAGCGGGCCGCCGGGCCATCGACGCACTGGGTAAATCACATAACGACGCCCACGCGGAGGCGCCAGGGATCACCTCAGTGACTGAACGACGGTCAGCGGACGAAGACGCGGACTTCGTTGGTTTGCGCATCCGGTGAGCTGCCGGCGGACAACGCCACCCGATTGGCCGGTAGTCCCATGTTGGTCAGCGACCGCAGAACCTGCTGCGCGTTACGGCGCACGGCGTTGGTGTCGAGGGCGGCGCGTCCGCGATTGCCGGATTGCGGGCTGATCGCGACCACGTCGAAGAACGCATCGGGTCGGCGTTCCAAGGCCCGACTGACGGCGCTATAGAGCGCCTGCTCGTAGGCCACCGAAGGCCGGTCGAAGCGGATCACCACCAATGGCCGGCGGCCGGCGGTTGAGCTTGGACGCGGCGCCGAGGCCGGAGCCAAGCCGGCCGTCGTCGGCGTGAAGGTGCGGCTGGCCAGGCTGCTACCGAACAACTCGCCGTTCTTGATGGCGACCGCGAGGGTGTTGATGTCGGAACGCTCATTTGAGACGTAGGCGCTCTGCCGGCGAATGTCGTCACTTAACTCGGTCAGCAGGCGATCGATCAGCACGACGGTCTGGTTGGTGTCGTCTTCCAGCACCGAGAGTTGACGATGATCCTCCTCGATCGCCCCCGAGAGACCGTAGGCGGCGCGTACCGATTCCAGCAAATAGGTCGACAACGCGGCATCGGCCGAGACTCGGTTTGCCAGATCGTTCATCGCCGAGATGTCGCTGTTGACCTGCTCGAGCTGTCGCTGCGCCAGGTTCCAGGCGTCGACCAACATCGGGTTGCCCGGAGTGGTGCCGACTTGCAGTCGCGATTCGATTGACGCCACGGTTTGGTGATAGGTCTCGGCATTCTGGATAGTCCGCTGACGCAGATTCTGCAGGCCGCCATTGTGTGTCTGGATGGAACCCTGGAGGCGGACCAAATCGGTGCGCAGCTGCCCAACCTTCTGGCCGACGAAGGTGCCCGTCTCCTGCAGCGGTTGCGGTGGCTGAACTTCAAAATTCGTCGATCCCAGGCGTGGCGGTGCGCCGGCCTGGGATTGGCTGGCGCGTTCCCCGGCCGAGGGCTGGATGGCGATGGTTTCAGCGGGCGGTGGTGCCGCAGCCGTGGGCTCCTCACCACTCAGAGATGGCCAAAGGGCATCGGTGCTGAAGGAGCAGCCTCCGAGCGCGACAACACCCGCGCCGAGTATGGCGAGGCGGCGAAACCATTGCATCGATTCGATCACCGCGTCTTCCCTTGTCCTGCGTTTTCCGGAGCGGGGCCCGGACCTCCCCAAACGATCCGACGGTCCGCCAAGCGGCGCGATCCAAATCCTCCGATCAAGCCCGCGCCGCTCAACCGCAAGACGGATGCACGCTTCAGGGCGCGAATCGCTGTCGGGATAGTACTTAAACCACGGAATCCGAACAAGTTCTTTTGCCTAGGTGATTTTCCGCCCGACGCTCTTGCAAAGCATTGGGCCTTTGAGTAGGTTGCGCGGCCTTCGGGCGGGGTCCCGCCCATGCGCGCCCGTAGCTCAACTGGATAGAGCACCTGACTACGGATCAGGAGGTTGGGAGTTCGAATCTTCCCGGGCGCGCCATCTCTCTCGAAATCGGCCGGCCCTTTTATTTTAGAACTTTGTTCGTTGGCACGCCGATCAAGGCGATCCGCCGGAGCGACTGAACGCTCCGACGGATATTTGAACCTTGGTATTAGCTGCTGATCCTAGCGGTTACACGTTGAGTCTCAAGGCTGGCAATCTCGGCGTCACCGATGGATTGCAACCGTTTGACGTTGCTTTCACAGCCGTCGTCGCTGCTGCATTGCGTCTGCGCGTCGGCGATGGCCTTGGTGGTACGTGCTCTCGACCGGCTGACGGCGGCGTCGAAGAAGGCGTCCCGATCGGCGAGACTTCGGAAAGCCTCAGGGATGAGCACGATGGAGATCTGGGATGGATATTCATTCATCGCCCCCGAGCCGGCATCCACCGCGATGCCGATGATGCCGCCGAAGATGATGTTGCCGAACGTCATCCCCTGAAACTCGGAGCCCAGGGTACCGGCGGTGTCCTGAAAACCCTCCTTGCGGCACCGGATGGCGATGGTGTCCTTGCTCTTATCGACTTGCACCGCTCCGGGTGTCGGATTGATGATCGCCACCGCCGAGCCTTGGCGATCGAGCTGGCATTCGGCTCCCGACGGGTCGGTCAGCACCGTGATCGACTGGTTGGAGCCGGTGGTAATCGTCGCGCAACCGGACATGGCCAAGCCCGCCGCCGCGAGCAGACCAAGGTTAAACAGTCGTTTCATGACCCCCTCCCCACGATGAGTTAGAATAGTAATATTCACCCAATGGATTATCGCGCGATTATCAAGCCGCACAATCAGGGAGTTACTCACCCACCTCTGTCCGGCGGAGTCCGAGGCATAGGCCGGCCGCGACAAGGCCGAACACACCCATGGCATGATAGGCATCGAGGCCGAATCGGGCGTACAACCAACCGGCCACCGGCATCGCCAACCCCATGATCACGCCGCCGACCAGGGCGTAGTAGAGCGCTTGGGCGGTCGCTTCCATGCCTTCGGGCGCGGTCTCGCGCAGGAACCGCATCGCGCCCAAATGCGCGGCGCCGAAGGTCAGCGCGTGCAAGACCTGAAGCGGTGCTATCTCCCAAGGCGTGTCGGCCAAGGCCGTCAAGGGCCAGCGCACGAGAGCGCCCACAGCTCCGAGGATCAGCAACGCCTGGGCTGTTCCCAGGCGGCCGAGCCGTCCCGCCACCCAGAACAACGCGATCTCCGCCACCACCCCCACTACCCAAAGCCCGCCGATGACGGTTTCGCCAAACCCCAGGCCGCGCCAGGCGATGGTGCCGAAGGCGTAATAGACACCGTGGCTCGCTTGTACTAACCCGGCGGCGGCCACGAAGATGAGGAAGCGCCGCTGCAGCACGAGCACGACCACCGCCGTCCAGGACCAGCGGCGTCGCGTCGTGGCCGCGCGTCGGGGCAGGGCGATCGCGGCCACGATCACTCCGGCAAGGCTCACCAGAACCAACGGGTGGATAATCCCGGTGCCGACCCGCTCCAGCGCCCAGCCGCCAAACGCCGCCGCCGCAACGAAGGCGATCGATCCCCAGGTCCGCACGCGGCCATAGTCCAGACCGCGTGCCTTGACCTCGGCCTGGGCGATCGATTCACCCAAGGGCAGCACGGTCTGGATGGTCAAGGCGGCCAAAACGGCGAGCGTCAGGTAACTCCACAAGGGCGCGGCCCAGGCAAAGCCGGCGAACACCAGAAGACCGACGCAGGACAACAGGATCGTCATGCCGCGCACCGCCGCGTAAGCGTCGGCGATGCCCGCCATCAGCGGGTGCGCGATGAGCTTTACCCAGAACGTGACGGCCAGGACCATGCCGATCGCGACGGGCGACAAGCCGCGTCCCTCCAGCCACACCGTCCAATAAGGCAGCATGATCCCCATGACCGCGAAGTACGCGGCATAGAACAGTGACAGCCGTGCGGCCGTGGGATCGATCCGACGAAGCGAGGAGATCATGCGGCGACGTGTCTCCGAGTGCCGCCCCGTGCCTTGGTGGCGACGATGTTGGTGATCGCGCCGGTCTACACGAACCTTCGGACGTAAGCGACGCCGCGCCGACAGACCGCGGCCGATCTGGCCTCGCCACGCGATCATGCGTATCGTAAGGATGGAGGCGATGCGATGAGCGAGCCAAGAAAACCGATTGACGACACCTCCGAACGCCAAACTGGTCGGCGCCTCGACGTGGTTGTCTATCTGTCCTTCGCTCTGTTGATCGTGGGGGCGGTCGCGGTATTTCCCCTGGTGGTCGACGCCCACCGCTTGAGCGGGTTGTGGATCAGCTTCTGTGCCGCGATCGGGATCAACTGATCCTGACTGCGATCATCGCCGCCGCACCACGGTGCGGGCGCCGCCGACCACCTTGTTGAGCAACAACACCGGCACCACGCCCGCCAGCACGATCATCAGGGCGGCCGGCGCGCAGGCTTCCAGCAATTCGTCCGAGGCGAACTGGTAGACATAGGTGGCGAGGGTGTCGAAATCGAACGGCCGCAACACCAATGTCGCCGGCAGTTCCTTCATGGTGTCGACGAACACCAGCAACCCACCGGTCAGCAGACTGCCGCGCATCAAGGGTAGATGCACGCGTTTCAGCGTGGCCAAGGGCGAATGGCCGAGGCTCCGCGCCGCCATTTCCATGCTCGGCGTGATCCGGCCCAGACCGCTCTCCACCGCGCCGAGCGAGACCGCCAGAAACCGCACCGTGTAGGCGAAGATCAACGCCGCAACGGTGCCACTGAGCAGCAGGCCGCTGGAGACGCCCAAGGTCTCTCGCAACAACGCGTCCAGCCCGTTGTCGAAGGTGGCGAAGGGGATCAGCACGCCGATCGCCAGCACCGCGCCCGGCACCGCGTAGCCGATCCCCGACAACCGGATGCAGGCGCGAACCAAGGCGCTTGCCCGCTGCCGGGCGGCGTAGGCGAGTAATGTGGCGACCGCGACCGTGACAAGGGCCGTGGCTGTGGCGAGGCCCAGGCTGTTGCCGGCGAAGCCCCAGAAGTCGGAACTCCATCGGGCGTCGGAATGACCGAAGGCGTAAGCCGCCAGGACCGCCGCCGGCAAGACGAATCCCAGCAACACCGGTAGCAGACAGGCGAGGGTGGCAAGCGCCGCCTTGCGGCCTTTGAGCCGGATGCCGTCGATCGGTTGCAGCTTGGTCGAGGTGTGGTGGAACCGCTGCCGCCGCCGCGACCGGCGTTCGGCCCAGATCAGCAAGACCACGAAAATCAGCATCACACCGGCGATCTGCGCCGCTCCACCGGGATTCCCCATGCCGTACCAAACGTCGAACACGCCAGCGGTCAAGGTGCGCACGGCGAAATAATCCACCGTGCCGAAATCGTTCAGGCATTCCATCAAGGCCAGGGTGACGCCAACCGCGATCGCCGGTCGACCCAGCGGTAGGGCGACGTCGCGAAAGGCCCGCCAAGCCCCGCAACCCAAGGTTCGGCTGACCTCCAGCACACAGACCGACTGCTCCAGAAACGTCGCTCGCGCCAAGGCGTAGACATAGGGATAGAGCACCAACGTCATCATCGCGATCGCGCCACCGAGCGACCGAATCTCCGGGAACCAGTAGTCGCGCGCGGTTTGCCAACCGAAGATCTCACGCAGCAACGACTGAACCGGACCAGCGTACTCCAGCACATCGGTGTAGACATAGGCGATGACATAAGCCGGGATGGCCATCGGCAGAAGCAGCGCCCATTCGAACACCCGGCGCCCGGGAAACCGGCACATGGCGATCAGCCAGGCGGTCGTGGTGCCAATGACGAAGGTGCCGATCCCGACGCCGATCATCAGCAGCAAGGTGGTCACGATGTAGCCGGGCAGGACCGTGGACACCAAGTGCGGCCATATGTTCTCGGTCGGGAACAGGGCCGTCCAGGTAATCGAGGCAAGCGGCAGCAGCACCAGCGCGGCGACCAACGTCGCCGCCACATGCCAGCGGCGGCGCCCGGAGGACGCCGCCGTGGTGTCGTCAACCGTCAGCGAGGCGATCCCGCCGGCGGTGGCATCGGCTTCCGCCATTATGAGTGCCTACTCGATCGCTCTGTTCTTCACAGTCCCGCCATTACCCGTCGTAATCGACCCGGTCGACCATCCTGATGGCGTCGCCGCGCAGCTCGGCGATTGCTGCCAGCGAAAGGTCGTCGGGGATGAAGTGGCCCCAGGACTCGACCTTTTTCGACCATGCCACGGCCGGGTTCACCGGGTACTCGTAGTTGCGTTCGGCATACAAGGACTGGGCTTCATCGCCGGCGAGAAACTCCATCAGCTTGATGCCGTTTGCGCGGTTTGGCGCCGCTTTGGCAAGAGCGACACCCGCGAGGTTCACATGGGTGCCCTTGCCACCTCCGATGGTCGGAAACACCAGGTTGACCGAGTCCGCCCAAGGTTTTTGCTCCGCCGTGTCGAGCATGTTGCCGTAGTAGTAGTTGTTGCCGATGGCGAGGTCGCATTCACCCTCATGGATCGCCTTGACCTGAGCCCGGTCGTTGCCTTGCGGCTTGCGCGCCAGATTGGCCTTGACCCCCCGCAGCCACGCTTCGGCCTTGGCCTCGCCGTGGTGGGCGATCATCGCGGCGAACAGGGCGACGTTGTAGACGTGTTTGCCGCCGCGGGTGCAAATGCGGCCCTTCCACATCGGGTCGGCCAGCTGTTCGTAGGAGGTGATCTCGCCCGGTTTCACCCGATCTTTCGAGGCATAGATGATGCGCGCCCGCGACGTCAGGCCGAACCAGCGATTGTCGGGATCGCGGAAGCTCGCCGGGATGCGGGCGGCGAGTACCGCGCTCTTGACCGGTTGCACCACGTCGCTCTCGATCGCGTCGTTCAAGCGGCCAATATCGACCGTAAGCAGCACGTCGGCCGGGCTATTCACGCCCTCGGCCTTGAGACGCTCGATCACGCCGTTCTTGGCGAACACCACCTTGACCTCGATGCCGGTCTTCTTGGTGAAGGCGTCCAGCATCGGCTCGATCAAGAACGGCTGACGGTAGGAGTAAACATTGACCGTCTCCGCGACCGCGTGGTTGGCAACGGCGCTTGCCAAAATGGCGCCGCCGAGCAGTGCGCCAATGAAGCGAAGGGGGACCATGGCAGGCGATCCTTATTGAGAATGAGTTGCATCCGCGAACGCTTATTGCAAGCGGTTCTCAGTTTGTCAATGGCGATATCGAAATCGTGGTGGCGTCGCGTTGATGTGGGTCAAGCGGGCATCCACATTGTCGGGGAATACCGGCGGGCGTAGGCTCGCACCGACCGGTACAGGAAAGCGCCGCCATGGCCGAGCCATCGATTTACGCTGAGAATTTCAAGACCGATCCCTATTGGTGGGACGCGGCACCACCGGACGCCGAGGGCGATGTGCCGCCGCCGGCGCGGGTCGACGTGGCGATCGTCGGCAGCGGCTACACCGGCTTATCGGCGGCGCTAGAGCTGGCGCGTGGCGGCCGCGACGTGGTGGTGCTGGAGGCTCAGCGCTTCGGCGAGGGGGCGAGCACGCGCAACGGCGGCATGCTGTCGGGCGGCGTCAATGTCGGCAAGGGCGGGGATATCGAGCGGTTGTATGGTGCTGACCGGGTTACCGCCATGTTGGAGGAGGCGAGCGGGTCCTTCGCGCATCTGGAGGCGTTGATCGAGCGCGAGGGCATCGATTGCCGCTTCAAGAAAACCGGCCGGTTCGTCGGCGCGCATACCCCGGCCGCCTACCGCGCCCAGGCCGACAGGCTCGATTTGTTGAACAGCGCCGCCGATGCGGACGCCCGCATGGTCCCGCGCGACCGCCAGCACGAGGAAATCGCTACCGAATTCTACCACGGCGGCATGGTGGTCGAGCGGGCGGGCGGGTTGCACCCGGCGCTCTATCACAAGGGATTGCGAACCATCTGCCGGGCCGCCGGGGTCAAACTCGCGGCTCACACCGTGGTTCACGGGATCGAGGGAACCGAGGGCGACCTGACTGTGCAAACGTCACGCGGGGTGGTGCGCGCACGGCAGGTGGTGCTCGGAACCAACGGCTATACCGGCGCCGCAACTCCCTGGCATCGGCGCCGGGTGATCCCGGTGGCGAGCTACATCATCGCGACCGAGCCCTTGGGTGAGGCGCGGGTCAGGGAACTGTTCCCAACGCTTAGGGTGATCGCCGATACCAAACGGGTGCTCTACTATTTTCGGCCGTCGCCGGACGGCACGCGGGTGGTGTTTGGCGGCCGAGCGAGTTTCCGGTCGCGTACCGCGTTGGAGACCGCGCCGGTGCTGTACCGCTACATGCTCGGCGTCTTCCCGCAGATCGAGGGCGTGAGGATCACCCATGCCTGGAACGGCAATGTCGCTTTTACCTTCGATCGGGTGCCGCATATGGGCGACCGGGATGGGGTGCACTACGCGCTGGGCTGCAACGGCAGCGGTGTGGTGATGATGAGCCATCTTGGCCATCGCATCGCGCTGAAGATCCTTGGCAAGACCAACCGGCCGGGCGCATTCGACAATCTGCCATTCGAGACGCGGCCGTTTTATCACGGTCATCCCTGGTTTCTGCCAACGGTCGGTGCCTGGTACCAAATGCGCGATTGGCTGGACCGGCGCTGGGCCGGGTGAGGTCATGAGGTGTTGCGCCGCAATCGTGGTCTGACCGCGCCGGAACCAGACTAAGGCGGGCCCGGATCGAACGGCGAGACCAGGATGCGTTGGTGTGGCTCGTGGCTGGCATAGAGCACTTGCTTCCATTCGGTCAGATGCTGGGCAAGGTGGTCCAGGTCCGACTTCAACATCTCGAACTCGCGATTGAGCATTTCCTGCCACATGCCATGAATCCAGCGAATGCTCTCCGCCCCGGGTTTCAGGGTCATGGCCTTGATCTTGGTTGCTTCGATCCAGGCAAGGGCGTCGCGGCGAGCCGCCTTGGCGTCGTCGACCTTGGCCTTAAGCTTCTTGAGCACGGCGTCGGCCACCTCGGGGGAGAAGGTCTTGCAGTGCCGCCAGATGGCGCGAATGGTGTCGTAATCTTCCTGCGTCAACGTGTGCAGTGGCTTGCCAAAGTACGTAAATTCCAGATTCCGCACCGACATAGCGCCCGACAGGCGGGATATCCGTTCGATCGGCGCGTTGCCGCCTGGTATTTTCGCGCAATCGGAGTCGTAGACTTGGATGCCGGCGGGTGGTTTGCTCTGAGCCGCCGCCGATCCGGCTCCTAAAAGCATGACCGTCAGGCCAAGCGCCGCAAGCACGCTGGACAAGGGATTTCGAGGCGCCATACCGTTCCATCTCCTGTTATCCCGCCCCACTGTCTGTATACCATGGATGAGGGCCCGCTCGAAGGCGTGACGAACGCCGTCAACCACGAAGGAGTGCGTCAATGCCGTCCGTCTCATTGCCTGCCGCCTTTCCGATCGAAACCTGGCGGATCGCCAAGCCGCCGGTGCGTGGCGCCAAGGGGGTGGTTGCCGCCCAAAACGTCGAGGCCGCGACCGTCGGCGCAGCTGTGTTGTCGGCGGGCGGCAACGCGGTCGACGCGGCGGTGGCGACCGCCTTGGCGTTAACGGTCGCCGAACCGTGGATGAGCGGCCTCGGCGGCGGCGGCTTCGCCTTGGTGCACGATGGCGACTCATCCCAGACCCACGCGGTCGATTTCGGCATGATCGCGCCCAAAGGGCTCGACCCCGCCACCTATCCGATCGTCAGCGGGCGGGATGCGCCGCCGGACTTGTTCGGCTGGCCGGCGGTGGTCGAGGATCGCAATCTTCAAGGCTATCACTCGATCGCCGTGCCGGGATCCTGCGCCGGCTACGCCACCATGCTGGAGCGGTTTGGCACCTGGTCCTGGGCGGACGCTATTGGCCCGGCGGTCGATCTGGCGGAACGCGGGCACCGCGTGACGTGGTGGACCACCCTGCAGGTGGCGGCGGAAGCCGGATGGCTGCGGCGGTATCCGGAGTCGGCGCGGATTTGGCTGCCAGACGGCCTGATTCCGGTGGCGACGGACGCCGCGCCCACGAACAACTCCATGGGTGCCCTGGCGGCGACCCTCACCCGGTTGCGTGACGCCGGATGGCGGGATTTCTACGAGGGCGAAATCGCGGCCGCCCTGGTCGCCGATCTGAACGCTGGCGGCTCCACGGTGTCGATGGCCGATCTGGCGGCGTACGTCGTCCGGATCGTCGAGCCGATCACCCGGGCACGCGGCGATCACCACCTGCATCTGCCACCGGGCTATACCGCCGGGCCGACCTTTGCCGGCGCACTCGGCCGCTTGCCCGATGGGTTCGGTCAAGCGGGCCCGGACGCCGTTGCCTATCGCGCCATGGCCGATGCGATGATCGAATCCTACAAGGTGCGGCTCGCCACCATGGGGCATGCGGGTGACGTTGGTGACCGGTCCTGCACGACGCACATCTCAGCGGTCGATGCCGATGGCACCATGGCGGTCATCACCACGACCTTGCTGTCACGTTTCGGCTCGCGGGTGGTCCTACCCGGCACCGGCATTCTGATGAACAACGGGGTCAACTGGTTCGACCCGCGCCCGGGGGGCGCCAACTCGATCGCGCCGGGTCAGCGGCCGCTTTCCAATATGAGCCCGGCGCTCGCGACTCGCGACGGTAAGGCTTGGTTCGGACTCGGCGCGTCGGGCGGCCGCAAGATCATGCCGGCGATCTTTCAGCTTGCCAGCTTCCTCGGGGTGATGGGCATGGACTTGGAGGCGGCTTTCCAGCAACCGCGGATCGACATCTCGCTGGTCGACCGGATCACGGCCGACGAGCGATTGGATCCGACGATCTTGGCCGCCCTTGCCACGGTGGCGTCGGTCGACACCGCAGCCGCCGTTGCATACCCGTCGGGTTGGGCGATCCCGAACGCGGTGATGCTCGACAACGACGGCCCATCCGGTGCCGCCCATGTGTTTGGCCCCTTGAACGCGGCGGTCGGCGCTTGATTGCTGGATGCGGCCCGGGCGGTCAGTCCTTGAGTTTATCGGTTCTGTTTTCCGGGACCGCGATCTTCTCGGCGTACACTAGGGCGAGCAATTGGTTGACCGTCCGTCCGTTGTCGGCGAGCGGCAAGAACAGTTTGTCCCACTTGACCGCGGCGGACCCATCGGGATACGGCGCGACCTCGTGCACCTCAATCGGCCCCCGGGCATTCACCGTCGCGTCGAGATGGCCGGCCAGGGCCCAAATATCGGTCGGCGACAGGGCGTCGTGAAGGTAGGCCCCGGCATGATCACCACCGGAGACGCGGGCCGCGTGGACTCCCAGCGTCACGAAGCGATAGGCGAGATCCTGATCCTTGCGCTCAACATCATACAGGATGAGGTGATCGTCCCACGGCCGCATCTCCAGGGGATCAAAGAGCTTCCAAGCTGGTAAACTTGAGCGCCCCGGCCGCTTGCTGGTCCAAAGCGCGCGCAGCTGGCGGATGTTTTCGGCGGCGAAGTCGACGTCGACCGGCGGTGCGTGTCGGGGTTTATGGGCGGGGGCGAAATACGGCGGCGGGGTGCGCGCGCGGGCCACATCGTTCTCCCTCGACACCATGGTCAGGTGTTTTCCCGGAAGGTGCCGCCAAAGGTTTCCGTGGTGAACCGCGACACCTGGAGCGTATCCGACCAATGGTCCCTTGGCAGGCCCGCCTTTCCTTTTAGGTGACTGACGAACCGGGATGCTTCGGGAATTCCGCTCCACACACTGGGCAGGAACAGCCCCCGGCGGCCGCCATCCTGGAGTATCAGGCCGTCCTGATCCGGGCGCACGGCGCGCACCAACTCAGCCTCGTCGGAAAACGTAATTGGGCGCGGCGTGCTGAGCAGCGATACCGACACGTCCATGCGCTCCGCTTCCTCGGTGGTCAACCGGCCGAAGCGGTGGTCGCTGAACGCCGCTTTCCACGCGTTGTCGATGACGTCGACCAGCAAGGATCGGTGCGCGATCACCGAGCCGATGCAGCCGCGCAGCTTGCCGTCCAGGGTTAGAGTCACGAAGCTGGCGCGCTTGGCGGTTAGGGCGGGCGATAGCTCGGTGCCGAGACCGACACGGGGAGCGCGCCCATGTTTCAAACCAAAGGTGACGCCATAGCGCGCGGCTTCGACTAGGCGGCGTTTATCCGTCTCGGCGAGCCGGGCACTTTCGGCGTATTCCATGGCGAAGGCGCCGTATCCGACCACGCGGTCGCGCCCGCCTTGGGTGTCGCCCGAGTTGCGTACGTCCAGGGCGGTGACCCTCAGATCCCGCTGTCGTGCCTGGTTCAACACTCCGGCCAGTGCCCGATGGCCGCAGGCGCCTTGACCGTTGATCTTGTCCGGGCGCAACAGCTCAATCCACCCGGTGGTGTCGGCATCGAGCCCGCGCGCGGTGTCGTAGTCATGAAAATGCGACAGGTCGGAAGAGACGACGATCAAGGTCTCCGGCCCACCCCATACGGCCTCTACCGCGCGGCCGACGAGGTCGGGCGTCGCGTCGCCGACCAGCAGCGGCACGATCTCAAAGGAGCTGAACAGGCGTTGCAGAAACGGGACATGGACCTCAAGGCTGTGCTCTTCGGCGAACGCGTGATCCCGCACCGCGACCTCAGGCAGCGCCAGCAGTCGGCGCAGTGACGACCAGTCGACCGGGACCGTGCCCAATGGTGTGGCCCAGGCGTCGGCACTGGTGACGGCGATCCCCTTGAAGCCAACCCGGTGGGCCGGGCCAATCAACACAACGCGGCGAACGACATCGGCGCGGGCGCGTAAGGGAGCGTAGGCGGTGCCCGCGATGAGGCCGGAAAACCCCCATCCGGCATGTGGCGCGACCAGCACCTTGGGCTCGACCTCGGCATCGGGCCGGGCGGCGGACAGACAATGTTCGACCATCTCGGCGCAGGCGTTATGCCCGTCGGGGTAGAACCGACCCGCCACCTCGGGCGGTCGGACTGTTGCGTTGGTTGCTGTCATCATGACCCTGAACGCTTATCATAGGGGATATGGCGCGCCAACCAAGAGAGACGGCATGACCGACGGCACGATGATCGAGACGCCTAGCTTGGGCGAGACCCCGCCACCGAAAACGGTTGGCAAGGGGCCGATCGTGCCGACCGAGCATTGGCGGATGCTGGAGGATGGGCGTGTCCAGTGCGAGATGTGCCCAAGGTTTTGCAAGCTGAAAGAGGGCGCGCGGGGGCTCTGTTTCGTGCGAGCACGACAGAATGACGCGATCGTCCTCACCACCTACGGCCGGTCGAGCGGGTTCTGTATCGATCCGATCGAGAAGAAGCCGCTGAACCATTTCCTGCCGGGCACGCCGGTGCTGTCCTTTGGGACGGCGGGCTGCAACCTTGCCTGCAATTTTTGTCAGAATCACGACATCTCGAAGAGCCGCGAAATGGATCGCATGCAGGCCGAGGCGCAACCGGAAACGATCGCGCTGGTCGCCCGCAAGCTTGGCTGCCGGTCGGTCGCCTTCACCTACAACGATCCGGTGATTTTTCACGAGTACGCCACCGATATCGCCCAGGCTTGTCATGCGGTTGGGGTGAAGAGTGTCGCGGTGACCGCCGGCTATATCACCGACCGTGCGCGCGGCGGATTCTTCGAGCATATGGATGCCGCCAACGTTGACCTGAAAGCGTTCACCGAACGGTTCTACCGCGACACCACCAAGAGCCAGCTGCGCCCGGTTCTCGACACCTTGGAGTATCTGGTGCACGAGACCGATGTCTGGGTCGAGATCACCAATCTGCTGATCCCCGGCGAGAACGACAGCGAAGCCGAGATCGAGGAAATGACCCAATGGGTGGTCGAACGTCTGGGCCCCGACGTGCCGATGCATTTCTCGGCCTTCCACCCGGATTACCGCATGTTGGACAAGCAGCGCACGCCGTTCGCTACATTGGCCATGGCGCGGCGCATCGCCAAGAAAAACGGGGTGCGCCACGCCTATGTGGGCAACGCGCACGATCTCGGCCGTCAGTCGAGCTACTGCCACGTGTGCGGTGAGCGGACGATTGGGCGCGACTGGTACGAGCTGTCGGATTGGACCCTCGACCACCGAGGCGCTTGCACTGGCTGTGGCGCCGTCATGGCCGGGGTGTTCGATGGAGGCCCTGGAAACTGGGGACGAAAACGCTTGCCGGTGGACATGAATACATTTGTCGCCCGCCAGTGATATCGGCCTCTTTTCATGGGATTAAAAATTCTCACGTTTTTTTGCATCCATGCATCAGCGGCGTGGATGAAGGTGTTGGTTCGCCGGACCCCGACTATCGTCTATGCGGTGTGAGGGGAGCGCTTCGGTGTTCATCGCTTAAGCAGAAAATGCCGTTTCATTCCCTGCTATCAATTGGTTAACGGCCCAAGCGGCACGAGTCCTGCATCACTTTCCAGCGTCTACTAACACCACGATTAGGAGCGCGGGATGATCGACGAATGGGCGGAACGAATTCTCGTCGCGGGCGGTGCGCCGGAAAACGCGCGGTATGTCGAGGCGGTCAATCAACGTCTCGGCAAGGGTGCGGTTATATGGGTCGGCACCTCGGCGGAGGCGGTCGAGGTGCTGAGCGATCCGAACCATCGGTTTTCTCTCGCCCTGGTCGACCGCGCGTTGGCGCCGGAGCCCGCATACGACGTCTTTCGTTTCGTGCGCCGTAATCCCATCAGCCCCTACCCAGGATTAGCGGTTGGCATGATTGGCGACGTCATCACGGATAACGACGTTAATCGTGCCGCCGTCGCTGGCTGTGTGCTGATGATGCGCCGGCCGTTCGATCCGAATATTCTTCTCCAGGCGGTCAATCGATGGCCGATGGACCGCACTGATTTCTTGGTGACGGGCGCCTATGTCGGACCGGACCGCCGTCGGCTTGCCCGGTTCGAGGCAATCGATCGCCGGCAGTTGGAGTTCGCGGTCGAGCAATCGATCGCCTCCACCGCACCGGACTATGACATTGTATCGGAGACCACGATGTTTCGCTTTAAGCGATTTCCGGTGCGCAACAAGGCGCTACCACCGCCCTTGGCGCTGCGTAATGGTCTTCGCCGGGTCAGTGTCGTGCCGGCTGTCGCGCATATCGGCGTCAAGAAGAAGGAAGCGCTGGGATTGCTGGGCACGCAGGCCGGTGCCATGAGCGACGCCTTGCGCCGGCTGCAGGCCACGCTGGAGCCAGGCCCCCTAAAGCGCCTGAACGGGCAAGCGGCCCAGGCGACGCGGCTGTCGGCGCAGCGCGGCCTGTTGCTGATGGCCGCCGTTACCCGGTCGTTGGCGCAATACAGTGGCGGCGGCTATCGGATCGGCGAGAGGCTGGTCGGTTTCCTGCGCGCGCACCTTGACGGTGTCGATGCGGCGTTGCGGCACCGGATCATCGACGATGGTGGACCGGTCGGCCGCGAGATCATGGCCACCTTGAAGGCCGCCGAGCGGCGGTTCGCCGACCCGGGCAACGAGGGCGCGGGATTGAGCCAAGCCGTCGGCGACTGAACCCGGCGGCATGTCGTTCGCCCGACACGATTTGTCGCGGCGATGGCAGCGTAGTGCCTGATAGTGGTGTCTCTTCACCCTCTGAGATGCGGGCGTGCCCGCGCACGGTTGGGAGGCCCCCATGGCCGAGGATGACGAGGACATCGTTCTTTCCGAGTTGGGCGACGACGAACTCGTCCAGCAGATGCACGACGACCTGTACGATGGTCTCAAGGAAGAGGTCACGGAAAGCGTCAACATCCTGCTCGGCCGTGGCTGGACGCCGTATGATGTTCTGACCAAGGCCCTGGTGGAGGGCATGCGGATCGTCGGTATCGACTTCCGCGATGGCATTCTGTTCGTGCCCGAAGTGCTGATGGCAGCCAATGCCATGAAGGCGGGTATGTTCATCTTACGGCCGTTGCTGGTCGAGACCGGCGCGCCGCGCGTCGGCAAGATGGTAATCGGTACCGTCAAGGGCGACATCCACGACATCGGCAAGAACCTAGTGTCGATGATGATGGAAGGTGCCGGCTTCGAGGTGATCGATCTCGGGATCAACAACCCGGTCGAGAACTATCTGGCGGCGATCGAGGAACACCAGCCGGACATCCTGGGCATGTCGGCACTGCTGACCACGACCATGCCTTATATGAAAGTCGTGGTTGATACGATGATCGAAAAGGGCATCCGCGACGACTACATCGTGCTGGTGGGCGGCGCGCCGCTGAACGAAGCATTCGCCGAAAATGTCGGTGCCGATGCTTATTGCCGCGACGCCGCGGTGGCGGTGGAAACAGCGACGGCGCTGATCGCCGAACGGCGCCGATCCAACTCCGAGGCGGCGGGAGAGTAGGGCGACCATGAACGAGGTTCTGTTTCGTGCGCGACCCGGACTGCCGGGGACAGGGCCTGCCGCTCCGATGGAACGACCGTCACGCCCGCAAACCCTGTTCATCGCGTGCGGTGCGTTGGCCAGGGAGTTGGTTGAACTGAAGCGGTCGACCGGCTGGTCCGAGTTGACCATCACCTGTCTGCCGGCGCATTGGCACAACACCCCGCAGAAGATCGCGCCAGCGGTGCTGCGCAAGATACGCTCGGCTCGGCGGTCATTCGACCAGGTGTTCGTGATCTACGGCGATTGCGGCACCGGTGGTGAGCTTGACCGGGTGCTGGAGGCCGAGGGGGTGGAGCGCATTCCCGGCCCGCACTGCTATCAGATGTACATGGGCGCCGCCGCCTTCGAGGCGCGGGCCGATGTCGAGCCGGGGTGTTTCTACCTGACCGATTACCTGGCGCGACATTTCGACAGGCTGATCATCAAGGGTTTGGGCCTCGATCGCTATCCTGAGTTGTTGGTCGACTATTTCGGCAACTACACCACCCTGGTGCATTTGGCCCAGCTGGCCGACTCCTCGCTCAAGGCCAAGGCCGGGAAAGCGGCGGCGCGATTGGGCTTGGCGTTTGAATATCGGCTGGTCGGCTATGGCGAGTTGGGAGCGTTCGTCTCCCAGATCGCCGATGACGGCCCGCAACCGGCCGGATTGACCGAGCCCGTCGCGGCGGAGTGACGCCGTGGCCAATTTAGTGGTTATATACTGGCGCGACATCCCGGCCCAGGTGATCGTCGAGAAAGGCCGGGGCCGGGGCCGAGAGAGCGCCAAGGTCGAGCTGCCAAAACGATTTATCGCCGCGATTGACGCCGCCGCCATGAAGAGCGGCGCCGAGGAGGCGGATGATTACCTTGAGGAGTGGCGCCGGTCCGATCCGATCGAGGTCGCGGATGGCGGCATGGAGAGCACCGCCGCCGCCAAGGCGTCCGAGTTGGAAGATGCCTACCCCGCCGAACGGTTGCGCGCGTTGATCGCCAACGGCGGTCGTGAGGGGTAGGACCGGCGGTCACCTCTCCAGGATCAAACACGTCTCCGAGCCGTGGGCGTAGACCTTGCCGTTGGTATCGACGATGCGGCCCTCGGCGGTGGCGGTGCGGTGGCCGCGATGCACCACCCAGCCCTCGGCGCGAAGCGTGCCGATTTTGGCGGTGATGCCACGGGTAATATTCACTTTATATTCCAAGGTCGTGTAGCCACCGCCGGCGGGTAGGGTTGAATGCACGGCGCAGCCCATGGCGCTGTCGAGCAGGATGCCATACCAGCCGCCGTGCAGGGTGCCGGCCGGATTCAACAGATGCTCGGCCCAGCCGCCCTCGAAGACCGCGCGACCGTCCTCGGCTTCGGCCAAGCGGAAGCCGACGGTGGCGGCGATGCTGGGACTGGGCAACGTACCGTTGGCGACCCGGGTGAGCAGATCCAAGCCGGACAGGGTGCGCGTTGCCTCAGCGAGGGGAGCAGGATCGTCCCAGCTGTAGCGTCGATCGCGTTCGGTCATGGGTGAAGTCCTTCTTGTCCGCCCCGGGTCCAATGGTTGCCACAGGGCATGCCGTGTTATCGTCGGCAACACAATCGCGCGTTCGTCAACGCAGCGTGTCGGATTTGAGGTGTTGCGCGACGCCAACCGGCCATCGGAAATTCCGATTTGCCCCCATATCTTGGACAGGTTTGGAGGAGGCAGGTCATGGCTTTGAATACCCACGATGCTGTTCGCGCCTTGATGGCGGATTTTTCGGTTGAGACCACGCCGGCCTCATCGGCCAAGGTCGCGTCCTTCGCCAGCCATCTGACGCGGGGTACCACGGTCAATGTCACCATGTTGGCGGGTTCCGATCCGTTGGACACGGTCGCGGTCGCCAAGCGGCTGCGCGACGAGGGGTTCGAGCCGGTACCGCACGTGGCCGCTCGTTCCATCACCGACCGCGCGGCGCTTGACAACTATCTCGGCCGCCTGAAGGACGAAGCCGGGGTGACCCAGGTGTTGGTGATAGCCGGTGGCCGAGACACGCCGGCCGGTACCTTCGGATCGTCCATGGATCTGCTGGAAACTGACTTGTTCCAGACCCACGGCATAGCTAAAATCGGTGTCGCCGGCCATCCCGAAGGGACGCCGGATATCCCCGAGGCGGCGCTGCGGGAGGCGCTTCTCTGGAAGAACCGCTTCGCGCGGGAAACAGGGCTTGATCTCTACATCGAGACCCAGTTCTGTTTCGACGTCGGCGCCATCATGGCCTGGGACAAGACCATTCGCGGCTGGGGCAATCAGCTGCCGATTCACCTTGGCGTGCCTGGGTTGGCGTCGCTCAAGACCTTGTTGAAATTCGCCCAGATGTCCGGTATCGGCCCGTCGATTCGGGTGCTGACCCGGCAGGCCCGTAATCTGGCCAAGCTGATGTTGGTGCAGGCACCGGATCGGCTGATGCTGGATTTGGCCGCCTACAAGGCGACGGACCCGGATTGTGGCATCGAGAAAGTGCACTTCTATCCGTTCGGCGGCCTTGCCAAGACCGCCGATTGGGCCAACGCCCTGGCCGAGGGCCGGTTTACCCTCGACGCCAAGGGCACATCGATCGAGATCATCCAGGACGGTTTGCGCGCCGCCTCGTAACGTCCACCCTCTCGCCATCGCCAGGGAAGTCCGCACATGGCCGACACCATCGTCAGTTCCGCCACCCGTGAGGTCGTCATTGGCTTCGATCGCCCGTTCTGCGTGATTGGGGAGCGGATCAACCCCACCGGCCGCAAGCTGCTGGCCGCCGAGATGACGGTTGGCGATTACAGCCGGGTCGAGAGTGATGCCCGTGCCCAAGTCGAGGCCGGCGCCAACATGCTGGACGTCAACGCCGGCATTCCGCTGACCGATGAGCCCAGGATTTTGGCCGAGACGATCCAGTTGGTGCAGTCGATCACCGATGTCCCCTTGTCGATCGACAGCTCGATCGTTGAGGCGCTGGAGCGCGGCCTGTCGGTCTACAAAGGCAAGGCGCTGGTGAACTCGGTGACCGGCGAGGAGGAGCGGCTCGAGATGGTGCTGCCGCTGATCAAGAAATACGGCGCCGCCGTGGTCGCGATCTCGAACGACGAGACCGGCATCTCCGAAGACCCGGACGTGCGCTATGAGGTCGCCAAGAAGATTGTCGAACGGGCGGCGGATTACGGCATTCCGCGCGCCGATGTGGTGGTCGACCCGCTGGTCATGCCGGTGGGCGCCTTGAACCAGGCCGGTGTCGCCGCGATGCGGTTGATCCGCCGGTTGCGCGACGAGTTGGGGGTGAACACCACCTGCGGAGCGTCGAACATCTCGTTTGGCTTGCCGAACCGGCATGCGTTGAACGCCGCGTTCCTGTCGATGGCGATTGGGTCCGGCATGACCTCGGCCATTATGAACCCGCTGCACGCCGAGGAAATGCAAGGCGTCATGGGCGCCAATGTGATGATGGGCCATGACCCGGAATGCCGCCGCTGGATCAAGAAGTTCCGCGAGCCGGCCGCCGACGGTCAGGAAGCCCAGGGCGCGCGTGGCGGCCGCGAACGCCGCCGCCGCCGGGCCTGAGATCGACGGCGCGACGAAACGGGAGACGCTCGATCGGCATGAACGACGCCCCAGGTAGCAGCCAGGAGATCATGGCGCCCTCCAGTACCGAGGCGGCGGGCGGGACCTTTGTCGTGTTCACGCCGTCCGGCAAGCGTGGCCGGTTCCCGGTCGGCACGCCGGTGCTTCAGGCGGCCCGCAGCCTCGGCGTCGACATCGATTCGGTGTGCGGTGGGCGGGGCATCTGCGGCCGCTGCCAAGTTGAGTTGTCGGTCGGTAATTTCTCCAAATTCCAAATCGACAGCCAAGCCGGGAATCTGACCGAACCGGCGCGCAATGAGCTGCGCTACACGGAAAAGCGCGGCTTGGCGTCCGGACGGCGGCTGTCGTGCTCGACCAAGCTGTTGGGCGACGTCGTCATCGACGTGCCGGAGAGCAGTCAGGTCCATCGGCAAATCGTGCGCAAGCGGGCCGAGGCGCGCGCGATCGAGATCAAGCCGATCCACAAACTGCATTACGTCGAGGTGCGCGAGCCGGACATGCACGACCCGTCGGGTGATTTCCGGCGGCTGTGCGAGAGCCTGCGCGAGCAATGGCCCAATTGGGGTGTGGCCGACGACGTGAGTTGCGATCTGCCGGTGCTGGTGTCGCTGCAGAAGGCGCTGCGCGCCGGCGAGTGGAAGGTCACGGTCTGCCTGCGCGAGGGACGCCGCGTGGTCGGCGTCTGGCCGGGGTTCCGGCAAAATATCTATGGCTTGGCGGTCGACATCGGCTCGACCACCATGTCGGCGCATCTGTGCGAGTTGGCCACCGGCGAGGTCGTTGCCTCATCCGGGGTGATGAACCCGCAGATCCGCTTCGGCGAGGATCTGATGAGCCGGGTCAGCTACGTGATGATGAACCCCGGCGGTGAGGTTGAGTTGACCCGGGTGGTACGCGAGTCGATCAACTATCTCGCGGGGCAGGTGGCGGACGAGGCCGAGATCACTCGCGAGGACATCATTGACCTGGTGTTTGTCGGCAATCCGATCATGCATCACCTGATGCTGGGTATCGATCCGACGGAGCTTGGCGGCGCTCCGTTCGCGTTGACGATCGACACGGCGGTAAATCTGCGGGCCGAGGAACTTGGCCTGTCGCTGCACCCGAACGCGCGGGTCTATGGTCTGCCGTGCATCGCCGGTCATGTGGGCGCCGACACGGCGGCGGTCATTCTGTCCGAGGCCCCGCACGCCCAGGACGCGATGACCCTGATCGTCGATGTCGGCACCAATGCCGAGATCGTGCTGGGCAACCGGCATCGGCTGCTGGCCGCGTCCTCTCCGACCGGTCCCGCCTTCGAGGGCGCGCAAATATCCAGTGGGCAGCGGGCGGCGCCCGGGGCCATCGAGCGGGTGCGGATCGACCCCGTTACCCTGGAACCCCGGTTCCGGGTGATCGGCTGCGAGCAGTGGTCGGACGAGGATGGTTTCCACGATGAGGTCTGGCGCACCGGGGTCACCGGCATCTGCGGCTCGGGCATCATCGAGGTTCTGGCTGAGATGTATCTGGCGGGCATCCTCAAGGCCGACGGCACCATTGATGGCGCGGCCGCCGCTCGGTCGTCCCGAATCGAGAATGATGGCCGTACCTTCGTCTACCGGCTCTCGCCCGAGGTGGTGATCACCCAGAACGACGTGCGGGCGATCCAGCTGGCCAAGGCCGCGCTGTACGCCGGCGCCCGGCTGCTGATGGACAAGATGGGGGTCGAGACCGTCGAGCGGGTGATCCTCGCGGGCGCCTTCGGCAGCCATATCGATGTCAAATACGCCATGGTCCTGGGGTTGATCCCGGATTGTCGGTTGGACAAGGTCTGGTCGGTCGGCAACGCGGCGGGGACTGGCGCGCGGATGGCGCTGCTCAACGCCGATGCTCGGCGCGAGATCGAGCGGGTGGTGCGTCGGGTCGAGAAGGTCGAAACGGCGGTCGAACCCCGGTTCCAGGAGCATTTCGTCGAGGCCATGGCGATCCCGCACGCCACCGCCCAGTACCCGAACCTGAGCCGTGAGGTGACCTTGCCCGAGCGCCCGAGCCCCGAAGCGCTGATGGGCGGTGCGAAGGGTGAGGGAAGGCGCCGCCGTCGGCGGACCTAAGCAGCGCCCATCGGCCGTACTTCGTAGCCCGATTCCTCCGGCTCGTCGTCGAGGATTTCAGCCGGAAAGCCGCTGGCCAGGATGGCGTGGCCGGTCACGTCCTCCAAGCGCTTGATAATGTTCGGTGAGCCTTCGCGCGCGCCATAGCGGTCGATGCCGTCGCGGAAAATCTCGATCAGCAGCGGCGAGACGTCGAGCGGTATGCCGGTCCGATCGGCCACCGTCTGGAACAGGCCGATGTCCTTCATCACCAGATCCATGGTGAAGTTGATGTCGCGCGAGCCGTTCAGGATCACTTGGCTTTCGGTTTCATGCACGAAGGAGTTGCCCGAGGAAATACGGATCGCCTCGTAGGCGGTGGCCAGATCCATGCCCGCCGCCTTGGAGGTCACCAACGCCTCGCACAAGGTGACCAGATTGGCGGTGGCGAGGTAGTTGGTGACCACCTTGAGCACCGAGGCCGAGCCGAGCGGGCCGGTGTGCAGGATGCGTCGACCCATGGCGACGAGCGCCGGAAACGCCGCCTCGAACGCCGGTCGCTCGCACCCGGCGAAAATCGCGATGTTGCCGGTCGCCGCCCGATGACAGCCGCCGGAGACCGGACAGTCGATCGGCATGCCGCCCAGGGCGGTCACCTCGGCGCCCAGCCGCGTGACCTCGGCCTCGTCGGTGGTGCTCATCTCCATCCACAGCTTGCCATCGGAAAACCCCGCCAGCACGCCGTCGTCGGCTTCCATCACCGCCGCACTGGCCGCCGGGCTCGGCAGACAGGTGATCACCGCGTCCACCGCCTCGGCCATCGCCTTGGAACTGTCGGCCCAGTGCGCGCCGCCGTCGATAAACGGTTTTGCCGCCTCGGCGTTGAGGTCACGTACCCACAGCTCGTATCCGTTGCGCAGCAACGACCCCGCGAGCTTGCCGCCGACATTTCCCAAGCCGATGAACCCGATCCGCATGACCCTTGCTCCCAGCCGCCTATAGTCCGTGTAGTGTCGCTGATTCCCGCCCGGCGGTCGCGGGCGTTTTGTGGCATTGCGGGGAGAGTCCTGAATGACGATGTTCGATCTGGTCGGCGTCCTTGGCACGCTGTTGATGCTGTCGGCCTTCGCCCTGCCGCAGATGGGGAAGCTGCGGCAGGACAGTCTTGGCTATCTGCTGATGAACGCCTTCGGCGCGGGCTTCGTGCTGATCTCGCTGAGCGAGAAATTCAATCTCGCGGCCTTCCTGCTGGAGGCGGCGTGGCTCGTGGTCAGCGTCTACGGGATGGCGCGGTGGGCGATGGCGCGACGTGGCTAGATGTTTGGTCCCAGGTTTTGATGGA
>JABMNR010000044.1 GCA_013203465.1 Alphaproteobacteria bacterium
GGCCCAGGGCGAGCTCGCCACGGCACTGGACAGTTTCCGCGCCTCCCTGACCATCCGAGAGCGCCTGGCGGCGGCCGATCCCGGAAACGCCGGATGGCAGCGCGACCTCTCGGTGTCGCATAACAAGATCGGCGACGTGCAGGTGACCCAGGGCGACCTCGGCGCCGCCCTCGACAGTTTCCGTGCCTCCCATACGATTTTCGAACGGCTGGCGGCGGTCGATCCCGGAAACGCCGGATGGCAGCGCGACCTTGCCGTCAGCAACGAACGCGTTGGTGATATGGAAGACCGAAACGGCAACACTCCCAAGGCAATTGCCGCATTCGAACGCGCGCTTGCGATTTATGAAGCGCTTTTGGCCCGCTATCCAGACAACACCCAGATGCGTGTCTATTCCGTGATACCGCGTTGGCGGCTTGGGCGGCTTCTGGGTGTGGATGGGCGCCACCATCTGGAACGCGCCTTGGCGATCTTAAAGGAACTGGAAACGACCAACCGGCTCGATGCGGAGCGGACATCCTGGATACCCAAGATCGAGGCACACCTGAATTTGCAGTGAATGCCCTACCCCGCTCCCCCTCACTCGAAATTCGGCATCGGGTCTCCCGTCACGCCCTTGGGCGCGCCCTTCTTGATCGGGATGGTGCGTTTGGTGGCCTGTTCGCCCTGGCGTTTCGGCAGCCGGACCCGCAGCACCCCGTCCTCGGCATGGGCCTCGATCCGGCCGGCGTCGACATCGGCCGGCAGGCGGAAGGCGCGCTGAAAGGCGCCGTAGGTGCGCTCGGAGAAGAAATAGGTCTTGCCCTTTTCCTCGCGGGACGAGCGCTTCTCGCCCTTCAGGGTCAGCACATTGTCGTGCAGCTCGATGGTGATGTCGTCGTCCTTCACCCCGGGCAGCTCGACCTCGACCACATAGGCATCGTCGGTGGCGGCGGCCTCCGAGGCCGGGCTGAAGAACTCGGCGACCCGAGCGCCGAGGTGGCGCAGCGGGTCGGCGATGTGCGGCCACCAATCGGCCTGGGTTAGGTTGCGTTCAACCATGACGTCCTCCGTTACTCAGCGGTTGGACGCACGGTAACGGCGGCTGGCCGGGTACGCCTTGATTCAGCTCAAACGACGCCGCTCAGCCCACATAGGGCGACAGCTCGCGCAGGATGCTGGCCTCCATGGCGTTGGCGAAATCGGCGGCGGTGTCGCGCACCAGGGCGTACCAGAGTTTCTGCCGGTCGTTCGGCGAGGCGTCCTCGGCGATGGTCACGAACCGGGTCGCCTCGGCCCGTGCCTCGCCCACCCGGCGGTTGGCGCCGTCGAGAATGTCGAGCCGGGCGGCGATCCGGGCATCGTAGCGCTCGGCCTGATCGATGGTGACCAAGCCTTTCAGCCCGCCGGTTTTCTTCAGCGCCGTCTCGACGATGCTGCCCTCGCGGATCGCCAGGATGGCGCGGCCCTCGCCGCCGCGCGCCAGCAGCACGTCCCGCGCCCAGCGCTCGGCCGCCGCCGCCGGGGCGACCGGCGCCAGATGCTCGACGTTCGGCGCAGCCAAGGGCGGCCGCACCTCGTCGACGATCTGGAACTGGCCAACCCGCAGGCCGATCGGCCGGCGGTCGGCGAAGGACAGCAGCGGAAAGTTCAGCCCCGGATCGGGCGTGGCGCAACCGGCGAGCAGGCCAGCGGCTCCGGCGAGGATCAGGGTGCGACGATCGACGATCATGGGAGCCTCGTGCGGAGGTGGGTGGCGAGGCTCAAAAACTGGGGACGGCGGGGGCGTCGCGCAAGGCGGCCAGGGTGGCGTCGTCATAGCGCCAGGCGCGCTTGCAGAACTCGCAGGTCACGATCACCGCGTCGTCGATCTTCATGTCCTCCAGCTCCTCGGCCGTCAGCGACACCAGGACGCGCTCGACCCGGGTGTTGGAACAGCGGCAGGAATCCACCACCGGTTGCGCCTCGTAGGCCCGCACCCCCTCGGAGTGAAACAGCCGGTACAGCAGCCGGTCCGGCGGCAGGTCGTCGGACAGCATCTCGCGCGCCGTCCCGCTGCTCATCAACACCAACGCGGTGCGCCAACGGTCGTCGTACTCGTCCTCGGTCGGCTGGCCGGGCAGGCCGCGCTGATACGGCAGGCGCTGGATCATCATGCCGGCGGCGCGCCAATGCGCGCCCGACCCCATGCCGACCCGGTCGGCCACCAGCATAATCCCGGCGTTGAGCTGTTCGGACTGGCGGAAATAGGCGTGGGTGCACTCCGACAACGTGTGCCCGGCCAGCTCGACAATGCCCTGATAGCGCTCGGTGTGGGTGCCCTGGTCCACGGTGAAGGCGATGTAGCCGCCACCCAACAATCGCGGTACCGAGCGCTCGGCCACCGCGTCGGCCGGCACCTCGGCCACCCGGTCGGCGTCATAGCGGGCGTAGGCGCGCATCGAGCCATCGGAAGTGATGTCCGCCATCATCGTGCCGATCGGCCCGTCGCCGCTGGTCTGCAGGGTGAACACGCCGTCGTACTTCAGCGCTCCCGCCAGGCACGCGGCCAACGCCATGGTTTCCCCCAGCATGGCGGCCACCGGTTCGGGGTAGTCGTGCCGGCCCAGAACCCGGTCGACCACGCCGCTCAAGCGGATCAACCGGCCGCGCAGGCCAAAAGGCTCGATCTGGAAGGGCAGGATGATGTCGTCGTGTCCGGTATGCTCGAAAAGGGCTTCCCGCGCGCTCATGGCGTCTCCGACAAGCACCAGGACAGGATCGCCATCTGACTGTGCATGCGGTTCTCCGCCTCGTCCCAGACGATCGATTGCGGCCCATCGATCACCTCGGCGGTGACCTCCTCGCCGCGATGCGCCGGCAGACAGTGCATGAACACCGCGTCCGGCTTGGCCGCCGCCATCAGGTGGCGGTCGACCTGGAACGGTGCCAGCAGGTTGTGGCGGTTGGTGTCCTCGTCGCCCATCGACACCCAGGTATCGGTGACCACCGCGTCGGCGCCGCGCACCATCGCTTGCGGGTTCGACGACACCTCGATGCGCCCGCCCTGGGCCTGGGCCCACGCCAGCACGTCGGCCGGCGGCCGTAACTCCTCCGGGCAGGCGATGCGCAGCTGGAAGCCGAACTTGACCGCCGCCTGGATCCACGACGCCGCCATGTTGTTGCCGTCACCCGACCAGGCGATCACCCGGTCCTTGACCGGGCCGCGATGCTCCTCGAACGCCATGACGTCGGCCATCAGCTGGCATGGGTGGGTGCGGTCGGTCAGCCCGTTGATCACCGGCACCGTGGCGTATTCCGCCAGCTCCTGCAGTGTCGAATGCTCGAAGGTGCGGATCATGATGCAGTCGACATACCGGGACAGCACCCGCGCGGTATCGGCCACGGTCTCGCCGCGATCGATCTGCATATCGGCGCCGTTCAGGATCACCACCTCGCCGCCCAGTCGCTTCATGCCACTCTCGAACGACACCCGCGTGCGGGTCGACGGCTTCTCGAAAATCATCGCCAGAATCTTGCCGTCCAACGGCCGGACATCCAGCCCCTCACCCCGCTTGTAGGCCTTGGCCTGCTCGATCATGCCGCGCAGTTCCGCCGCGTCGAACTGGTCGAGGTCGAGGAAATGACGCGGCACGCCCGAGGCGGGTCGAGGCTCCATCACACGGTCAAGCGGCATGACGAGCCAGCCCGACGCAGGCAGCCTCGATCCCGGCCATCGCCTCGTCGACATGCGATGTCTCAATGATCAACGGCGGCAAAATCCGCAGTGCGTTGTCCGCCGCCCCGACCGTCAACAGGTTGTGATCCTCGCGCAACCGGGTCTGCAGATCGCCGTTCGGCACCACGCATTTCACTCCCAGCAACAGGCCGGCGCCGCGGGCATCCGCGATCACGCCGGGAAAGCGTTTGGGCAGCGGAGCCAGCTTGTCCCAGAAGTACCGGGCGGTGCGATCGACATGTTCCAGGAAACCCGGCTCCAGCACCACGTCCAGCACCGTGTTCGCCGCCGTCATCGCCAGCGGGTTGCCGCCATAGGTCGAACCATGCAGGCCCGGTTTCATGCCCGATGCCGCCTTCTCGCTGGCCAGCACCGCGCCCACCGGGAAGCCGCCGCCCAAACCCTTGGCCGAGGCCAGGATATCCGGCGCGATGCCGGCCCACTCATGCGCCCACAGCTTGCCGGTCCGGCCCATGCCGCACTGAACCTCGTCGAAGATCAGCAACAGGCCGAACTCGTCGGCGATCTCCCGCAGCGCCTGAAGATAGGCGAGCGGCGCCACATTCACCCCGCCTTCACCCTGCACCGGCTCAACCAGGATCGCGGCGGTCTCGTCGTCTACCGCCGCCCGCATCTCGTTCAGATTGCCGAACGCGACGTGGGAAAACCCTTGCACGCGCGGGCCGAACCCTTCGCGATAGGCTTCCTTGTCGGTGGCCGACAGCGTCGCCATGGTGCGGCCGTGGAACGAATGCGTACAGCAAATGATCTTGGTGCGCTGCGGCTGACCGATATGGAATTGATAGCGCCGCGCCACCTTGATCGAGCCCTCAAGCGACTCCGCGCCTGAGTTGCAGAAGAACACCGTGTCGGCGAACGAGGTCGCGACCAGCCGGTCCGCCAGCCGCTCCTGTTCCGGGATGCGATACAGGTTGGAGACGTGCATCAGCCGACCCGCCTGCTCGGCGATCGCCTTGGTCAGACGCGGATGGGCGTGGCCGAGCGAGTTGGTGGCGATACCCGTCGCGAAATCGAGGAATCGTCGGCCATCCGTGGTGTACAGATAAGGGCCCTCGCCCCGCTCGAAGGCGATGTCGATCCGACCGTAGGTCGGCATCACGCTGGTCACCACGTTACTATCCTCCTGTCTGTCGGGAGCACCCCATGGCCCCCGGGAAACCGGCGATACTCCAGGCAGCGGCGGATTGTGTCAACGATTCGCGCAGGACGCGGCAATGACAGACCCACCGCCCGCTCCGAAGGATCACGCCTTCAGTTTGTAGCCGATGGCGAACAGCCGCCAGCACAGAATGGCGACACCAAGGTTCAACACCGCGATCGCGATCGCTCCGATCCAAGGCGTACTGTCGGACCAACCGATCATGCCGGCGCGAAATCCATCGATCAACCAGAACACCGGGTTCAGATGGGCGAGGTCGTTCCAGACGCCCGGCAGCCGGTCGATCGAATAGAACGTGCCGGAGAGAAAGGTCAGCGGTGTGATGATGAAATTGGTCACCGCCGACAGGTGGTCGAATTTTTCCGCCCACATGCCGGTCAGAACGCCGGCCAAGCCGAACAGCAACGAGCCCATGACCGCGAAATACAACGCCAGCCACAACGATGGCGCGGCGAACCCGATGATCAGCGCCATGGCGGTCGCAGTGCCGAGCCCGACCACCAACCCCCGGGTGACAGCACCCAGCGCCAACGCCGCCGTCAACTCGCCCGGTCCCAGCGGCGGCATCAGAAGATCGACGATGTTGCCTTGCATCTTGGCGCCGACAATCGACGACGCGGTGTTGGCGAAGGAATTCTGCAAGATTGCCATCATCACCAGGCCAGGGGCCAGGAACTCGGGAAACGTGATGTCGACACCAAGGTCGACCTGACGGCCAAGCGCCAGGGTAAACACCGTCAGAAACAGCAGCGTGGTGATGATCGGCGCCGCCACCGTCTGGTTGATGACCTTGAGGAACCGCCAGACCTCCTTCTTGTAGAGTGTCCACACACCGATCCAGTTCACTCCCCGCAGGGTGCGCGGGGATGGCGGTGTCGCGTGGCTGTTGGACGGATCGGCGTGGGCCATGACAGGTCTCGGTCAGTCTGAAAACGGCGGCGGACCCTATGCCCGCGCGCCAATTGCTGCAACCATCGGAGCCATGCATGCGATGGACGGATCGGGCCCCCGGGACAACCGGGCAGACCCTGGGAAGTACAAGAAGCCGCGCAAACGCGGCCCACTCAAGAAGCTGACGCTGGAACGGTCGGCGCTGCACTATCTCGGACGTTACGCCAGCACCGTCGAGGGCCTGCGCCGGGTGTTGGCCCGCCGGGTCGAGAAGGCGGCGCGCGAGGAGCGCTGTGACCGTGACGAGGCATCGGCCTGGGTAGAGGAGGTGGTCGCCCGCTTCGCCCAGGCCGGTTTGGTCGACGACCGCAGCTTCGCCGAGGGGCGGGTCGCATCGCTGCGGCGGCGTGGTGAATCGGCGCGCAAGATTGCCTTCACGCTGCGGGAAAAAGGCGTCGAGCCCGAGTTGATCGCGGCCGCGCTCGCCGAACAGGACGGTGACGAGGCCGATGATGCCGAGTTTGCCGCCGCCTGCCGGCTGGCCCAGCGCCGCCGGCTGGGTGCCATCCGCCCGGAGGACATGCGCCGCGACATGCGGGATCGCGATCTGGCGGCCTTGGCCCGCGCCGGTTTCAGCTTTGGTGTCGCGCGCCGGGTTTTGGCTATCGAGGACCCGGAAACGCTGGAAGCGGCCGCCCGGGGGCGGCCGCTTCCGGATAGGTAAACGCCGCTTAGGGTTTTGGCGCGCCTGACGAACTTGATTCCGATCAATGTGTCCATGCCGGGTCCGGGCTATTGGGGACGATCCACGATCCGGCGGGCTCGCGCTTGTGAATTGGCCGGGCGCTGTGGATACTGCGCGCAAGCTGCGTCCCGTGCCGCCGGGGCCAAAAAAATACCAGTTAGGGAGCGCCCACGATGACCGATCACCACGTTTTCAATGTTCCGGCCGAGATCGCCGCGAACGCCCACGCCGATGCCGCGACCTATCAGGCGATGTACACGCGGTCGATCGACGATCCCGCCGGATTCTGGGCCGAGCACGGCAAGCGACTCGACTGGATCAAGCCCTACACCAAGGTCAAGGACGTCTCCTTCGCCGCCGAGGATCTGCATATCCGATGGTTCCATGACGGCACCCTGAACGCCTCGGCCAACTGCCTGGACCGGCACCTCGCCACCAAGGGCGACCAGACCGCGATCATCTGGGAAGGCGACGACCCGGCCGAGAGTAAGACCATCACCTACCGGGAGTTGCACGCCGAGGTCTGCAAGTTCGCCAACGCGCTCAAGAGTCTCGGCGTGACGAAGGGTGATCGGGTCACGATCTACATGCCGATGATTCCCGAGGCGGCGGTCGCCATGCTGGCCACCGTGCGGATCGGCGCGATCCATTCAATCGTGTTCGGCGGCTTCTCGCCGGACAGCCTGGCCAACCGCATCCACGACTGCGAGAGCACGGTCGTCATTACCGCCGACGAAGGTCTGCGCGGCGGCCGTAAGGTGCCGCTCAAGGTTAACACCGACAAGGCGCTGGAGGATTGTCCGACCTGCACCACCTGCGTGGTGGTCAAGCGCACCGGCGGTGCGGTGTCGATGACCGAGGGCCGGGATCACTGGTACCACGACATCATGGCGTCGGCGTCCGAGGATTGCCCGCCGGAGGAAATGGATGCCGAGGACCCGATGTTCATCCTCTACACCTCGGGTTCCACCGGTAAGCCGAAGGGGGTGTTGCACACCACCGGCGGCTATATGGTCTACGTCTCGATGACCCACGAGTACGTGTTCGACTACAAACCCGGCGATGTCTATTGGTGCACGGCGGATGTCGGCTGGGTCACCGGGCACAGCTACATCGTCTACGGCCCGTTGGCCAACGGCGCCATCACCCTGATGTTCGAGGGCGTGCCGAACTACCCCGACGCCAGCCGGTTTTGGCAGGTGGTCGACAAGCACAAGGTCAACACCTTCTACACCGCGCCCACGGCCATCCGCGCGCTGATGCGCGAGGGCGACGCCCTGGTGAACAAGACCGACCGGTCATCGCTGCGCCTGCTCGGCTCGGTCGGCGAGCCGATCAATCCCGAGGCCTGGAACTGGTATCACGATGTGGTCGGCGAGGGTCGCTGCCCCGTGGTCGACACC
>JABMNR010000045.1 GCA_013203465.1 Alphaproteobacteria bacterium
CCGGCGGCGATCGCGGCTGGAAGGGCGACGTGCCGATCGTGATGCTCGACAGCACCCGCATCCGGGCGCTTGGCTGGTCGAACCGGTTCGGCACCGCCGACGCCATGGCCGACGCGATGCGGGCGGTGAAAGCCGATGTGGAAGCCGGAAACGTGCCGCTGCCGGTACGTGATTAGGTCACGGCGTCTCGTCGATCGCCCAGGACACAAGAGCCTCCGGCGCCGGTGCCCCGTCCTCGGTCCAAAACCACAGCGGCCCCGCGTCGAACCCCCACCATTGCGGGCAGGCCGCCAGCGGAACCGACACCCGCCCACCGCGCGGAGACCCGAAGCGGATCGAGCGTTCCTCGACCTCCGGATCCCAGGGTGGCCGGTCGGCGATACGGTAGACTTGACCAGAACCACCGCCATCGATCACCAGACGTAGCGCCCGCAGATCAACCCCGATTGGCGACTCCTCCAGCCGCCGCAGTTCGCTATAGTGTGTGATGGATCGGCGGTCGATCCAGCCGCCTTGATCACGCGGATCGGGATTATCGTCGGGCGGCACCAACTCCGGGCTGGCGGCCAATGACCGCGCCGTTCCATCGTCTCCCCGCGCGACCAGACGCACCCGATCGGCATCCGTCGATGCGACCACATAGGCGAGAGCGAAACCGCTAACCGCGGCGTCGGGTGAGTTCAACGCCGCCGCGACGTCCGGTCGCGGATGATCGGGTGTGACCTCGGCCAGGATGCGGTCGTCCAAAAGGGCATACACCCGCTCGGCGGCTCGGCCGGTCGCGGGTGATGCCGCCCAACCCTCGAACCGCACCACTGTCAATGGCGGCTCCAGTCGACCAGGCCACGGCGTCGTCACGCCAACCGGGTCGTCGAGAAACCCGGCCGCGTATCCCCAGTCGCAGGCCACGCCCGCCATGTATAACCGACGCACCGCGCGCTCCGCCGCCGGTCGCGGAATGTAGATAACGCCGTCCGGTCGCGCGGCCACGGGGACATAGTCGGCCAAGATCGCGCGGGTCAGGCGGTGGTGGCGGAGCGTGTCGGGAATGCCGTCCCAACCGCGCGCCGTCGGCAGGATCGCCACGGCCGGTTTGACCCGGCGTAGGTCGGCGATCATCTCCTGCTGGCTTTCGCGACGAAGCGTCAAACTGACGTGAAAGAAGCGACCGATCGGCGGCCGGTCGATCAGGTAGTGGAACAGCGCCGGCCGGTTGGTTATATCCAGGATCGGTCCGCCCCCCGGTGCCCACGTGTCGAGCTCGGCGCGCCAGCCGGCCACCAACCCCGGAGGCAAGACATTCGCCCGGGCATATCCCAGGCGGGGCTCGGTCGGGGCTTCGTCGACGCTCGGCCGCAGGCGCTTCACCACGGTCTCGGGATTGAGCGTTGGTCCGCCATAGCGCCAGCGCGCCGCCATGTCGTCCTTGGTTGTCGCCAACAGCACCGGCCCGACGATCGCCATCACGAGCACGGCAAGCACCGTCGCCCATGACGGTATCCGGCGCGGCATCGGCGCCGACGCCTCGACCAAGGACAGCAGTCGTACCGACACCATGCCTATGACAACCCCGGCCGCTCCGACAACATGAAAGACATGCGCGTCGGCACGGTTGATCACCTTCTGGAAATACAGCGCCACAAACAGGGTCGCGGCGATCAGAACCCACTCCCGGGTATCGGGCTGGCGGCGGAGAACAACCGTCCATCCAATCCCGACCAGCACCGCCGCCGCCGAGGCCAACACGACAGCACTCATCGTCAACACGCGGAGATCGCCGCCGACCGGCAGGCCTCCCGCCAACGCATGATCGCGGGAGAACACCGCGACGTGGTGCAGAAAGCCGTCCCAGGCCCCACCAACCACCAGCAACGCCACCAAGACACCCATCACGGGACCGGAGCAGGCGGCGCACAGCAGCGTACGTCGGAACCGGGCCACCGTGGTTTCCGCCGGGGTCACGAGATCGTGGGCCAAGATCGCGAGCCCAACCGCGATCGCGGCGAATGCCGCTTCCGGCACGGCGATGGCAAACCCCCCACCAATGACCACGACGGTCAGGGCGCGCGGCCAACTGGGCTTCACCAACAGCAACGCGAACGCCGCCAGCAAGGGTGGCCAAGCGATCAGCCGAATGTGCACGAACGGATCCAGGACGATCAGCAGAAGCACGGCCAAGGCCGTCGCCAGCCAGCGCCAGCCGGTCAGCCACGCCAGCAACGCGGCGGTCAGCGCGAGGTAAAGCGGGTTGAGGATCGCGTACACGCCGGCGGCCGCGCCCCAGCGCGTCGGCTCGAACACCGCGAAGCCGACAACCGCCCGGCCGACATCGTACCAAGGGCCATGGATCATATGCAGATCGGCCCAGGGAACCGCCCCTTGGCGCACCGCCTCGGCCGGCACCAGCACTTCGCCCTCATGGAACAGATCCATCGGACCGAGCGCACCGGGCAACTCCACCACCGACAGCCACAACGCGGGCAAGCCAAGGCCCAGCATCGCCACCGGCCGCGCCGCCCGGGCCGCGCCCAGCCGCCACGTCACGCCCCACAGGCCCAGCGCCAACCCTGCAGCAAGCCATACCGGAAACCACGGCCACGCGACCGTCTCCCCGGTCTCCACAACCGAAACCACCGTGATCGACGAGGCCAGGGCGAGAACACCCCAGCCCAAGGGAGCCAACCAAGCCACTAGCCGTGTCGCCACCTCGGCGGTCCGGCGCGCCAGCGCGATGGCCGCACCGATCGCCAGCACCGTGGCGCCAAGGGTCGAGGCCAGATCCAGCCGCAGGCCGATCGCGGCCGCCGCCACCACGAGCGCCATCAGAGCCGACGTGTCGGCCATCGGGCTTGCCATCGCTGCTCGTGTCATCGCCGGCAGCACCAGAACCGGCCGCGCCGATGACGTCCGCCAAAGCCGGCGGCCGCTCCACACCAGCGCCGCCGCCATCACCGTGCCCGCCGTCAGCAGGATCAGATACGCCGCGTGATACCGGTAGATGTCGAAGTCGATGTAGGTGGGGTTGCCGATCAGATCGGTGGCGGCAGCCAAGCGATTCGGCAAAAGCCGGACCAACACCACCACCATAATCGCCATCAACGTGAGCGACGCCACCAGGATCATCACTCCGCGCGCGGTAGCGGTCCTGTCCCCCGACGCGTTCGTCGGCGCATCGCCTCCCGTCGAACCCGGCTTCATTCGCCGCCCAGCAACTCGACCAGAGCGTCAGCCACGCCTTCAGCAACAACGCGATTGCCGGCTTTCGACATATGCGCGACGAGGAAGTACTTAGAATAAAACCCAGCCGGATCGGCGTCGTAGAGCGCCCGCAAGCTTGACAAGGTGTCGAGCGTGGCAAGCCCAGCCTGCTGCGCGCAAGCGAGCAACCGCTCGGACCCCGTCAGCTCTTCCACCGATTTGGGGCTCACCAAATCAGTTATGTTGCGGGATAGATACTGTGCCACCACCAGGACCTTACTGCCGGTTTTTTCCTCCAACGCCTTCAGTCGCCGCATCAGCAAACACGCCACCGTGGGCCCGTCGTCGTGCACTTTGACCTGGGGGAAACCTCCAGCGTACCACCATTCCGTGGCGCCCAACCGCCGCGCGGTCCAGTCCACCAGATAGCTGTAGCCAAGCGCCGCCCGCACCACCCCCATCTGTTCGATGCGCGGCCGGTTGCGCGACGGCGGCACGTTGCGCAAAACCAGCGCTCCATCGACCACGTCGAAATACGGCTTCTCCACCCCGGTGCGCTGGATCAGCTGGGTGCGGCGCACGTCGCCGTAGATGAACGACACCACCAGCGCCCACGGTTCGAGTTCTGGCACCAACCGCTCGGCTCGCAGTACCGCCTGATCAAGGCCATAGCCAAAAACGCCCGCGTTGGCCACGGGTTGGCCGAGCAGCCCATCGAGCTGGGCCGGCCATGTCTCGGAATCCGAAACCTCGTCGCCGAAGGTGTAGGAATCACCGACCGCCAACACCGCCACCGGATCAGGCGTCGGCGTGTCGGCGGCGTTCTGACGCAGCGACAAGCGATCGATCGTCACCTCGGTGTTCCAGGCGTTCGCCGTCCCGGAAAATTTCGGCTTCGGGACATAACCCAGCAACGGATCGTAAACGCTGGGATAGGCGCTGGCGAATAATGACAGCTTATCCGCCACGAAACTGCGCGGCGCGAAGGCGACGCCATCCATCGTCCGGACCAGGGCCTCCAAAACACCCAACGTCAGACCGACCGTCACCACGATGGTCACCAGCCGCCCCAGCGCGCCGCTTTTCTTTACGCCGCTTTGCTTCAGTGTTCTGTTCCGCGCCATCGGCACCGGCGCCTCCTTCATGCCCTTGAACCATAGGTGAGTCGCGCCATGTCCGGCAAGACACCGTCCCCCGGTGTGGTATTGCTTGCATACAAACATTGACGCTTGGCACAGAGGTCGTGAACATCGCGGCCTTGTCGTCACCACCCCAAGAAGATCCACCCCATGACCGATCCCCGCACTGCCCCACGTCTTGCCGTTGATGTCGGCGGAACCTTCACCGACGTGGCGTTGGAGATCGGCGATCCGCTACGTGACGGACGACGGATCACCTCCAAGGTTTTAACCACGCAGAATGCGCCCGAGGAGGGCGTGCTGGACGCGATCAACAAGGCGGTAACGGAAGCTGGAGTGGCGCCGGCGTCGGTCGGGCTGATCATTCACGGCACCACGCTGGCGACCAACGCGCTGATCGAGCGCAAGGGCGCCAAAACCGCGCTGATCACCACCGCGGGTCACCGCGACAGCGTGGAGATGGCGCAGGAGAACCGCTTCGAGCAGTACGACATCAACATCGATCGGCCGGACCCTCTGGTGCCTCGGCATCTCCGTTGGCCGGTGACCGAACGTATGAATTACCAAGGCGAGGTTCTGATCCCGCTGGACGAGGACAGCGTGCACGCCTTGATCCCCAAGATCGAGAAACACGGGATCAAAGGGTTGGCGATCGGCCTGTTGCATGGTTACGCCAACGGCGCTCACGAACAGCGGGTCGCGAGTATCCTTCGCGCCGCCGTTCCCGATCTGGCGATCACCTTGTCCTCGGAGGTGTGTCCGGAAATACGCGAGTATGAGCGGCAGTCGACCGCCTGCGCCAACGCCTACGTTCAACCGGCGATGGCTCGCTATCTCACCGAGCTCGACGAGCAGCTTCGGGCCAAGGGTTATGCCTGCCCATTCCTGCTGATGACTTCCGGTGGCGGGCTGACGACGCTGGAGACGGCGGTGCGGTTCCCGGTACGTCTGGTCGAGTCCGGACCGGCCGGCGGCGCCATTCTGGCGGCCGAAATCGCCAAGGAATGCGCCCTGACCGACGTGTTGTCCTACGATATGGGCGGCACGACAGCCAAGATTTGTCTGATCGACGGTTTCACGCCCCAGACCACGCGGACCTTCGAGGTCGCGCGGGTTTACCGCAACCTCAAGGGCAGCGGCCTGCCGGTACGAATCCCGGCGATCGAAATGGTGGAGATCGGCGCCGGCGGCGGCTCGATCGCCCATGTCGACGCCATGAGCCGCTTGCTGGTCGGCCCCGAAAGCGCCGGCTCCGACCCTGGCCCCGCCTGTTACGGCCGGGGTGGCGCGCGCGCGACGGTGACCGACGGCGACGTGGTGTTGGGTAAGATCGACCCGGCACGGTTCGCCGGCGGCGCGGTGACGCTCGACATCGATGCGGCCGAGAAGGTGGTAACCCGCGACATCAGCCTGCCAATGGCGCTTGACGGCCGGCTCGGCGCGTTCGCGCTGGCCGAGATCGTCGACGAAAACATGGCCAACGCCGCCCGGGTGCACGCCATCGAATGGGGCAAGGACATCACCGCCCGTTCGATGATCGCCTTTGGCGGTGCCGCGCCGCTGCACGCCTGCCGGCTGGCCGAGAAGCTGGGCATCGATACCGTCGTGGTGCCGACCGGCGCCGGCGTTGGCTCGGCCATCGGCTTCCTGCGCGCGCCGATCGCCTACGACGTGGTGCGCAGTCGCCACCTGCTGCTCTCGAAGTTCGACGCCAAGGCCGTCAACGCCCTGCTGGCGGAAATGGCCGAGGAAGCCCGCGCCATCGTGGTCTCCGGAGCCGGCGAGGCTGGGCTGACCGAGAGCCGGGTCGCCTACATGCGCTATGTCGGCCAAGGGCACGAGATCATGGTCGCGCTGCCGCCCGGCATACTCGTCGACGGGGACGGTCAGAGGATTCGCGACGCTTTCGAGGCCGAATACACCCAACTCTACGGACGCATCATTCCAGGCCAAGAGCCGGAAATCCTCTCCTGGACCGTGGCGGTGTCGGCGCCGATCGTCGAGCCGCCATCGACACCGCCACCAAGCGCCCCCGCCGGTGCCGCGACACCGCTCGGCCGCCGTTCCGTGTTCGACCCCGAACGCCAGACGGACCTGGATTATGCCGTCCACGCCCGCGCCGACCTGACGCCCGGCATGACCGTGGCTGGCCCGGCGTTGATCATCGAGGATCAGACCACGACCGTCGTCACCTCGACTTTCGACGCCACCGTCAACGCGCTCGGATACTTGGTGATGACCGCCAGAGGAGGCACACGATGACCGCCAACCGCACGGCGCTCGACCAGATTCACCTTCAGATCCAGTGGAACCGCCTGCTCTCGGTCGTCGAGGAACAGGCCCAGACCCTGGTGCGCACCGCTTTTTCCACCTCGGCGCGGGAGGCCGGAGACATCTCCGCCGGGGTGTTCGACACTAGGGGGCGCATGCTGGCCCAAGCGATCACCGGCACGCCGGGCCATGTGAACGCCATGGCGGCCTCGGTCGGCTTCTTCCTGGAGACCTTCCCGATCGGCTCGATGGTCATGGGCGATGTCTTCATCACCAATGACCCCTGGAAGGGCACCGGACATTTGAACGACTTCACCGTCGTCACCCCGACCTTTCTGGACGGCGTTCCGGTTGGGCTGTTCGCCTGCACCACACACGTCGTCGATGTGGGCGGCCGCGGTTTCGGCCCGGATGGCCGGCAAGTCTATGAGGAAGGGATCAACATCCCGATCATGCGGCTGGCCGACAAGGGCGTGGTCGACACGCGGCTGTTGGGTGTGCTCGCCGCCAACGTGCGCAACCCGGTGGAAGTCGAAGGCGATATCTACTCCCTGATGGCCTGCAACGAGGTCGGCGGCCGCCGGTTGGTCGAGATGATGCGGGAGTTCGATCTCACCGATCTCGACGACCTCGGCCGACACATCATCGAGCGCAGCCGCGCCGGCATGCTGGAGGCGATCGCCGAGCTGCCGCGCGGCACCTACAGCCAATCCATGCGGATCGACGGCTACGAGAAAGAGGTCGACCTGGTCGGCACGCTGACCATCACGGACGACGGTATCGACGTCGATTTCACCGGCACGTCCGGAACCTCGAACTACGGCATCAACGTGCCCCTGACCTACACCCAAGCCTATGCCAGTTTCGGCGTGCGGTGCGTGATCGGTGGCGCCATCCCGAACAACGCCGGCTCGCTCGGCGCGATCCGCGTGACCGCCCCCGAGGGCACGATCCTGAACGCCCCGCACCCGGCCGCCGTCGCCGCCCGGCATGTGATCGGCCAGATGCTGCCGGACGTGGTGTTGGGTTGTCTCAACCAGATCATTCCCGATCGGGTACCGGCCGAGGGGACCAGTTGTCTGTGGAACCCGGTTCTGCTGGGCGGTCATGGCATCACCGATGAGCCCTATGGCACCAGCCGGCCGTTCGCCATGAACACCTTCCACGCCGGCGGCACCGGGGCCCGCCCCGGCAAGGACGGGTTGAATGCCACCGCCTTCCCGTCGGGAGTGCGCAACACCCCGGTCGAGGTCAACGAGACCATCGCCCCGCTGATCATCTGGAAAAAGGAATACCGGGCCGACAGCGGCGGCCCCGGCCTGCATCGTGGCGGCACGGGTCAAGTCATGGAGATATCGCACGCCGACGGATCACCGTTCGCCATCAACTCCATGTTCGACCGGGTGATCCACCCGCCGCGTGGCCGCAACGGTGGCCGCAACGGCACCGCCGGCCGCCTGCGGCTAGCCTCCGGCGCGGAATTCCGCGGCAAAGGCCGCCAGGCGATTCCAGCCGGTGACCGGATCATCGTCGAGATGCCGGGCGGTGGTGGCCTGGGTGATCCACGGCACCGCGACCGAGACGCCCTGGCCCGGGACGTCCGCGACGGGTTTGTCAGCCCACATCAAGCACGCGAGGTCTACGGCTGGGCCGACGCGCCGACGGACGGCGATGGTTAGATGGTTAAGGCAACCAGGTATGCTCACGTAACAGTCGCGGCACGCCAAGCTCTCTCGGATCGCCTACCACGCCACGGCCGCCGTCTGAGACCGTTGCTGGATCCACCAGTTCAGCACGTCCAGGATCGCGTCTTCAAAATCCGGCCGTAGCGCCCGGACCCGATCAATGTCGTCGGATATTTCGACCATCTCGGCCGATAGCGCCGCGACCCGAGGCGACAACCCGGCGATCACCGACCCTTTGATCTCGTGCGCGGCACCGTGAATTACCGCCGAATCGGCGGCCTCGAGGCCGTGTCGCAACCGTTCCAGAACATCTCGGCAGCTCGCCTCGGCAACCTCGAACAAGGCCGCCGTCCTCGCCTCGCCAATCGAGGACTTGAGCATCTCGACCTGTTCCAAATCGACCGGCGAGATGGATCGCGGAGGTGATGTCGTCTGATCGACCTGGATCTGAGGCGACGCCATATCGGCCGTCGAGCCGCCAACATGCTTGCGGAGCACCCGAATCAGTTCGCCTTCAATATAGGGCTTGGTCAGCACCTCGTCGGCACCCCCGCGCAGGAACCGGGCGTGATGTTCAGCGAAGGCGACGGCGGTCAAGAAGATGATCGGCGTCCGCGCGTTGCGACCGTCCTGCCGCAGGATACGCGTCGCCTCGACGCCGTCCATTTCCGGCATGTGCACGTCCATCATAATGGCATCGAACGCTGTCGAGAATGCCGCCTCGCATGCTTGCCGCCCATCGACGACGTGGGTCACATCATGGTCGTGCTTCTCCAAGAAGGCCCGTGCGATCTCCGCGTTCATCAAATTATCTTCGGCGAGCAGAACCCGAAGCGGCCGCGACTTCGTATTGACACCTTCGAGGGCCGATAAACGAAAGGCTTTCTGTTCCGCTTCATCGCAGGGCTGCAGAGGTAGGTTGACGACGAATCGGGTTCCGGCGCCCGGCGTGCTGGTGGCCTCGATCGCCCCCGTCATCATCTCGACCAAACGCTTGACGATGGTCAGGCCGAGACCGGATCCGCCAAACCGCCGGGTCGTTGTTTCATCGGCCTGTACGAAGGGATCGTATATTTGATTGAGCGATTCCTCGGCGATCCCAATACCGGTGTCGCAGATCTCGATACGCACCAGCGACATGGGTGCCAGCTCAGGCATCGGTATGGATCGGTTGGGGATCGTAACGCGTATCTCCACGCGGCCGTGGTCCGTGAACTTGATCGCGTTGCTCACCAAATTCCAGACGATCTGACGAACCCGCGCCGAATCCCCCCGGAATGCCTTGGTATCGCCAAGAGCCATGGCGAGTCGCAAGTCCAGGCCCTTCTCCTCGGCTATGTCGCGGAACAGCGTGATCACGCTCGCGACCACATCTTCCATGTCGAACGGCGCATGCTCCAGCTCGGTCGTCCCCGCCTCGATCTTGCTCACGTCGAGAACGTTGTTGGTGATCGCCAGCAACGTATCCCCAGACGCGACGATAGCCCGCACCCGGTCGCGCTGTTTTGGATCAAGATCGCTGTCGCTGAGCAGTTGGGTCATGCCAAGGATACCGTTCAGTGGTGTTCGGATCTCATGGCTCATGGTTGCCAGAAAATCCGATTTGGCGGCGTTGGCGCGTTCCGCTTCGTCCTTGGCATCACGCAGCTCAGCGGTTGCTCGATCGACCGCCAAGCGCAAGCGCGCCGGCTGCTCCAGAAAGAAATAGGTCGCCGCCACCGCGATCGCCACGAACACGCTCGCGAAAACCCAATACCAGCGCGCGAAGATCGAGTTCCGGTCGACCGCCGGCCCCTGCGGCGCGGCCGCGATCTGCCACGTACCCGTCGGCAGCACCACCTGCGTCAGAGCGATAGCGTCGGCGAAGGTCTGTTCGCCGCCAAAGAAGACGTCGCCCTTGGCGCCGAGGCCGTTCTTGCCACGGATCGCAAGAGACAAGCCTTGTCCGGGATCCAGGACTCCGGCCTCGGACAATAGAACCTCGACGTCGATCAGCACCGTGGCGAAACCCCAGAAGCGGTCCTCGTCACCGGCGTCGTCCTTCAAGAAGATCGGGCGCCGGGCGATGATCGCGGTGCCGCCCTGGATCAGATCGATCGGCCCCGCGATAATATATTCCCGGTTACGCACCGCGCGTTCCACCAACTCGCGACGCTTGGGGTCGCCGAACAGATCGTGGCCGACGGCGGCGCGGTTCCGCTCCAAATTGCTGACGTACCGGACAACGCCGCCGGGGGCGAGTTGCAGGCTGATCAGTCCAGGCAAATTGTTCTGCAGGGAAGACGTGAAGGTATCGAAGTCCCGCTGGCTGAAACCGGGCCGGGCTTCCACAAAGGCCACGAGGCTTCGCGTGTTGTAGAGCCGGACATTCACCGCCTGCGAGAGCGTCGCCGCGATCTGAGCGATACGATCTTTCGCCGCGGCCTGCTGGCGAAGCATGCGCTGCCCCGCCTCATCCTCATAGATATGGACGATGCCGAAAATTAGCAGCGCACCGACCATGAGGCTGACGAATGCCGCGATCAAACGGTGTCGATATGGTTTCGCCATCTTGGATATAACCCTGATTCTTGGCCGGTTCGAGGGTGGCGCTCCGCCACGTCAGTCTGTGCGACAACCGGCCCTTCAGCATCAGTTCACCATGGAAACCTTACGAATTTATTAAATTATCTAAAATGCCGCCATTTAGAGTGTGGCTGCGTCGGCCGCCCACCAACCCGCCAGCTCCCGACGCGCGATCGCACCCAGCATGTCGACCGATTCCGGCGCCGAGTTCAGACATGGAATCGCCGTGAAGTGGGTGCCTCCTGCGTCCATGAAGGTCTCACGGACGCCGATATCGATCTCCTCCAAGGTCTCGACGCAATCAGCGACAAACCCCGGCATCGCCACGGCGATCCGCCTGGTGCCCGCCTTGGCCAACTCCTTGATGGTTTCGTCGGTATACGGTCGCAGCCATTCCTCGCGTCCGAAACGCGATTGAAAGGTGAGCTGGAACCGCTCCTCGCCCCAGCCTAGCCGCTCGCGGATCAACCGCGCGGACTTGGCGCAATGGCAATGGTACGGATCGCCCGATAACAGGTATCGCCTGGGCAGGCCGTGGAACGAGGCCAAGATCACCTCCGGCTCCCAGTCCAAAGTGGCCAGATGCCGCCCGATCCCGACGGCGACCGCGTCGATATAAGCCGGATCGTCATGGAATGCCGGCGTTGTCCGTACCGCCGGCTGCCACCGTACGCCGAGCAGATAGCGGGCTACCTCGTCAACCACGGTGCCGGTGGTGGAGGCGGCGTATTGCGGGTACAGCGGCAACACCAAGATACGGTCGCAGCCGGCGGCCTGCAGCGCCGCCATGCGATCGCGGATCGCCGGCTGGCCATAGCGCATGGCCCAGTCGACCCGCACCGTCTCCGCCGTGGGATCCAACCGCTCCTGCAACGCCTCGGCTTGCGCGCGGGTATAATACCGCAGCGGCGACTCGTCGGTCTCGGTCCGCCAGATCTTACGATAAGCCTCGGCCGTCTTGGGTGGCCGGATGTTCAGGATGACGCCGTGCAGGATGACCTTCCACAGCAGTGGATTCACCTCGATCACCCGCTGATCCGACAGGAACTCGGCCAAATACCGGCGGATGTCCGATACCGAGGTCGAATCCGGCGTGCCGAGATTGACCAGCAGCACCCCGACCCGGCCAAGCGCGATGGTCGGATGGTCGGCAGCGCCGGAAACGTCTCGGACAAGTCGTGGGCTCATTATTAGATATCTCCTGGTGTCGAAAGCCGCCGTAAAGCAGGGGCCGTAAAGCAGGGAATGTAAGGGTATTGGCGACCATGACCACCATGGGCGCGACTATTCCGCCAGAAATGCCAGCAGCACGTAGCGCCGCCCCTCGATCACCGGCACCGCCTCGTGCATGAGCGAGCACGAGAACACCAACCCGCCGCCCGCCGGGGCGCGCCAGCGATCGTCGCTGTATTCGGGGAACACCAAACCGCCGCCTTCATAGTCCTCGTTCAGCTCGACGCTGATCGCGATCCAGCATCAAACGCTCCGCCAGAGCTGCCCGCCTCTCCCTCCAAGGCCAGCACAGTCAGACGCTCGCCGCCGACCCGCGCCGCCAGCGCCTGGGTGACGGCGGTCGGCGCCGCCAGGAACAGCGTCGGCCCCCGCACGACGTCGCGGTGGTATTCGAACCGCCGTCCGCCGCTATCGATGCTCAGCACATTCGGCAGCCGTCTCCCCCAGCGGACGGGCGAACGAGGTGGTTTCGTGGATCGCGGGCGCATGGCACTATCCATCCTAACGGCAACCACACATGACGTTAAACACTTGGCGACGCGCTACTTCTTCTTCGGCACGTTGATGGACTCGGACATCCTGTCCGTTGTGCTGGACAGACCGGTTGAGGCGGTGCGGCTGACGCCGGCGCGGCTCAATGGGTATCGGCGTCGACGGTTGGCCGAAGACAGCTACCCCATGCTGCTGGTCGACCCGGCGGCGGCGGTCGATGGCGTGATATTCGAGAGTTTCGGCGATCACGATGACGCCCGCATCCTGTTTTTCGAGGACTACAATTACGGCTTGCTGCCCTGCCGTCCGGTGCTCGTCAACGATGAATCCACTGTTGACGCGATGTTCTGTTATGCCGTCGACGGTACCGAGGCATCCGACGAGGACTGGGACTTGGACGTCTGGGCCGCCACCCACAAGGATGGCTTCATCGAGCTGTCGCGACGCTACATGGCGTGTTTCGGCCGTATGACGACCCAAGAGGCGGAACCGATCTGGGAAGCAAGCCGCAAGCAGCTCATGGAGGAAGGTCGTTTGTGACCCCCTCCCATTCTGGAGTTCCTATTGTGCATCTAAGCGCCGAGTCCCTTACCGTCGACAGCTTCGCTCCGTTCGGTCAGGTGCTGACCCTGCCAAGCGGCCAAGGCCGGGTCGACTACTCGCACGCGCCGGAAAACCGGCGGCCGGCACAGGCGACGCTGTGCTTCCGCACCAGTCTGACCGAACCGACGGAGTTGCCCTTCCGGGCAATCCAGATGGAGCGCCACCGCTATTCCAGCCAGGCGTTCCTGCCGGTCGACGTTGCCCGGTATCTGGTGCTGGTCGCGCCGCATGGCGACGGTGGCGGCCCGGACATGCGGCGGGCACGATTGTTCCACGTCGATGGCCGCACCGGGATCAACTACGCGCCCGATGTCTGGCACCATCCGATGACCGTGCTCGACCGGCCGGCGATCTTCGCCACGGTGATGTTCGTCGATGGCGGTCCCGACGACGAGGAGTTCGTGGACTTGCCGGAACCGGTGACGATCACCCTGCCCTGAGCCGTCACCACGTCGTCGACGGCCGACGAACGGATTCCTCATCGCAGTTGTAGCGTGTGCGATCCACCCGCGACCCGACGGAACACTGGTTGCTGCAATTTTCTGCTGCCGTGCACGCGGCCCGCCCGGTGTTTTCGAGCGTTCGCAGGGCAACGTCGCCAAAGGATGTCTGACCACATCCCGCAGCGCTCCACAGCACACCTGCCGCTATGAGCCATCGAATTGTCATACGTGCGCCTCGTATTTAAAAATCAATATGAGACATTAATTTATGAAAGTGATAAGCGAACTTCAAGTCCCATCGATCGGAGCATTAGCATGTCGATGCAATCACCGGACCAAGCCTCTCGGCGCGTGGCGCGGGTGCGTCGCGTCTCACGCATCATGATGGTCGTCAGCGGCGTTCTCGCGGCGGCGGGCCCGATCTTGCTGATCCCGGTATGGCTCTCTTTCGAGCACTTCGCCGCCGCCATGGTTCCGGGACTACGGATCGACTCGCTCTCGGAGTTGGATCGCGCAGGCGGTTACCTCATTTCATTGCTCCCCGCCGGCATCGCCGCCTGGGGCTTTATCACCCTGAGCCGGTTGTTCGCGCGCTTCGCCAGTGGCGATACGCTCGGCGCTGCGAACGCGCGCCTGTTGCACCGGTTCGCCTGCGCCGTGCTGTTCACGGCACCAGCCAAGTGGCTCTCCGGTGCGTTGTTGTCGGTCTGGTTGACGCGGGATGCCGCGCCAGGTGAGCATCAATTGATCTTGTCCCTATCCAGCAACGACATCGCCTTCGCGGCTCTTGGCATGCTGTTGATGATTCTGTCCTGGGTGATGCGTGACGCGGCCGAGATCGCCGATGAGCATCGGCAGTTCGTCTAAGCAACCGGCGCCATCATGCCGATCATCGTGACGTTGGACGTGATGCTGGCGCGGCGAAAGATGCGCGGCAAGGAGTTGGCGGACATCATCGGCATGAGCGAACAGAACCTGTCGCTACTCCGCTCCGGCAAGATAAAGGGCGTGCGGTTCGAGACCCTGGCCCGCCTGTGCGCGGCGCTGGACTGCCAACCTGCCGACCTGCTGATGTTCGAGCCCGACGATGACGTGTCGATCCGCTCACCATCCGACACCTAACAGTCTGATCGGGTGGTGTAATGTTGCATACAGGCGCTTCTACCCCCGCACCGCCTTCTCCAAGGCTTCCAGGAAGCGGGAGCGGTCCTGCTTGGCGAACGTCGGGCCGGCGCCGGAGACCTCGCCCATGGCGCGCAGGTCACTCATCAACTCGCGCATGGCCAACGCCATACCGATGCCGCGTTCGGTGAACGGTTTGCCCTTGTGGTCGAGCACCTTCGCCCCGGCCTCTAGGCAGCGCGCGGCCAGCGGGATGTCGCCGGTCACCACCACGTCACCCGGCCCGACCCGTTCGACGATCCAATCATCGGCGGCGTCGAACCGGTCGGACACCACCACATTATGAACCTTCGGCCGATCGGTGACGCGAAACCCCTTGTTGCTGACGATATGGATGTCGATGCCATGCCGCTCGGCCACGCGCATCGCTTCCTCGCGCACCGGACAGGCGTCAGCGTCGATATAGATATCCATCGGCCTCGTCCGTTGGCGGGTTCCGGGTCAAGAACACGGCTCTGTTGTAAACTGAGCGGCGGACTGCGGTCAGGGAATTCTGGAACCACCCTTGCGCGCGTAAAGTTCCTTCAAGGCGATCATCTTATAGCGCTCGAGACCATGAAAGCGCGCGGCAACTCCGCTTCGATCGATACGTTTAATCACCACCGAAACATCGTCCAGAGCCACCGGGCCGTCGCGGTCGTGAAAGTCCTGAATGACAATCCGCAACTTCGCCCGCTGACCCACGACCAGACCGCCGGCGTACGGACCAGCCAACAACCCATCTTCCGACCAGTTCTTCAGCGGCACATCGCGTCCCTCGACCCGCACATAGCTATCGCCATGCGTCCGCAGACGCTGTTGGCGGCGACGGTCGGTAAGCGGCGTCACGGGGCGCGACAAGAACGGTATTTTCATACCAAAGCCCAAGCATGATTCGGGCCAAACCGTGAGCCTCGACCATTGATGCGCCGGGATCACGAGACACGTTCAGGGCGTCTTCGCTTGATGCACGGGCTTGGTTCTGGTTTATCCCGCCGACGCATGACGACGCGACGAGAACGGGGAGCATTGTAAATATGGCCGAGCGGGTTGAGATCGGCGGTCTGAGGATCGCCAAGGAACTGTACGACTTCGCCAACACCGAAGCCCTGCCGGGTACCGGGGTTGAGCCGCAAGCCTTCTGGGCCGGGCTTGACGCCATCGTCCGGGATCTCGCCGCGAAGAACGCCGCCCTTCTGGCCAAGCGCGACGCGCTACAGGCCAAGATCGATGCCTGGCACAAGGCCAATCCGGGCGCTCAGAACGATCTCGGCGCCTACAAGGCGTTTCTGAAGGACATCGGCTATCTGGTCGAGGAAGGACCGGACTTCACCGCCGGTACCGCGAACGTGGATGCGGAATTTTCCTCCATCGCCGGCCCACAACTCGTCGTGCCGGTAATGAACGCGCGCTACGCCCTCAACGCCGCCAACGCCCGCTGGGGCAGTCTGTACGACGCGCTGTATGGCACCGACGCGATTTCCGAGGATGGCGGGGCCGAACGCACCGGCGGCTACAACCCGGCGCGCGGCGCCAAGGTCATCGCCTGGGCGCGCGATTTCCTGGACACGGCGGCCCCGTTGGCAAACGGCAGCCATGTCGACAGCACCGGTTACAGGGTGGACGGCGGCAGACTGGTCGTGACGTTGAAGGGCGGCGCCACCAGCGGTCTCGCCGACCCAAGCGCCTTCGCCGGCTACACCGGTGACGCCGCGGCACCGACCGGGGTGCTGATCCGTCATAACGCGATGCATGTCGAGATCGTGATCGACGCCAGCCACCCGATCGGCAAGGACGACCCGGCGCACGTCGCCGATCTGGTTCTGGAATCGGCGGTCAGCACGATCATGGACTGCGAGGATTCGATCGCCGCGGTCGACGCCGAGGATAAGGTCGCGGTCTACCGCAACTGGCTCGGCCTGATGAAGGGCGACCTGTCGGAGAGCTTCCAGAAGGGCGGCAAGACGGTCGAACGCCGGCTCAACCCGGACCGGGTTTATACCGGCCCCGAGGGTGGCACCGTCACCCTGCACGGCCGGTCGCTGATGCTGATACGCAACGTCGGCCATCTGATGACCATCAACGCGATTCTCGACAAGGACGATCACGAGATCCCCGAAGGCATCCTGGACGCCCTATTCACCAGCGTGATCGCCAAGCACGACCTGCTGGGCAGCGGCCCGCTGCGTAACAGCCGCGCCGGCTCGATCTACATCGTCAAGCCGAAAATGCACGGCCCCGAGGAAGTCGCCTTCGCCAACGAGCTGTTCGGCCGCGTCGAGGATGTGATCGGCGTCGAGCGCAACACCGTCAAGATGGGCATCATGGACGAGGAGCGGCGCACCTCCGTCAACCTGAAGGAGTGCATCCGCGCCGCCAAGGACCGGGTGGTGTTCATCAACACCGGCTTCCTGGACCGCACCGGCGACGAAATGTACACCTCGATGGAGGCCGGCCCGATGATCCGCAAGGGCGACATGAAGGCCGCCCCGTGGATCCAGGCCTATGAGAACTGGAACGTCGACATCGGGCTGGCCTGTGGTCTGGCCGGCAGGGCGCAGATCGGCAAGGGCATGTGGGCGATGCCGGATTTGATGGCCGACATGCTGGTGCAGAAGATCGGCCATCCGAAAGCCGGCGCGAACACCGCGTGGGTCCCGTCGCCGACCGCCGCCACCCTGCATGCCACCCACTATCACCAGGTCGATGTGAAGGCCCGGCAGGCGGAGCTGATGAACCGCGAGCGGGCCAACATCGACGACATCCTGACCATTCCTGTCGCCCCGCGACCGAACTGGACCGAGGCCGATATCCAGGCCGAACTCGACAACAACGCCCAAGGCATCCTCGGCTACGTGGTGCGCTGGGTGGATCAAGGTATGGGTTGCTCGAAGGTGCCGGACATCAACAATGTCGGCCTGATGGAGGATCGCGCCACCCTGCGGATTTCCAGCCTGCACATCGCCAACTGGCTGCACCACGGCGTGTGCTCCGAAGACAAGGTCATGGAAACCATGAAGCGCATGGCCGCCGTGGTCGATGGTCAGAACGCCGGCGACCCCGCCTACCGGCCGATGGCACCGAATTTCGACGACAGCGTGGCGTTTCAGGCGGCCTGTGATCTGGTGTTCAAGGCACGTGAGCAACCGAGCGGCTATACCGAGCCGGTGCTGCACCGTCGGCGCATTGAAGCCAAGGCAAAATTCGGCGGTTGAGTCGGGGGAATGCGGTGACGGCAACGGAAAACGACCTCGAGTTCGACGCGCTACTGCAGTCGATTTTCACTGCCGTTGCTGCGTTTGGGAGTCTTCCAACCGAACGACAGGATGATCTCTTGTCGACCGACGATAACGCCTTAGCGGAACGGATCGCGGCAATCTTTCGGGCGCGCGCCGATCAGGGACGCCGCGCCATCGACCCCGATCCAGTTCGCTGGGGAGCCGGGCACTCGTCCGGCTGGTTGAGAACAGCCACGCCGTGGTCTGGTCTCCGGCTGCCACACTTGACTTGACTCTCCGTCTTGCCGACCTCGACGGCCGAACGACCGTGACCCCGTCCCTGGGTGACTCGGTGACCACCGTCCTCGACCGCCATTTTAAAGCCCAAGCAACAGACGCATCAACTGCGCGTGACACCCAACTTGATCTGTCGCTTGCCTTGCCCTCCGATGTCCCGCCTCGGGAACTCAAAGACTATGTCGCCGAGACAATTGAGACTCTGAACCCCAACACGGCGCTTCGGTTGATCGTCCCTGTGGCAGTCGACGATGGTCCATGCCGGATACTCGTCCTGCCGACCCGAGGCCACATGACGATTTGGACGCTGGCGACGGTCGCGGCGACCTCCACCACGGTCAACGGTCGATCGCTCCGCTGCGCCAGGTCCATGCGGCGCTCGCCGACAAGGAAGCCGAGTGTTTCGCCAATGGGTATGCGACCGTCGCCTCGAAGCTCCTGTATCCGATCATTGCGCTCTTGAACGAGGATCCGCGCCGAAGGCCAATGTTGACGACCCTGCAGAATCAGCTGGCGCCGTCATTCAACGATCCGAACCCGCACTGGCGTGCCACTGTGCTCTACGACGCCGTCACGCCGACCTATGCGTCCGTCCATACCGTGGAAGAGGTCAGCGGTTGGCTCATGGCCGCGGGCGCTACCGCGCTGGAGCGTCGCCCGTAGCCTAGCATTGCTCTCACGGGCATCATCGACAGATCACAATCCCTGTGACTTTATCTACTCGGCATTGTGATCCAACGGCGCAACGACAGCGGTTATCCCCCTCGGCAACCGTCCAACGGGATAACCGCTGTCATACCACCTTGGCCAGTAGGATCGCGTCACCGTCGGTGTAATGCAGACAGGGATGCGGGACGATCGAACGACGATCCATCTCGTGAAAGCCCCGTCGGGTATAGAGCCGCATGGCGTCGCGGTTGCCATCAAAACAGATCAAGCTGACCCGCCGGAGGCCACGCCCCCGTGCTCGGCTGATCACGGCATTGAGTAGCCGCGTGCCAATCCCCCACCCGCGCATCGGCTCGTCCACCGCAAGACCAGCCAAGTAAAAACTGCCATAATCCTCAAGCTCGGCGTAGGGCCTCAAGACAGGATCGGTCTCGGCTTCGGCGCCGGGAGACGGCGCGTCCATCGGAAAGGCATGCGCCATGGCGACGACCTCTCCGTTCCGCTCCACCACAAGGCAATTCTCGAACGAAAAGGCGACACCCGTGCGGGCATAGCGGGCGGCACCGGCGTCCTCCAGGCTCTGACCGGGTGTCGCCACCCGTTGCCAGATGTAGGCGGCGAGGCCGTCGGAAGCGATCAGGAACAGACGAGCGATCGCCGGCGCGTCGGCTACCGCGGCCGAGCGCAGCGTGAGCGACCCTGGATCGATACGATCGAACGGCCGGCTCAACGAATCCATCAAAGCCATAAGCGCCCCAACGCTTGGTTAACAGAGACGCGCTCATGCACCCGGGCGCCGCGCCCGTCAATCGAAGAAACAATTGAAACATTTTACCTGCCATCCCGTGCATCGACGGAAACAGGCGGCCGGTAGCCTCACCATCAACCGAGAGCCGCTTAGGGGCGCTCGACATCCAAAACGAGGAGACCAGATATGTCGGCCCATTTCCTCCATTCTCATGAACTAGGTCTTACGAGCTTTGCTCGCGGTACCGCCGAACTGGTTGGTGCCATCCGCTTCATCGGCCGCCCCATCGCCGCCGTCGTTCGCTGGGTTGAGAGACGCCGTACCTACAACGAGCTGCTCGCGCTGAACCCGCACACGCTATCCGACATCGGTTTGGAACGCTGCGACGTCCATTTGGTGTCCGGGAGTGTTGCCGGTTATCCTTCGATCGACTCACGCCACTTCAATCGGTGAGCCGTCGGATGGTGGCGCCCCGACAGAGGAAGGCGTATCCTAGGCGTCCCGACGCCGCCACATGCCGCCCGGGGCGCCGAACGCCAATGCCGAGTCTGCCGACCAACGCCGCCGACCCGACGACCATGCATGAGTCCGACCGCCGGGCTCTATTGGATTTCGCGGTCGGACAGACGGACACCGTATTTTACATCGCCGCCCTGCACGGCGAGCGGCGCACCCAGTTCATCTCCGACAACATCGTCGAGCTGACCGGTCATAGCGCCGCTGACTTCGTCGAGCAGAGCGGCTTCGGCCTGCGGCACATCCACGTCGGCGACCAAGCCGCGTATCTCGACGCCATCGCCCGCCTGCCGGACGTGGGGGCGTCGACGCTGGAATACCGTTTCGCGGCCAAGGATGGCGAATGGCGCTGGATTCGCGACACGCTGCATCTCGCAATGACCCCGGACGACGGTGACGAGGCCAATTTCGTCGGCTGCATGATCGACATCACCGATCAGAAGCACGCCACCCTACGGATGACCGAGGCCGAGGCGATCAAGCAGGCTTTGCTGGACACCGCCATGGACGCGATCGTGGCGATGGATCCCGACGGGGTTATCGTCGAGTTCAACGCCACCGCCGAGATCATGTTTGGATACAGCCGGGCCGAGGCGGTTGGCCAAACGATGGCCGATCTCATCATCCCGGAAATTTACCGGGCGCGGCATGACGCTGGCCTGCGCCGCTTCCTGAAGACTGGACGCACCGCGCCCCCGAAAGCTCGAATCGAGGTCGAGGCGATGCGACGGGACGGGACTTTGTTCCCCGTTGAGATCACCATCGCCGCCACCGAGATTCACGACCAGTTGCTGTTTATTGGCGAGATTCGCGACACATCGGACCGTCACGCTGCCGTTGAGGAGCGACGGCGCCTTACCCAACTCATCCAGGACGCCATCGAGAGCCTTCCGGACGGCTTCACAATCAGCCACGCCGACGGCCGGGTGTTGTTCTGCAACAAAGCCTTCGCCGCGCCCTACGGCGACACGCCCGAGGCGATGATCGGTCGGACGCGCACCGAGAACATCGAACGGTTCTGCGAGAACGTCCGGCGGTTCGACGGCAAATTGGTCGCGGGCGACCGTGCTTACGTGCCGTGGATCGTCGAGCGTCTCAGCAATCTGTCGGGTGATCCGATCGAGATGGAACTGACCAACGGCGACTGGCGGGAAATGAGCTGCCATCCAACCAGCGATGGCGGCACTGTCACCATTCGCCGCGACATCACCGAGCGGAAACAAAACGACCTGGCGTTGCGCGAAAGCGAGGCGATGGTACGGCGGATCCTCGATGCCTGCCCGGTGCCGGTCGGCATGACGCGGTATGAGGACGGCAAGATCCTCTATGAGAGCCCCGCATCCAAGCGCTTGTTCCTGCGGGACGCCGACAAGACACCGCTGTCGGCGCGTAGCTTTTTCGTGAACCCCGAAGACCGAAACCGTTATCTTGAGGCGCTGGCGCGGTACGGACAGGTCGACGGTTTCGAGACGTTTCTGAAGCGCACCGACGGCACCGAATTCTGCGCCTCGCTCTCGGCACGCGTCGTCGAATACCAGGGCGAACGCGTTATCGTCTCAAGCACGTACGATCTGACCGAACGCCGGCATATGGAAAACGAGATGGCGCGGCAGCAAGACGCATTGCATCAGAGCGAGAAATTGAGCGCGCTTGGCGAATTGCTCGCCGGAATCAGCCACGAGCTGAACAATCCGCTGTCGGTCGTGGTGGGTCAGACCATGCTGATGCGAGAGACCGCGACGGATCCGAAGACCGCCGAACGCGCGCGCAAGATCGGTGAAGCCGCCGAACGCTGCGCGCGGATCATTCGAACCTTCCTGGCGATGGCCCGTCAGCAGCCTGCCAAGACCAAGGCGGTCGATATGAATGCCGTCATCGAACAAGTATTGGAGGTCACCGGTTACACGCTGCGATCCGCCGAAATCGATGTCAGCCTGGAGCTGTCCGACAACACGCCGCCGATCCTGGCCGATGGCGACCAGATCAACCAAGTTCTGACCAACCTGACCATCAACGCGCACCACGCCCTGGCCGATGCTCCGCGCCCGCGCCGCCTACGGCTGATGACACGCTATGATCGCGGTAAGAACGAGGTGGTGCTGTCCGTCGTGGACAATGGCTGCGGCGTGCCCGCCGCCGTCGCTTCGCGCGTGTTCGAGCCGTTCTTCACCACCCGCGAGGTCGGCCAGGGTACCGGGCTTGGCCTGGCCATCAGCCACCGCATCGTCGAGGCCCATGGCGGCCGCATCAAGATGGAGGAAACGCCCGGCGGCGGGGCCACCTTCGTCCTGCGGTTTCCCGCACTGACAACGAGAGCCGCCGATGCGCAGCCCGATGCCGACACGCATCAGGACATCGATCGCATGCACGTCCTGGTGGTTGATGACGAGCCGACCGTCGCCGAGATGATCCGCGACGTGCTGGAAGCCGATGGTCACCGGGTGGACATTGCGAACTCCGGGCGCGCCGCCGTCGAACGGTTGCGCCTACGGCATTACGACGCGATCCTCAGCGATCTGCGGATGCCCGACCTGGATGGCCCCGCTCTGTTTCAGATTTTGAACGAGCAATACCCCGCCATCATCAACCGTATCGCCTTCATCACCGGCGACACGATGAGCCCGGCGATCCGGCAGTTTCTGGTCGACACCGGTCGGCCGCACATCGAAAAACCCGTGACGCCCAGTGACCTGCGCACCTTGGTGGATCAACTGATTGCAGGAGCGAAACCAGCATGAGCGATCGTGTCCACATCGTCGTGGTCGACGACGAACGAGACATCCGCGAGACCGTGGCCGAATATCTGGAGATCAACGGCTATCGCGTGTCGCGGGCCGATGGCGGCCCGGCACTGCGACGGTTGGTCGAGCAAGGATCGGTCGACCTCGCGATCCTTGACGTCACCATGCCCGGCGAGGACGGCCTGTCCCTGGCCCGGTGGTTGCGCGACCAGGGCCCGACCGGGATCATCATGCTGACGGCACGCGACGCGGTGGTCGACCGGGTCGTTGGCATCGAACTCGGCGCCGACGACTATGTCACCAAGCCGTTCGATCTGCGCGAGTTGCTGGCCCGGGTGAAGGCGCTGCTGCGGCGCCTGCGCCGTACGGCGCCGGGCTCGGACGCCACGACATCTGAAACTGTCGCGTTTGGCCGTTGCCGGCTCGATCTGGCGGCTCACAAACTGTTCGACCCGAATGGCGATGAAATTCAGTTGACCGCGATGGAGTTCGACCTGTTGCGCGCCTTCGCCGAACGGCCGAACCGGGTGCTCTCGCGGGATCAGTTGCTGGACATTGCCCACAACCGCGACTTCGAGCCGTTCGACCGCTCGATCGACATCCGCATCGCCCGGCTGCGGCGCAAGATCGAGGACGATCCCGGCAAGCCGATGGTGATCAAGACGGTGCGCGGCGCCGGTTATCTGTTCGTCTCCACGGTCGCCGCCGACGCCTGAACCTTCAGTGCGGTATCGCTATCGGGCTAATCGAAACCGGGCCAATCGAAGCCGGGCCGATCGAAACCGGACTGAAACACTTCTCCCCCGCCACGGACACAAAGCCGAAACACCGCCCTCCTAAAACGCTCCCAACACCAAAGGCCAAGGCGTCTCGCCGGGTCACGGAACAGGTAAGGGGCGTTATGAACACCATCAACGTAGGCGGCGCACCGATCGCAGTGCGCGAGATTGGCGAGGGCCGGCCCGTTGTCCTGCTGCATTGCACCGGCGGCAGCGGCGGCCAGTGGCGCGGCGTCGCCGAGGCGCTGTTCGCCAACACACGATCCGGCGATTTCCGCTTGATCATGCCGGATCTGCATGGGCACGGAAAATCACCGTGCTGGACCGGCCGCGGCCCGATGCGTCTGGTCGACGAAGCGGCCATCGTCTCGGCCATCGTCGAGGAGCTTGGCGAACCCGTGCACCTGGTCGGTCACTCCTACGGCGGTACCGTGGCGCTGCGCGCGGCGTTGGAACTGCCGGCGATGCTGAATTCGCTCACCTTGATCGAGCCGGTGGCGTTCTTCCTGCTACGCGATGGCGACGCCGAGGACTCCCGGCTGTTGGCCGAGATCGGCGGCCTGGCCGACGCGGTGTCGAGCGGTGCGGTGACCGGTGACTTCCGCGCACCGATGGCCGGCTTCGTGGACTATTGGAGTGGCGCCGGCACCTGGGCCAGCCTGCCCGAGGACGCGAAGTCCGCCCTGGTCAACCGGATCCAGACCGTGGCGCTCAATTTCGCCGCGACCATCTCCGAGCGCACCCGGCTGTCCGCGACGCAGACGCTGCGGGTACCGACCTTGTTGCTGCAAGGCGACCGCACCCGGCCGATCGCCAAGCGGCTGATCCAGCTTCTGATGTGCTCGCTGCCGAACGCCACGCTGAAGACCGTGCCGGGCGGCGGCCACATGGCGCCACTGACCCACGCGGCGGCCGTCGCCGAGGCCATCGCCCCGCACTTGGTGGGCCGGCATATGCCGCTGATCCCCTTCCTGGAGCATCACGCGGCCTGAACCGCCACCTCGCATCCGCAACCCAAACTCAAAGTCGACATTAGGGAGAGACACATGACCGACTACACCAACCCCGAGACCATTGTGTTGCACACCGCCTACCACGCCGACCCCACCACCGGGGCGGTGGCGGTGCCGATCTATCAGACCAGCTCCTACGATTTGGGCGACACCCAGAACGCGGCCGACCTGTTCGCGCTGAAAAAACTCGGCAACATTTACTCCCGCATAATGAGCCCGACCAACGACGTGCTGGAACGTCGGATGGCGGCACTCGATGGGGGGGCGGCGGCTTTGGCCCTGGCCTCGGGGCAGGCGGCGATCACCACGGCGATCCAGAACATCGCCCAAGCCGGTGACAACATCGTCAGCTCGACCGAACTCTACGGCGGCACGGTCAACCTGTTCGCCAACAGCCTGCGGACCATGGGCATCGAGGTCCGCTTCGTCGATCCGGCCGACCCGGAGAATTTCCGCCGCGCCACCGACGGCCACACCCGCGCGTTCTTCGCCGAAACCCTGCCGAACCCAAGCCTTATTCCCGCGCCAATGCAGGAAATCGCGTTGATTGGCGAGGAGTTGGGCGTTCCGTTGATCGTCGACAACACCAACGCACCCGTGATCTGCCGGCCGATCGACCATGGCGCTCACGTGGTGGTCTATTCGGCGACCAAATACATCGGCGGTCACGGAACCTCAATCGGCGGTTTGATCGTCGACTCCGGCCGGTTCGATTGGGCACGCCACGCCGAGCGCTTCCCGATGCTCACCCAGCCCGATCCGAGCTACCACGGCGCGATCTGGACCGAGGCCGTCGCCGAACTCGGCCCGATCGCCTACATCATGAAGGCACGGTGCACGCTGTTGCGCGATACCGGTGCTGCGATGAGTCCGTTCAACGCGTTCCTGTTCCTGCAGGGGCTGGAGACGCTGCCGTTGCGCATGCGTGAGCATTGCCGCAACGCCGATGCGGTCGCCCGGTTCCTGGCCGACCATCCGGCGGTCGAGCGGGTGATCTTCCCGGGCCTGTTCGAAGGCCCCGACAAGACTCGCGCCGAGACCTATCTGACCGGTGGTAACGGCGCCTTGGTCGGCTTCGAGATGACCGGCGGCACCGAGGCTGGATTGGCGTTCATCGACGCGCTGAAGATGATCCACCATGTGGCCAACATCGGCGATGCGCGAACGCTGGCCATCCACCCGGCGACCAGCACTCACCAGCAACTCTCGGAAGACGCCCAGCGGGCCGCCGGTGTCACCCCCGGCTATGTCCGTCTGTCGATCGGCCTTGAGAACGTGACCGACATCGAGGCGGACATCGCCCAGGCGCTGGATAGCGTCGGCGGATTGGCGAAAGCCGCCTGAGGCTCCTCCGGCGGGGGCATAAGCGCCCCCGCCGGCCCCTTGTCCCGGGAGAGACCCATGACCGTAATCCTTCCAACCGGGCTTCCTGCCGCCCATGTGCTGAGGCTGCAGGGGGTGCCCGTCGTCGAGCACCAGACCGAGCCGACCGGCCGGGCCGTCGGCGAGCGCGCCATGACCATCGCCCTGGTCAATTTGATGCCCGACAAGATCGCCACCGAGACTCAGTTCGCCCGGCTGCTGGCTAGCGGTCCACAACCGGTGCGAATGATCCTAACGATACCCGACGGCTATCGCTCGTTCTCCGCCTCGCCCGGCCATATGGATCGGTTCTACCGGCCCTGGAGCGCGTTGCCGTTGGAGCGGCTCGACGGTGTGATCATCACCGGCGCGCCGGTCGAGCGCCTAGCGTTCGAGGACGTTCGATATTGGCCTGCATTGACCGATATTCTCGATTGGCTGGCGGTGACGCGGGTGCCGGCGCTGCATGTCTGCTGGGCCGCGCAAGCGGCGCTGTGGCATTATCACCAGGTGCCGAAACGACCGCTCAAGACAAAGCGCTTCGGTGTGTTCCCGCATGTGCCGTGGAACCTGCGGGCGCCGCTACTGACCGGGGTGCGGTTGCCAATGACCATGCCGGTGTCACGGCATACCGAAACCTTGATCGAGGACCTGCCGGGCCGTCTGGTTCGGCCGCTACTGGTCGCGCCGGTCGCCAGCATCGGCCTCGCGGTCGATACCCAGCACCGGGCGACCTACCTGCTGAACCATCCGGAATACGATCCCGACACGCTCGACCGGGAATACCAACGCGACCGGGCGCGCAACCTCGGAACGGCGCGCCCTTCAGGCTACTACTCCGGCGGCGATCCAAGCCGCCCGTCACGCGATAGCTGGTCGGCGAACGCCCGCACGCTGTACCGGAACTGGCTCACCGAGGTGATGGCGGCCGACCCACGTTGCTCCGCTATCGACGCGCTGGACTGGTTGGTGTTCGCCGAGACGACACAAACCAACCGTGCCGCCGGTGACCGGGAACGGCCGCACTGACAGAGCGGCAAAAGATCTCGGTTAGCCGAGCGCCTCGGGCAAGGTGAGCGAGATCGCCGGAATGAAGGTGGTCAGAATGAGGGCCACCAGGATCGCCAGATAGAACGGCCAGATCGAGCGCACCGCCCGCTCGATTGGCACGTTGCCAATGGCACACCCGACGAACAGGCAGGCACCAACCGGCGGCGTGCAGAGTCCGAGGCCGAGGTTCATCATCAGGATCATGCCGAACTGTAGCGGGTCCATGCCCATCTGCATCACCACCGGCAGGAAGATCGGCGTGCAGATCAGGATCAGCGCCGCCATGTCCATGATCATGCCGAGGATCAGCAGCATGGCGTTGATCAACAGCAGGATGACAATCGGATTGTCCGAAATTCCGGTCAGGAACTCGATCATCCGGGCCGGTACTTGGTAGAACGTCAGCATGTAGCCGAAGGCCGACGCGCAGGCGACCAGGATCATCACCATGGAGGTGGTGCGCACCGCGTTCACGACCGCGAGTTTGAACTTCTCCCAGGTGAGCGCGCGGTAGATGAAGATTGTCACGAGCGCGGCGTAGATCGTGCCGAAGGCGCCGGACTCGGTCACGGTGAAGATGCCCGACAGCACGCCGCCGACGATAATCACGGCGGTAAAGAGGCCCGGGATGGCGGCAACGGCGTGCAAGCCGAGCGCGCGCCAACCCGGAAACGGCTCCGCCTTGTAGCCATGCCGCACCGCCACGATGTAGGCGGCGACGACAAGACACAGGCACATCAACACCCCCGGCACCACGCCGGCGAGAAACAACTGGGAAATCGAAATGCCACCGCCCGCCGCCACCGCGAACAGGATCATGTTGTGGCTCGGCGGGATCAGGATGCCGGCGATCGACGAGGTGACGGTGACGTTGACCGCGTAATCCTCGCTGTAGCCTTTTTCCTTCATCACCGGGATCAGGATCGAGCCAAGGGCGGAGACGTCGGCGACCGCCGAGCCGGAGATGCCGCCGAACAGCATGGAGGAGAACACGTTCACCACGCCGAGCCCGCCACGCACACTGCCGACGGCGGAGGACGCAAAGCGCACCAGCCGCTGGGCGATGCCGCCGTGGAACATCAGCTCGCCAGCGAAGATGAAAAACGGAATGGCCAACAGCGAGAACACCGAGACACCGGAGACGATGCGCTGGAAGGCGATCACCAGCGGCAGTCCCTCGTACCAAAAGGCGGTGACCGCCGCGATGCCGAGCACGAAGGCGACGGGAACGCCGATGATGACACCCAGGGCGAACAGACCGAGCAGAAGCGCAAGTCCCATGGATCAGCGACGCCCCAAGGCCATGGTCAGCAAGTGACCCAGTGAGAACAGGGCGACCAAGCCGCCGCAGATCGCGATCGGTATCACCCGCAGACCCTCGGACACGTGGATCAGCGGAATAGGAGCTTCCCACTTGAAGGCGGCGAGGCCGTAGCCGTGCACCATCATCACCACGCCGAAGGCGATCAGCGTGAGGTGCGAGACGACGATGAAGACCCGGCGAACCGGTGGCGGGCATAATTCCTTGAAATAGGACACGCCAAGATGGGTGTCGTCGCGGATGCCGACCGCGGCACCGAGGAAGGTGATCAGCACCACCAGCAGCAGCGACACCTGCTCGACCCAGGTCGGCGTCGCGTTCAGCACGTAGCGCCCGTAGACCAACCAGCCGAAGATCACCGTCAGCACGACTAGTGCCGTGCCGGTGATGACGACACAGGTCTGCCGCAACGCGCCGAGAACCGTGTCCACGACGTACAATACCGGATGCACGCGATCGTCACCCGACGGATCTCGATCCATCTTAGCTCCCTATCGAAGACCGCCGCCGGATCGATCCGGCGGCGGTCACGTTTGGTGGTGGTGGTGTTATTTCGTGTTCTGGATCAGCTCGACCAGCGGCTTGAGCGACGGATTCTCGGCCAAGTACTTGTCGTAGACCGGCTTCATCGCTGCCTGGAACGCCGACTTGTCCGGAATCTCGTTGAACTTGACCCCGGAAGCCAACACCTTCTCGCGGCTCGATTTGGCCCGCTTCTCCCAGAGCGCGCGCTGCAGGACGGCGGACTCGCGTGCTGCGTCCTTCACGGCCTTTTGGTCGGCCGCCGACAAGCCATCATAAACCTTGGCGTTGACGCACACGCACTCCGGAATGATCAGATGCTGCGAGAGCGAGTAGTACCCGGCAACCTCGAAATGCCCGGTCGACTCGTACGACGGCCAGTTGTTCTCGGCGCCGTCCACCACACCGGTCTTCAGCGATTGATAGACCTCGGAAAACGCCATCGGCGAGGGGTTGCCGCCCAACGAGGCGATCATGCCCGAGTAGAGGTCGTTGTTCATCACCCGGACCTTCATTCCGGTGACGTCGGCCGGCGTCATGATCGGCTTCTTGGAGTTGTAAAATGACCGTGCGCCGGAATCGTACCAGGCAAGCGCGATCAGTCCCTTCTTGGCCATGCCGGCGCTGATCTCCTCGCCCGCCTTGCCGTCAAGGGCGCGGTGCATATGGCCCATGTCCTTGAAGATGAACGGCAGGGATACGACGTTCGCCTCCGGCGCGATCGGACCGATCGGACCGAGGTTGAAATTGCCGATCTCCAGCCCGCCGATGCGCACTTGCTCGATCGCGTCGGGTTGGCTGCCCAACACACCCGAGTGGAACATCTTCACGGTGATCCGGCCGCCAGTCTTCTCCTTGACCAGGTCGGCGAACTTGTCCATCGCCACGGTGTTCGGATAGCCCGGCTTGTGGATATTCCAGCCGCGCCACTCCGCCGCTTCGACACTGGCCATCGCGCTGAGCGAGACCGTTGCCGCAACGGCGGCACCGAGGAGCCGCGAAGCCCCGATCGTCCTGTAGAACATGGGTATCCTCCCTTATGTCCAGCGTGCAACGTTGGCCCGCGGACGCCTTTGTTTATCAACTAGATTTCGGATGATAGGACAAAGCGGGTTGTTGTCACATCAATTGACTCACACAACACGCGACAACATGGGCGCCCGACACAGGCGCCGATCGAGGGAGAGGACCGATGGAGCTGGGCTTGACCGGTAAAACCGTGATCGTCACCGGCGGCAGCCGCGGGATCGGATTCGCGATCGCCGCGATCTGCGCCACCGAGGGGGCGGCGGTATCGATCTGCGGCCGGGGTGAGGCATCCCTGGCAGCGGCCAAGGATCGTCTGGCCGGCCATGGTCGGGTAGTCCACACCGCCGTGTGCGACGTGAGCGATCCGGACGCCCTCGCCGCCTATGTCGCGGACGCCGCCGACGTGTTGGGCGGTCTCGACGCCTTGGTCAACAACCCCTCCGGCTTCGGCTCGACCGACGACGAGGACGGTTGGCGCAAGGGTATCGACGTCGACCTGATGGGCGTGGTGCGCGGCACTTGGGCGGCGCTGCCGCACCTGAAGAAGACCCAAGGTGCCGTGCTGAACATCTCCTCGATCTCCGGTATCGGGCCGAGCGGCAATCTGCCCTATGGCGCGGTGAAGGCGGCGGTGATCCAGCTGACTCAAAGCCACGCGGCGACATTCGCCGCCGACCGGGTCCGGGTGAATTGCATCGCCCCAGGCTCGATCGAATTTCCCGGCGGGGTCTGGGACCGACGGCGAACCGAGAATCCGGACACCTATCATCGCACGTTGGCACGCATCCCGTTCGGTCGCATGGGCCATCCCGAGGAGATCGGCCGGGTCGCCGCCTTCCTGATCTCGCCGGCGGCCAGTTGGGTGACCGGACAGACCGTGTCCGTGGATGGCGGGCAGAACCTGAGCTGACGGTCGGTCACCGCCGGGCGATCAGCACCCCAACCGCCGCCAGCGCCATGCCCGCCCATGCAAGGGCGGGCATGGCCTCGCCCAGCATGCCCCACGCGATCAACGAGGCGGTCGGCGGCACCAGAAACAGCAAGGCCGAGACCCGTGCCGCCTCGCCGAACCGCAGCATGGCCAGCAACAACGTGACCGCGATCAGCGAGTTGCCGATCACCAGATAGGCCAGGGCGATGCCGAACTCGGCGGTCCAGTCGACCGTCATGGTCTCGAAGATGGCGGCGATCGGCAGCACCACCACTAAGCCCGCCGCGTACTGCACCAGGTTGGCCGACACCGGGTGGTGGTCGCCGCCATAGCGCTTTTCGTACAATGTCGCCCCGGTCATCGCGAGCATCGCGCCGGCCGCCGCCAACAACCCGGGTACCGAGGCCGGCTCCAAACCCATTCGCGCCAGGATCACCACCGCCGCTCCGGCGAGGCCGAGCACCAGGCCCAGCCAGCGCAGAGCCGACACCCGTTCGCCCGCCAGCATCGGCGCCAGCAGGCCGACCAGGATCGGCTGCAGCGAGATCACCAAGGCCGCCACCCCCGCCGACACCCCGAGATCGAAGGCGATGTAGGACAGGCCGAAATACGCCGCCTGGATCAGCACACCGACGACCGCGAGATGCCCCCACTCCACCAAACGGCTCGGCAGGCGCGGGCGCAGAATCAGAAACAGCGGCGCCAACACCACCAGCACGCAAGCGTAGCGCAGAGCCAGGAAGGTGATCGGCTCGGCGTGGGCGATGCCGAGCTTGGCGAAGGTGAAACCGCCCGACCACAGCAACAGGAACAAGATCGGTGCCGCCGGCAGCCAAACGGGTGGCGACGCTCGACCGGGGCGGTCACTCACGGCTCGGCGCTCGCGACGATCCCGTCGTCGTGCAACCGGCCGATGGCACCGGAGGTAAGCCCCAGCACCTCGGCCAGCACCTCGTCGGTATCGGCGCCAAGCCGGGGGGCCGGCGCCACCGGCACCCGATCGGTGCCGAGAAACGCGATCGGCGATCCCGGGGTCAGCACCGGCCCGATATCCGGATGATCAACGGTCGAGAACATCGGGTTGGCGGTCGACGCGCGGGGGTCGTCCGCCAGCATCTGGCGCACGCTCTGATACGGCCCCCAGGACAACCCCTCGGCATCCAGGGCGGTAGCGATCTCGGCCAAGGTCCGGGTGGCGCACCAACGCTCGATCAGCGCGAACAGCACCTGCCGCCATTCGAACCGCGCGCCCTCGTCGGTGAAGTCGGCCACGAGCGCGGTTTCCAACGCCGCCACGCTGTCCTCGATTCCGCAGGCCCGGCACAGCCCGTGCCATTGCTTGACGGTGAGCGCCACGATCATCACCCGGCGGCCGTCCGACGTGGCGAAGTCGCGGCCGAACGCGCCATAGAGATCGTTGCCGATCGGCCGGCGGTCGGCATTATTGATCTGCACCTCGGCGATCTGGCCGAGATTGCCGACCATGGCCATGGCTACGTCCGACAACGCCACTTCCGCCCGTCCACCCTGGCCGGTGCGCGACCGGCGATCGACCGACGCCATCACCGCCAACGCCGCGTGCAGCCCGGTGGCCACGTCCCAGGCCGGCAGCACGTGGTTGACCGGCTGGTTCTCGCCGCCGGTGCCGGTCAAGCCCGGATAACCGACGGCACAGTTGATCGTGTAGTCGACCGCCGGTGACCCGTCGGGGCTACCCTTGACCACCACCGAGATCGCATCGGCCCGGTGTTTCTCCAACGCGGCCTGGGCGAGCCAGGGGACATCGGCGAAATTGGTGATCAGCACGCCCGCCGCCGGCCCCGGCCGGGTCGCCAGCGCCTGGACCAGCTCACGGCCGCGCGGGTCGCGCAGGTTGACCGCGACCGAGCGCTTGCCCTTGTTCAACCCGGCCCAATACAGGCTGGCGCCGCTGTGGTCCGCCAACGGCCAGCGCTTGTAGTCCAAACCGCCACCGATCATGTCGACACGGATCACGTCGGCGCCGAGTTGCGCCAACGTCAGGCCCGCCAACGGCGCGGCGACAAAGGCCGATGCCTCGACGATCATGAGGGAGTCGAGCAAACGATACACGGCACCAATCTCCAATGCGCTAGCTGCGAGGAACGCTTCGGCAGGGTAGCGGAGCCAGGATCAGTTCCGCCACAGCGTGAGGCGGATATCGTCGCCACGCGAATAGTTCAGGCCCTCGACGGTGGCGATCACGCGCGGTGTCAGACCCCGCGTCGAAACCGCAGCGGTGAACGCGTCGGCCATCCGATCCTCGATCGCCGCGATCCGGCAACCGCCCGTCTCGGTCAGGAACGACACGGCCAGGAACGACACGGCCCCCGCGGGATCGGTCAACCGTGTCGCCGTGCCCAGCGTGAACACCGTGCTCGGCTCGTGAAACCCGGCGAACGCCACGGCCGGATCGGCACAGTCCGCGATCCCGGCGATCCGGCTCTCAACCGCGCGTGCGATCCACAGATGATCCAGCCTCGGCGCCACCCCGGCGAACGTCGCGGCGTAGAACACCGACGCGGCCACCGCCAAAGCCAGCAATCGGTCGACTGTCATCTCCCGAACGAACCGCAGCGTCAGCCCCAACACGCCGACGCCCAACAGGCTCGCGGTTCCCGACCAAGGCGTGACGATGCCCTCCAGGTACAGTGTCGCGCCGACCGGCACCGCCGCCAGCGCGACCGCGACCACCAAGGCCAACCCGCTTGTCGCCCGCTGCGCCCATCGCCAACCGCCGGTCGCCGCGGCGTCCAGCCCACGGCTCAGAAACAGTCCGGTCAGAATCGCGATCGCCGGATAGACCGGGTAGGTGTAGTGCGGCAGCTTGGTCGCCACCAACTCGAAGACGATCCAGGTTGGCACGATCCAGCAGATCAACAACCGTATCGACGGCTCAACCCGGCGCGACCACGCCGTCGCCACCGCGCCGGCAGCCAGAATCGAGCCGGGCCAGAACGCCACCAGGAACACCAGTGTGTGATAGCCGGGAGGCGCGCCGTGGGCGTCGTCGCCGCGCGCCACCTTACCCAACAGCGCGTGTCCAACCGCTTCCTCCAGGAAGGCCGGGCCGACCTTGGCGGTGATCGCGATCAGCCAGGGTGCCACAATGGCGGCGGTGAGCAACAGCCCGCGGCCGATCCACAGATCGCGCAAAACCTCCCGATCACGCCGCCAAACCGACACGGCCGCGACCGTCGTCGCCAGCACCAGGGTGATGATCGGCCCCTTGATCAGCACACCGAGCCCATGAGCGATCCAGAACGCCGCCGGTGCCCCCCAGAAGCGGGCCCGGGTGATGTCGTCGCGTGTCGCGAGGCGATGCAGGGCGATTTGCGCCGCCAGAACCGTGACAAGCAACAGGGCGTCGGTTTTCGCGGTCCGCGCCTCCACCCCGGTGATCAACGCCGTCGCCAGCAGCACCCCGGCCACGAGCCCCACTGACGCACCGCCGATCCGCGCGCCAAGCCATGCGGTCATCAGCACCGCCGCCACCGCCGCCAACAGCGAGGGTAGTCGGTAGGCCCAGATGCCGACGTCCGCGCCGCCGGCCAGCACGGCGCTCGCCGCTTGCAGCCAGTAGGTGCCGATCGGCTTGACATGGCGGGGCACGTCCTGGAACCGAATGTCGATGACATCGCCGGTCTCGATCATCTGCCGCGACGCCTGAGCGTAGCGCGCCTCGTCGCGATCCATCGCCGGGATCTGAAATTGCCCCGGCACCAGTGCGACCAACGCCACCGCCAGAACCAGCATCCATTGCCGAAGCGACAGTCTCACCGGCTCGGTCACGTACGCGGCTCCGAGGTCGGTGGTGCGACGCTGGACCGGCGCAGCAGCCACATCACGCCGAACAAATCGACGATGCCGACCGCCGCGCGGCCGAGGTTGGTGTATTTCGAGCGGCCGGCCAGCCGGGCGCGATCGTCGATGCTGACGTTGGTGATCCCGTAGCCATAGCGCCGCACCAGCGCCGGCAGGAACCGGTGCAGGCTGTCGAAGAACGGCAGGCTGAGAAACAGCGCGCGCGGGATCAGCTTCAAGCCGCAGGCGGTGTCCGGGCAGTCGTCACGCAACGCCAGACGCCGCGCGCCGTTGCCGATCCTGGACGCGATCAGCCGGCCGATGCCCGCCGTCCGGCGCCGGCGTATGCCGCACACAAGTCCGGTCTCGCCAACCACGCGCGGATCGATGGTCCGGGCCATCGCCACCAGATCGGCCGGATCGTTCTCGCCGTCGCCGTCGATGCTTGCCGCCCACAGCGACCGCGCCGCCGCCATGCCGGTACGCAACGCCGCGCTCTTGCCCAACCGCTGGGGATGCCGGACCAGCCGCACTCGGCCGTCCTCCGTCGCAAGCCGTTCGACGAGCGCATCGGTGCCATCGCGGCTGCCATCATCAACCACCACCACGTCGAGGGCATAGTGCGTGCCCGCGACCTCCAGCAGCTCGCGCAAGAGCGCCTCGACGGCTCCCGCTTCGTCGCACACGGGCACGACGACGGAGAGGGGCGGCAAAATCTCGGGATCGGTGGCGGTCATGGACGGCGCTGTATCGTGGTGTTCGCGGGTCTTACCAGATCGCGGGAAGCCGCGCGACGGCGATCACGCCGCCGACAGCCGCTCAAACAGGTCAACGTACGACCGCACGCACGCCTCGCGGGTGAAGTGCCGGCCATGCCGTTCGGTCGCGCCGGCGACCAGACGGGCCGCCAGATCCTTGTCCTCGATCGCCCGGCGCAACGCCTCGGCCAACGGCTCGATCGCGTCACGCGGCACCATCAGGGCGTCGACCTCCGGGGTGACGAACTCGGCCGGGCCATCGGCGTCGCTCACCACCAAGGGTTTGCCGTAGGCCCAGGCCTCCAGGGTCACGGTGCCGAACGGCTCGTGCCGGGACGGAAACGCCACCACGTCGCACGACCGGAAGTAAGCGCCGGTCTCCGCTTGCCATCCAAGAAACACCACCCGGTCGGCGACACCCAACTCCCGCGCCAGGGTTTTCAAGGCCGTTTCCTCCGGCCCGCTGCCGGCGATCCAAAGGTACACGCCGTCGAGCCGCGCCACCGCCTTGAGCAGCACATCCAACGCCTTGGCTTGATGCAGCCGGGCGGGGGTAAACACCACCGGCGCATCGGCGGGCGTGCCCAGTGCGGCACGGTCGGCCGGCGGGCTGGCGTCGGGTTCGGCGAAATTGGCGATCACGCTGGCGCGGCCGGCCGGCCACCCCAGATCGATCACGTGACGGCGGATGCCCTCGGTGATGCAGGCCAGGTGGTCGCAGCGCCGGAAGTATTTCAGGTCGTAGAAACCGCCGAGCCGCGCCACCTTGGGAAACGGTCCCCGCGGCATGAAGGCTGACGCCCGGCTCATGAACGACAACGCGGCTTGCGGCTGGAGCTGAGCAATGGCGCGGTCGATCGCCCGGCCGGTCTGGAAATCAAGCCACCGCCCGAACGCCGTCTCGGTGACCCGCACACCGGCGTCGCGCAAGGCCGCCGCCCGGGGCGGATTGTGCCGAATGATCGCGTGGACATCGTGACCGGACCGCACGAAAGCGCCGCTCAGCGTGACGAAAAAGGTCTCCGCCCCGCCGTCGCGGGCGCCGGCCAGCAACGTCAGAAGCCGCATGCTCAAGCCGCCGTCAGATCGCGCACGGCCCGGTGGATGAACGCCGCATCCTCCGGGTTCAGAACCGGGTTCCCGGCGCGATGACCCCAAATCGATTCGATCGGCCGAAACTCGGCGTTCGGCATCCGGGCGGTCTCGGCCGCGCTATCCTCCGCCGTGAAATAAAGATCGGTGCGCGACGGCATGATGATGGAACGCGCAGTAATGGCACCCAGCGCCGCGTCCAAATCGCCATCGTAGATATCGTTAGCGGAAATGTCCGACAGCTCCCAGGTGCGAAGGCTGGCCAGCAGATCATCGCCGGAGCGGCGGAGGAAATTCGCCTCCCAGCTGCGGACCAGCCAGTCCTCGAGCGAGCTGAACCCGACTTCGAGGTAGAGTTTCTCGCGATAGAACGCCTGGCTCATCGCCCAACCGGCGTAGACCCGGCCCATGGCACGCAGCCCGGTCACCGGCCGCTCGGCGAAATAGCCGTCGCGCCACGCCGGATCGGCGGTGAGCGTCGCGCGCACCCCTTCGAGAAACACCTTGTTGTGCACCGAGGTTCGGGCCGAGCCGCACAACGCGCAAATCCGTTCGACTTGATCCGGAAAAAGCGCGCCCCAGTGCAGCGCCTGCTGCGCACCCATGGACCAGCCGTAGATCAGCGCCAACCGCTCGACCCCGAACACCTCCCGCATCAGCCGCCTCTGAGCATGGACATTGTCCCAATGGGTAAACTCCGGGAACCGGCCGTGGCCGAACGGCTCCGGCAGGGTACTCGGCGAGCTCGACAGCCCGTTGGCGAACATGTTGGGGATCACCACGAACCAGCGATCGGTGTCGAGAACCTTGCCCGGCCCGACCAGCCACTCGGTGTCGGTGTGCTGGGCTCCGTAGGAGGTCGGATAGAGCACGGCGTTGGACTTGTCCGGCGCTAAGCTGCCGTAGGTCTTGTAGGCGATGAACGGGTTCGGGATGGTCATGCCGCGCTGAAGTGTCGTCGGGCCAAGATGAAAAATCGCGTGGCCGGCCATGATCGTCTCCGTCTCGTTGGGCACAGGGTGGCGAGTGTAGCACCGGTCCCGTTCCAACCAAGCAACGCCCCGGCCCTCCCGCATGCCGTGGAAAGCCCTTACAGTCGTGGGCGTACCCATGGCGCCTTCATGGCGGAAAGGATAGCCCATGCCGGGTCCACTGCACGGCGTCCGCGTCGTCGACCTCACCAACGTGGTTTCCGGCCCGCTGGCCACCATGATCCTCGCCGATCAGGGCGCTGACGTGATCAAGATCGAGCACCCGCGCGGCGGCGACTTCACCCGTGCGGTGTCGAATCGGCGTGGCGGGTTTTCCGCGAACTTTCTGAACAACAACCGCAACAAGCGCTCGATCGCCGTCGATCTGAAGACATCCGAAGGGCTGGCTCTGGTCAAGGAGCTGATCGCCGGCGCCGACGTGGTGGCGCAAAACTTCCGCCCCGGCGTGGTCGAGCGCATGGGCCTCGGCGAGGACATGGTGCGGGTGATCAAACCGAACATCGTCTACGTCTCGATCAGCGGCTTCGGTGATGCCGGACCGTACGCCGAACGTCCGGTTTACGATCCGCTGGTGCAGGCGATCTCCGGGCTGACCACGATCCAAGCGGGCTCGGACACGGCGCGGCCGCGGCTGGTGCGCACCATCATCCCGGACAAGATCACCGGCTATACCGCCGCCCAGGCGATCACCGCCGCCCTGTTCGCCCGCGAGCGCAGCGGCAAGGGTCAGCACATCAAGCTCAGCATGCTGGACAGCGTGATCGCCTTTCTCTGGCATTCCGACATGGGCAGCCAGACCTTCGTCGGCGGCGAATTCCCGCAGGAGGTGGCGCAGTCCTTCATCGACCTGATCTACGAAACCACCGATGGCTATATCTCGGTGTCGGTGATGACCGACAAACAATGGCAGGCGCTGACCCGGGCGCTGGGAACGCCGGAATGGCTGGACGACCCACGCTTCAAGACCGCCGAGCTGCGCCAGATCAACATCGATGATCGCCTGACCCTGACCCAGGAGGCCTTGCGAACCCGGAGTTCGGCCGAGTGGCTGGAGCGGCTTGACGCGGAGGACGTGCCCTGCGCGCCGGTGTTGCGGCGGCGCGACATGCTCGACCACCCTCAGGTCCAGGCCAACGAGATCGTGGTCGAGTTGGCCCATCCCGACGCCGGCACCCTGCGCCAGGCACGGCCCGCCGCCCGCTTCTCCGGCACGCCGTTCGAATACCGCCGCGGCGGCCCCAGCCTGGGCGCGCACACCGACGATATTCTCGCCGAGTTGGGCTATACGGCCGACCGCATCACCGCCCTCCGCGCGGCGGGGGTGATTGGCGGTGCCGTGGAGGGTGCCGAATGATCGATTTTTACTACTGGCCGACACCGAACGGCTGGAAGGTGGCGATCCTGCTGGAGGAGTTGGGGGTCGCCTACAACACCATTCCGATAAACATCGGCAAGGGCGACCAGTTCGCGCCCAGTTTCCTGGCGATCAGCCCGAACAACCGCATGCCGGCGATCGTCGACCACGACACCGACGGCGACCCGGTGTCGGTGTTCGAGAGCGGCGCGATCCTGCACTACCTCGCCGCCAAGACCGGCCGGTTCTGGCCGACCGACCCCCGGTGGCAGGTTCAGACCATGGAATGGCTGTTCTGGCAGACCGGCAATCAGGGGCCGATGGCCGGGCAGCTCAGCCATTTCGTCAACTACGCCCCGGGCGAGCACCCCTATTCCAAGGACCGCTACGCGCGGGAATACGATCGCTGTCTCGGCGTGCTGGACCGGCGGCTGGACGGGCGGGGGTGGATCGTCGGCGACGCCTATTCGGTGGCCGACATGATCTGTTGGCCCTGGGTGTTGATCGCCAAGCCCTTGGGCGGTGATTTGGACCCGTATCCGAACGTCACCCGCTGGCGGTCGGCGATCAAACAGCGCCCGGCGGTGCAACGGGCGGTCGATCTCGGCAAGGAGTTCCGCCGGTCCGCGCCACCGACCGAGGAAGAGCGCACGATCTTGTTCAATCAATCGGGCCGACCGGACTGAACCCCCTGAACATCGGTTCGTCGATCGAGCGAACGCTCTCACTGGATTGACCCGGCGGCTGGAAGAACCACATCGTAAAGATCGTTGATTCTGTTCGGAGCCTCGCCGATGCCTCGCCTATCCGCCGTCCTCGCCGTCTTGACCCTCGCATTGCTGGCCTTACCGGCGGCGGCCCAGATAGCCGCGCAAGCCGACGCCTGCACGCTGATCGCCGAGGAACGGGCCGGTAGCCTGGAACACCCCTGGGGAGTGGCGTTCCTGCCCGACGGCACCGCGCTGGTGACCGAACGCTCCGGCCGGTTGCTGCTGGTCGACCCACGCACCGGCGACCGCCAGCCGGTGGAGGGCGCGCCAGCGGTGGCCGCGCGCGGCCAAGGCGGTTTGCTGGACATCGCCCTGCATCCCGATTTCGCCAGCAACGCCCTGGTCTATCTCAGCTTTTCCGAGCCGCGCGACGGGGGCACGGCGACCGCCGTCGGGCGCGGGCGTCTGGTGCGCGACGGCGGCGGGATGCGGCTTGACGGCTTCACCGTCATCACCCGGATGGCGAAGGCCAGCGGTGGCGGTCGGCATTTCGGCTCCCGCCTCGCCTTCGCGCCGGACGGCGCGCTGTTCGTCACCATGGGCGAACGCGGCGACCGCCCGCGCGCGCAAGACCCGTTCGACCACGCGGGCTCGGTCCTGCGGGTCAACGATGACGGCTCGATCCCGGTCGACAATCCGTTCGCCGACGGTCGCAAGGGTAAACCGGAAATCTGGTCGATCGGCCATCGCAACCCCCAGGGTGCGGCGATCCACCCGGATAGCGGCCTGATCTGGACGGTGGAACACGGCGCGCGCGGCGGCGACGAGATCAACCAGCCGCGGCCGGGCCGAAACTACGGCTGGCCGGTAATCAGCTATGGCCGGCACTACTCCGGCCTGCCGATCGGCGAGGGGACGTCGAAGCCGGGCATGGAACAGCCGGTGTTCTATTGGGATCCGTCGATCGCGCCGTCGGGCATGGCGTTCGTTACCGGCCCGATGTTCCCGGCCTGGCGCGGCGATATATTGGTCGGCGCGCTGAAGGACCGGCTGCTCTCCCGGCTCGACATGGAGAACGGACGGGTGGTGGCGGAGGAGCGGTTGTTCGAGGGTGCCCTGGGCCGCATCCGCGACGTCCGAATGGGACCGGACGGCGCGATCTGGCTGTTGACCGACTCACCGTCGGGCGGGCTCTATCGCCTCACGCCCGAGGACGGTGTGTGCGGATAATCGGCTTCGCTCAGGGCGTCGCCTTCGCCGTCCGCAGCGCCAGCACGAACGCCAGCAACCCGGCCCCGATGATCGCCAGCACCGCACCGATCATCACGTCGTAGCCGCCGAGCGACCAGATCAGTGAACCGAGGAACGGCGACAGCGCCGTCGCCGCCATGAACGGCACCGCCATGGCGCCGGAAATCGCGCCAAAACCCTCACGCCCCAGCAGGTTGGCGGTGACCACGGGTCGGGTGATGCTGGTCACGCCATAACCCGAGCCGTGCACCACCACGAACACGAACAACAGCATCGGCACGGCACCCGCCACGAACAAGATGCACGCGGCGACGATCATGAACGTGAAGGACAAGCCGCAAATCACCTCGATCGACACCCGCCTCTCGATGGTGATCATGCCCAGGCGGCCGGCCACCTGCATCGGCCCGATCAACGAGGCGGTCAGCACCGCCAACGGCGCCGACACCCCGCGCTCGTCCAGTAACGGCAGCAGATGGGTGATGATCATGCCGTGGGCCAGCGCGATGGAGGCGAAGGACAGCGCCAAAAACCAGAAGACCGGCCGCCGCATCGCCGCCGCCCGGCTGCCCGCCACCGGTACGCGTTCGGTCTCGGCCACCGCATGGCGCGGCCTAGTGCCGTACCAGAACAATGGGATCGCGACGAACAGGATCAAGCCGCAGAACACCGCCGTGCTGGCCCGCCAACCATAGGCGTTGGCGATCAGGTTGGCGGTCGGGAACGACACCGTGCCGGCAAGACCCGCCACCAGGGTGATGCGGGTGATCGCCTTGCGCGCGCCCTCCCCTCGGGTGCGGGTGACGAAGGCGAAGCACGGCTCGTAAAGGCAGCCGGCCATACACACCCCGATGCCGAGCCACAGCGACTTGAACACCCAGGGATCGTCGACGAAGCTCAACGCGCCGACCAATATCCCACCGATCCCGGCGCTGACCATCAGCACCGTCCCGCCATAGCCTTGATCGATCAACCGCCCGGCGGTGGGAGCGCCGATGGCCGAGGTGGCAACGGCGATGGTCATGGCGATCGTCAGATCGGTCTTCGACCACCCGAGGTCGGTTTCCCACTGCAGCAGCAGAGCTGGAAAGAGATAGAACATCCCGGCCCAGACCAACGTCTCGGCGGTGGCCAGTGCCCAGACCGGCCAGTCGATTCCCGGTTTTGGATCGGCCGCCGCCGTCACGCGATGGCGCCAAACAGCGCGCCCATGGAGAACGCACCGACGAAGGCGAAGCTCAGATAGGCGGCAAACACCGGCGGCCGGGCCAACGCCCACACCGCGATCGCCGCCGGGATCGAGCTAACCCCGCCGGCCAGCAGGAACGCCATACCCGCGCCCGGCGCCATGCCCTGCTCGATCAAGCCACCGACCAGCGGCAACGCGGCATACCCGTTCAGATACGCCGGCACACCGACCAGGGTGGCGCCCAGCACCGGCAGCCAGCCGTCGCCACCGATCAGGCTGCTGACGGTTTCCGCCGGCACGTAGGCAAGCATCAGGCTCTCCAGGAAAAACGCGATGGTCAGCCACTTACCAAGAAATCGGGTGTTCTCCCAAGCATTACCGACAAACGTGACACGACGTGCCGACTCCTGCCAGAACCGCCAGACGATCGCCTTGGGGTTCCGCACGATGACCCCGCCACAGCCGCCATTGCCGATGCCATCGCGCAGCGGATTTGCAAAGGCCCCCACACCCATCAGCGCGTAGATGCCAAACCCACCGAGCAGACCGACCATAACGGCGGCCGCCGTCTTGAACAGCGCGAACTCCATCCCCAGCGTGCCGGCGGTCAACAAGAACATCGACGGGTCCATCAGCGGTGAGGCCAACCAGAACGCCATCACCGGCGCCAGCGGCACGCCCATCGCCAACAAGGCGGCGATCAGCGGAATCACTCCGCACGAACAAAACGGCGACAGCGCCCCCACCAGCGCCGCCGCCATGATCATCGTGGTCTGCCGGCCGCTGAACGCGCGGGCGATCAGCTGGTCCGCGCCGCTCGCCTTGGCATACGCCGCGACCGCGATCGACAGCGCGAGGAAGATCGACACGCCAACCAACGCCTCGGCGGTGAAAACCACACTCTCCACCGCTTGACCCGGCGCCACCACCGCCAAGCCCGTAATCCCGGCGAGCAGAAACGCGACGGGCATGTCCAACCGGTCGGCCAAGCGGCCAAGCGTGCGGCGGGTGGTTAGGGTGATGTCGGTCATTGGTGTCTCTCCGTTATTCCCAGAAGTATCGACATAGGTGAGCAAAAAAAATCAAGCCGCGTTATGAGCACGCCCCGCGTCACCACGCGTCTCGCCGGGGCAGTCATCGGCGGCGCGACGGCCATCGACACAGCATTCCCGTGTCAAGAACGTCAAGGTTCCGTCCATGACCGCGTAATCGGCGTGGCAATGCAGGGTGGTGCCGTCCCGCTGTTGATACACCAGGCCGACGGCAATCAACTTGTGCAGATGATGCGACAGGGTGGAGCGAGCGGCCCCGGTGCGCCGTTGCAGCTCGCCCACCGGCAATCCGTCGCGCCCGGCACGCACCAACAACCGGTACATCTCCAGCCGGGTTTCGTTGCCCAGGGCCTCAAGGCGGGAAGCGATCGTCGCGGTGTCCATGGGGCCTATATACGCCGCGCGCGCCATCTTTGCAACGGTATTCCCGGGATTATCGGAATAGATAACTTTTCTTTAAGGTATTCCGGTCTTAATAGCGCCGGATTTTGGTCACAGTCGCGTTCGATATCACACCGTCAACACCGCACCCACGAGATCACACCATGCCCACCACCGCCCAACGCCTCGCCGCCATCGCCGCCGTGCTGATCGTTGGCCTCACGACCGTCGGCATCGCCGCCGGGTCGAACTATCGCGGCCTGACCGACCGGCCGATCAAGGCGCTGTCGGCGGACACCATCAGGGATCTCCGCGACGGTAAGGGCATGTCCTTGGCACTGGCCGCCGAGCTGAACGGCTGGCCGGGGCCGCGCCACGTGCTTGATCTGGCCGGACCACTGGCCCTGACCGATCAACAACGGCAACGGGTCGAGGCCGAATTCACCGCCATGCAGGCGGTGGCCCGAACGCTTGGCCGCGACGTGATCGCCGCCGAGGCCGATCTGGAGGCGTTGTTTAACCGCGAGGAACCCGATGACACGTCAATTCGTCGTACGGTCGATCGGATCGCCGCCCTGCAAGGGGCGTTGCGCTACACCCATCTGCGCCATCACTTGGCGACGACCCGCATCCTGACCCCGGAACAGACCGCGCGCTATGCCGCGCTTCGCGGCTACGAAACCGAGCGCCCACACGAGCCGCGCGACGGCCACCACACCATCAAGTAAGGAACGCGCCGCCGTTCACGTGGATGGTCTGGCCGGTGATGTAGCCGCCTTCCGGGCCGACGAGAAACCGCACGGTCTCGGCGATTTCCTCGACCCGCCCCTTACGGCCGAGCGGGGTTCCCGCGTTGGTCATCGTACTGGGCAGCGCGCCGGCAGCCGCCCCGCGCACCGTATCGATGGCCCCGGGAGAGACGCTATTGCAGCGGATGCCATGCGGAGCCAACTCGACCGCCAGAGCCCGCATCAGCCCTTCCAGTCCGGCCTTGGACGCCGAGACGTGGCAGCGGTTCGGCGTGCCGATGTGGGTCGATATCCCCGACAGGCCGACGACCGCTCCGCCGCCCCGCGCGATCAGGTGCGGGGCCGCCGCCTTGCACAGGTGGAACGCGCCGTCGAGCGCCACCGACAGAATTTCCCGCCATTCCCCGACGCTCATCTCGACGAACGCTGTCTGACGGCGCAAGCCGGCGTTGCTGACCACGATGTCCAGTCCGCCAAGCTGAGCAACCGCCGTCTCGACCATGGCGGCGGTCGCCACCGGGTCGGCGACGTCGGCCATGGCGGCGATCGCGCGGCCGCCGGTGGCCTCGATCTCCGCCACCACCACCTCAACAGCGTCACGATCGGAGCGGCCATTGACGATCACCGCCGCGCCGTCGCGCGCCAGGGTCAACGCGATCTGGCGGCCGATGTTCTTGCCCGCCCCCGTAACCAGCGCGACCTTGCCCGCGAGCGCGTCCGTCATGCCGTCATCCTTTGATCGTGCGCTCTACACGTAGCGGAAAACCAGAAATCCCCAGACCAAGGCGATCGCCAGCGGTCCCCAGAGCAGAGTGCTGACCAGCCCCATCCAGGCCAGGAAGATGAACGCGCTGCCCAACAGCGAAATGAACAACCGGTCGCCGCGCGTGGTGTCGATGCCAAAGACGCCGTGGCGCGGGTCACCGCCCGGCACCTTCAACTCCCACACCGTCAGGGTGATCAGGCACGCCGCGACAAACACGAAGAATGCCGCCGTCGGCCACGTCCAGGCCATCCAACTGAGACCCATGATCGGATCCTCCCGTCCTGCTCACACCCGTCCGAGGGCGAAGCCCTTGGCGATGTAGTTGCGCACGAAATAGATGACGAAGGCGCCGGGAATGATGGTCAGCGTCCCGGCCGCCGCCAGTAACCCCAGCTCATAGCCCGAGGTACTCGCCGTTCGGGTCATGATCGCCGCGATCGGTTTGGCCTCGACCGCCGTCAACGTCTTGGCCAGCAGCAACTCGACCCAGGAAAACATAAAGCAGAAGAACGCCGCCACCCCGATGCCGGCGGCCACCGTCGGTATGAAAATCTTGAGGAAAAAGCTCCAGAACGAGTGACCATCGACATAGGCGGTCTCGTCCAACTCCTTCGGCACGCCGGACATGAAACCTTCCAGGATCCACACCGCCAAGGGGATGTTGAACAACGTGTGCGCCAGTGCCACCGCGATGTGGGTGTCGAACAGATTGACCGCCGAATAGAGCTGGAAAAACGGCAGGGCGAACACCGCCGGCGGCGCCATGCGGTTGGTCAGCAACCAGAAGAACAGATGCTTGTCGCCGATGAAGCGGTAGCGCGAGAACGCGTAGGCCGCCGGCAACGCCACCGACACCGACAGGATGGTGTTGAGCGACACATAGGCGAGCGAGTTCACGTAGCCCATGTACCAGGTCGGATCGGTGAAGATCGTCACATAGTTGGCAATGGTGAACTCTTGCGGGAACACGCTGAAGCCGCCGAGGATCTCGTTGGTGGTTTTGAACGACATGCTCACCAGCCAATAGATCGGCAACATCAGAAAAATGATGTAGATCGTCGGAACGATCCAGCCCGTGCGTCTCATGGGAACGCTCTCCTCATTGCTCTTCGTTCCGCATCATGACCGTGTAGAAAATCCAGCTCAGCAGCAGGATGATCAGGAAGTAGATCAGCGACATCGCCGCCGCCGGACCGAGGTCGAACTGCCCCAGCGCGATCTTCACCAGATCGATCGACAGCAAGGTCGTCGAGTTACCCGGCCCGCCGCCGGTCAGCACGAACGGCTCGGTGTAGATCATGAAGCTGTCCATGAACCGCAACAGCAGGGCGATGGTCAGCACCCGCTTCATCTTCGGCAACTGGATATGCCGGAAGATCGCCCAGCGCCCGGCGCCGTCGATCTTGGCGGCCTGATAGTAGGCGTCGGGAATCGAGCTGAGTCCGGCATAGGCCAGCAGCACCACCAGCGAGGTCCAGTGCCAGACATCCATGATGATCAGCGTGAACCAGGCGTCGCCCGGCTGTCGGGTGAAGTTGAAATCGAACCCGATTTTATTCAACGTCCAGCCCATCAGGCCGATGTCGGGCAGCGCGAAGATATTCCACATCGCGCCGACCACGTTCCACGGAATCAACAGCGGCAGCGCCATCAGCACCAGACATACCGACAGCCACACACCCTTGCGCGGCATGGTCAGCGCGATCGCCACGCCGAGCGGAATCTCGATCACCAAAATGGTGCCGGTGAACAGCAGCTGCCGGCCGAGGGACGCGTGGAACCGCTCGGAATGCAGCACCTGTTCGAACCACAGCACGCCGGACCAAAAAAAGGTGTTGTCGCCGAAGGTCTCCTGCACCGAGTAGTTCACCACGGTCATCAGCGGAATGACCGCGTTGAACGCGACCAGCGCAACGACCGGCAGGACGAACAGCCATGCTTTCTGGTTCTCGGTCTTGTTCATGGTTCCATCCTCACGCGACCACACGGCCGTCGGCGTAGAGCCGGGTCCGCTCGACATCGAACGCCAGATGCGTGGCATCGGTGGGGATTTCGGTTCCTTCCGGCACCAGGAGCCGGATCGGCGACGCCACGTCATTGGGCCGCGTCTCGACGATCCGGAACCGGCCGGCGTCGCTCACCTTGGTCACCGTCACCGGAAAGCCATCCTCGGCGAACCGCACGAATTCGGGTCGCACCCCGACCTCCAGCGTGTCGCCGCCGCCGCTGTAGCGGGCGGCGTTGGCGGTCGGAACGTCGTGGTCGAAACAGACCGCGACCCCCGCGCGCACGGTGCAGGGCAGCAGGTTCATGCCCGGCGAGCCGATGAAATGACCGACGAAGGTGTGCTGCGGGGCTTCGAACAACTCCACCGGCGTGCCGATCTGCACCACCTCGCCCTGGTTCATCACCACCACCCGATCGGCGAAGGTCAGCGCCTCGGTCTGGTCATGGGTCACGTAGATCATGGTGGTGCGGACTCGCTGGTGCAGCTCCTTCAGTTTGGACCGCAACTGCCACTTCAGATGCGGGTCGATGACGGTCAGCGGCTCGTCGAACATGATCACGTTCACGTCCGACCGCACCAAGCCGCGGCCCAGTGAAATCTTCTGCTTGCCGTCGGCGGTCAGCCCGGACGCTCGTTTGTCGAGCCGGTCGGTCAGGTCGATCATCTCGGCGATCTCGCGCACCCGGCGGTCGACGTCCGCGGCGGCCACGCCCCGGTTGCGCAACGGGAAGGCCAAATTGTCGTACACCGTCATGGTGTCGTAGACGACCGGGAACTGGAACACCTGGGCGATGTGACGCTCGTCCGGCGGCAGCGCCGTCACGTCGGCGTCGTCGAACAGAATCCTCCCATGGCTCGGCCGCAGCAGGCCCGAGATGATGTTCAGCAGCGTGGTCTTGCCGCAGCCCGACGGGCCAAGCAGCGCGTACGCCCCACCGTCGTCGAAGGTAACGTCCAGCTGCTGCAGCGCCCAGTCCTCGGGTGCCTTTGGCTCGGCCATGTAGCTGTGGCGCAGGTCGTCGATCGTGATCTTGGCCATCGCTAGGCCCTCGCGCTGGGATCTGGTGCGTCTTGGTCGGATGCACTGGCAAGCAGTCGGCCGTCGGTCGCGAAATACATCGCCCGCGCCATATCGGCGTACAGCCGGGCATCGGCACCGACCTCGAATGGGTGAATGCCGTGCGCCTGCGATACCCAGGTGGTCTCGCCCATGACGAAATGCACGATACTTTCGGAACCGCTCAACTCGGTCACCAGGACCCGGCCGTCGACCGCCACCGGGCGTTGGCCGCGTTGCATCGGCGTGACGAAATGCGGGCGGATGCCGACGGTGTAGTCCGCGTCCGGCAACTCCTTGAGAGCGCCGGTCGCCTCCCACCGCGTGGTCGCGTCAAGCACGAACGCGCCGTCCCGCTTGTGAACGCGGGCGGTGTTGATCGGCGGGTCGGAAAACACCTGGGCGGTGATCAGGTCGCGCGGTTGACGGTAGAGTTCGCTGGTCGGCCCGAACTGGGTCACCGCGCCCTCGAACAGCGTGGCGGTTCGACCGCCGAACAACAGGGCCTCCATCGGTTCCGTCGTGGCGTAGACCACGATGCACTCGCGGTTGGCGAACAGACGCGGCAGCTCGTCGCGCAGCTCCTCGCGCAGCTTGAAGTCGAGATTGGCCAGCGGTTCGTCGAGCAGCACCAGATCGGCGTCCTTGACCAGGGCGCGCGCCATGGCGGTGCGCTGCTGCTGGCCGCCCGACAGCTCGGCCGGCCCTCGATCCAACATCGGCGTCAGCCTCAACAGTTCGGCCATGGTGTGAACCCGCCGACGGATTTCGTCTTCGGCCATTCTCGCCACCCGTAACGGCGAGGCGATGTTCTCGAAGACGCTCATATTCGGGTAGTTGATGAACTGTTGGTAGACCATCGAGACGTTACGCTTCTGCACGGAAACTTTGGTCACCAGCCTGTTGTCGAACCACACCTCGCCCGAGGTCGGCCTGTCGAGCCCGGCCATCAGCTGCATCAAGGTGGTCTTGCCGGCGAGGGTCGTGCCGAGAAGGATGTTGAAGCTGCCCGGCTCCAGGCGCAGATCGGTCGGATGAATGTGCATCGCGATGCCGACGCGTTTCGCCACGTTCTTGAGTACCAGGGTCATGGCGTCGTTCCCAACCGCCTTACGGAGCGCATCGTAGCGAAAGAATGGGTGCCGGGGCACGCACCATGGCGCGTGCCCCGGCGGATCAGGTCGGAAAGAGCCGGATCACTTGCTCCAGCGCTTGACCAGTTCGTCGTAGGCAATGGTCTCGCCCTTGGGCTTTTCGTTGGACAGCTTGGCCTTCGCCCCGCCCTTCCCAAGCCATGCCGACGCATCCTTCTCGGCGTTCAGGCGCGGACCACAGCCACCGTAGGTGCCGTTGGCCTCGTCGGCACGCTGCATCCGGCCCATTACCAGATCCATCTCGGACGCGAGACGATCCATGGCTTGCTGCGGCGTGAAGGCACCTGAGTTCACGTCACCGATCTGCTGCCACCAGAGCTGGGCCAGCTTCGGGTAATCGGGGACGTTCACGCCCGTGGGCGTCCAGTTGACCCGATCCGGCGACCGATAGAACTCCACCAAGCCACCCAGATTCGGCGCGCGGTCGGTGAAGGACTGGTGGTTGATGTCGCTGTCACGGATGATCGTCAGACCGACATGGCTCTTCTTGAGCGAGACGGCCTTCGACACCGTGAACTGAGCATACAGCCACGCGGCCTTGCGGCGGTCGACCGGGGTCGACTTGAACATCGTCCACGAGCCGGCGTCCTGATAGCCGAGCTTCTGACCCTCGCTCCAGTACGGGCCGTGCGGTGACGGCGCCATCCGCCATAACGGCTTGCCGCTGTCGTCGACGGTGTTGTTGCCCTCGCTCTTCGGCGCCACCATCGACGCGGTGAAGGCGGTGTACCAGAAGATCTGCTGGGCGACGTTGCCTTGGCTGAGCGCCGGCAGCGACTGATAGAAGTCGTAGTCGGCGGCACCCGGAGGCGCGTATTTCCGCAACCACTCGTCCCATTTGCGGATCGCGTAGACCGCGGCCGGGCCGTTGGTGCCGCCACCGCGGGTCACCGACGCGCCGGCCGGGTTGCAGGAGCCCTCCTCCATGCGGATGCCCCACTCGTCGATCGGCCGACCGTTCGGCAGACCCTTGGAGCCGGCACCGGCCATCGACAGCCAGGCATCGGTCATCCGCCAGCCAAGATCCGGCGCACGCTTGCCGTAATCCATGTGGCCATAGACCCGCACGCCGTCGATCTCCTTGACGTGCACCGAGAAGAACTCGGCGATGTCCTCATAGGCCGACCAGTTCACCGGCACGCCGAGGTCGTAGCCGTAGATATCCTTGAATTTCTTCTGCAGATCGGCGCGCTGGAACCAGTCGTAGCGGAACCAATACAGGTTGGCGAACTGCTGATCCGGCAGCTGATACAGCTTACCGTCCGGCCCGGTGGTGAACGCCTTGCCGATGAAGTCGTCGATATCGAGGGTCGGCAACGTCACGGCCTTGCCTTCACCCGCCATCCAATCGGTCAGGTTGACCGCGAGTTGCAGGCGCGAGTGCGTGCCGATCAGATCGCTGTCGTTGATGTAGGCGTCGTAGAGGTTCCGGTTCGTTTGCATCTGCGTCTGAACCGCCTGCACCACCTCGCCCTCGCCGAGCAATTGGTGGTTCACCTTGATGCCGGTGATCTCCTCGAACGCCTTGGTCAGGACCTTGGATTCGTACTCATGCGTCGGAATGGTTTCCGACAACACGTTGATCTCCATGCCCTGGAATGGTTTCGCCGCGTTGATGAAGAATTCCATCTCCTTCATCTGCTCGGCTTTCGAGAGCGTGGAGGGCTGGAACTCGCCGTCCACCCATCTCTTCGCCTCTTCGGTCCCCGCGAAAGCCGTGCTCGCGAGTCCCAGGATCGCCGTGGCCGCGACGACGGCCATCATGTTTCGTTTCATTCGTTTACCTCCCTGCTAAAACAGCGTGGCGATCATCAAACGAAAAAAAACGAAGGTCAAGCCGTCATTTTCATTGCCAAATTGCACCAAATTCGAAACATTATGGGATTGTTCGCATAATTTCTCGCACATGTGAAAAGAAACGAAACTTTTCGCATATGCGAAAGGCGCGAGAGGAACCGTGATGGAACCGGCATCGCCGAGGCAGTCGGACATCCTGCGCATGGCGTGGGAGCTTGGACGTGTTGGCGTGGACGATCTCGCCGGGCATTTCGAAGTCACGCCACAAACCATTCGCAAGGATTTGAACGATCTGTGCGACGGCGGTCCGTTGCAGCGCGTCCATGGCGGCGCGATCTATCCATCGGGCGCCAGCAACTACGCCTATGAGGCGCGGCGGCGTCTGGCGGCCGACGGCAAACGCCGGATCGGTGAACGAACGGCCCGTCTGATCCCCGACAACTCCTCGATCATGCTGAACATCGGCACCACCACCGAGCAGGTGGCGATAGCGTTGGGCCGGCATGACGGCATCATGGTAGTCACCAACAACATCAACGTGGCCAACATCCTGCGCGGGTCACCGACGGCCGAGGTAATCATCGCCGGCGGGTTGGTGCGCCCCTCGGACGGCGGCATCGTCGGCGAGGCGACCGTCGACTTCATCCGCCAATTCAAGGTCGACTATGCCGTTATCGGCGCCTCGGCGATTGACGAAGAGGGCACGGTTCTGGACTACGACCTCCGTGAGGTGCGGGTTGCCCAGGAAATCATGCGCCACGCCCGACACACCATCCTGGTCAGCGACCGCATGAAGTTCGAGCGTAACGCCCCGGTACGGATCGCCCATCTGTCGGAGATCGACGTTTTCGTGACCGACGCCGAACCGCCGGAGCCGGTGATGAATATCTGCCGTCAGAACGATGTCGTGGTCGAGATCGCCGAGGACGAGGCCACCGTGGAACGTGATGCGGAGCGGGTGGCGTGACCGAGACGCACCAGACGGTCGACATTTTCGTCATCGGCGGCGGCGTCAATGGCTGCGGCATTGCCCGCGATGCCATCGGCCGCGGGTATTCGGTCTTCCTTGCCGAAATGAACGACCTGGCCAGCGGCACATCATCCTGGTCGACCAAGTTGATCCACGGCGGGCTGCGCTATCTGGAGCATTACGAGTTCCGGCTGGTGCGCGAGGCGTTGATGGAGCGCGAGGTGCTGTGGGCCATGGCACCGCACATCATCCGCCCGCTGCGCTTCGTGCTGCCGCATCACAAGGGCCTGCGCCCGGCGTGGTTCCTGCGCCTGGGGTTGTTCCTCTACGACCACCTGGGCGGGCGTAAGAAACTGCCGGCGACGGCCACACTCGACATGCGGACCGATCCGGCCGGGAAACCCCTGAAGCCACTGTTCACCAAGGCCTTCGAGTATTCCGACTGCTGGGTCGACGATGCGCGGCTGGTGGTGCTGAACGCCCGTGACGCCGCCGATCGGGGGGCGGTGATCCGCACCCGCGCCAAGGTGACGGCGGCCGAGCGCACGGACACTGGCTGGCGGGTGACCGTTCAGAATCTGAGCGACGGCACCACGACCACGGTCGCGGCGCGTGTCCTGGTCAACGCCGCCGGCCCCTGGGTCGACCGGGTGTTGAACGAGGCCACCGGACGCAACGACGCGCGCAACGTGCGTCTGGTGCAAGGCAGCCACATCGTCGTGCCCGAACTGTTCGAGCACGGCCGCAGCTACATCTTTCAGAACGCCGATGGCCGGATCATCTTCGCGATCCCCTACGAAGGGGATTTCACGCTGATCGGCACCACCGACCAGGATTATACCGGCGACCCGAAGGATGTGGCGATCACGCCGGCGGAGATCGCCTATCTCTGCGCGGCGGCCAGCGAGTATTTCGCGGCACCGGTCACCCCGGACGACGTTGTCTGGACTTATTCCGGGGTACGCCCGCTGTTCGACGACGGCGCCTCCCAGGCCCAGGAAGCGACCCGCGACTATGTCCTGCGCGACGAGGCGGTCGGCAGCGGCGGTCTGATCAACATCTTCGGCGGCAAGCTCACCACCTACCGCAAGTTGGCCGAGGCGGTGCTGGAAAAGATCGAGGCCCGGCTGGGTACGCGCGGGCCGCGCTGGACCCATACCGGCGCTCTGCCGGGTGGCGATTTCCCGGTCGATGGCGTCGAGGCGCTGATGGCCGACATCCGATCCGCCTATCCGTTCCTCGAAGAAGCGCTGATCGAGCGCCTGACCCGGCTCTACGGCACCCGCAGCCGGGACGTGCTGGGCGAGGCTACGTCGCTCGCCGATCTCGGCCGCTGTTTCGGTGCCGACCTGTACGTGGTGGAAATCCGCTATCTGATGACCCAAGAATGGGCGATCGAAGCGGTGGATGTGTTGTGGCGGCGGACCAAGCTTGGCTTGCGTCTGTCGGAGGCGGAGGTTCGCGCGCTGGAGGAATTCATGGCGTCGACCCCGCTGCGCGGCCCGGTACGCGATGACCAAGCCGCCGAGTAAATACGGTCAGCAGCCAGAAGGTCAGCAGCCAGAACAAGATCCAACAGGGGGAGACATGAGCGGCTACGTTCTCGCCATCGACCAGGGCACCACCTCATCGCGGGCCATCGTGTTCGACGACCGTTTCGCCGTGCGTGGCATCGGCCAGCAGGAGTTCGATCAGCATTTCCCCGATTCCGGCTGGGTCGAGCACGACGCCGAGGATCTGTGGCGGACGACGGTGGAGACTGTCCGCGCCGCCCTGGCCGCTGCCAGACTGTCGGCCGGCGATATCGCCGCCATCGGCATCACCAACCAGCGCGAAACCACCGTGGTTTGGGACCGCGCGACCGGCAAACCGATCCACCGCGCCATCGTCTGGCAGGACCGGCGAACCGCCGCGCGCTGCGCCCAACTCAAGGCCGAGGGGCACGAGCCCACGGTAACCGAGAAGACCGGCCTGCTGCTCGACCCGTATTTCTCCGGCACCAAGCTGGCCTGGATACTCGACACCGTGCCCGGCGCCCGCGCCAGGGCCGAGGCGGGGGAACTGGCGTTCGGCACGGTCGACAGCTGGCTGATCTGGCACCTTACCGGCGGCGCCCGGCACGTCACCGACGCCACCAACGCCTCGCGCACCCTGCTGTACAACATCCGCGAGGGGTGTTGGGACCAGGACATGCTGCGGCTGTTGGCTATCCACGAGGCCGTGCTGCCCGAGGTGTTGGACTGCGCCGCCGACTTCGGCGTCACCCGGCGCGATCTGTTCGGCGCCGCGATTCCGATCCTCGGGGTCGCCGGCGATCAACAAGCCGCCACTGTCGGTCAGGCGTGTTTCGCGCCGGGCATGCTGAAATCGACCTACGGCACCGGCTGCTTCGCCTTGTTGAACACCGGGACGACGCCGGTGCGCTCGACCAACCGGCTGCTGACCACCATCGCGTATCGCTTGGACGGCGAAGTCACCTACGCGCTGGAAGGCGCGATCTTCGTGGCGGGGGCGGCGATCCAATGGCTGCGTGATGGGCTCGGCGTGATCGAACGGGCCGAGCAATCCGCCGCCCTCGCCGCCGAGGCCGACCCGAACCAAGCCGTGTATCTGGTGCCGGCGTTCACCGGCTTGGGCGCGCCGCATTGGGACCCGGACGCGCGGGGCGCGCTGTTCGGGCTGACCCGCGCCACCGGGCCTCGGGAGCTGGCGCAAGCGGCGCTGGAATCGGTGTGCTTTCAGACCGCCGACCTGATCGACGCCATGCACGCCGATTGGTCCGACGATGCGGGCGAGACGGTGCTGCGGGTCGACGGCGGCATGGTCGCCAACGACTGGCTGATGCAGCGGCTGACCGACCTGCTGGCGGCGCCGGTCGACCGGCCGGTGGTGTTGGAGACCACGGCCCTGGGGGCGGCATGGCTGGCCGGGCACAAGGCCGGTGTCTGGCCGGACCGTGATGGCTTCGCCGCGCAGTGGCGCCTCGACCGGCGGTTCGAGCCGGCAATGGCCGAGGACCAACGCGCCGCGAAATTGCTGGGATGGCGGGATGCGGTCGGCCGGACATTAAGTGTACGCGGCTGACCCCTACCCGATCACCGGCATCACCTCCGGCGCGCGGCGGGTCAGAAGCTCGCAGCCATCCTCGGTGACGACCACGTTCTCCTCCAGCACCAGCATCTTGCCCGGCGCGTATTCCAGGCCGGGCTCGATGGTCATCACCATGCCCGGCATCAGGAGCGTGGCGTCGTCCGGGCGATTCGACGGCGGCTCGGTCAATTGCAGACCGAGACCATGGCCAAGCCGACCCACATCCATCCCGCCCGCCTCGTCCAAATCCAGCACCGCCGCCATGGCGCCCCAGAGCTCGGCCGCCGTCGCTCCCGGGCGCACCGCCTCGATTCCGACGGAGACGGCGCGCCACACCGTCTCGTAGGCGTGCCGCGCCGCGTCGGTCGCCGAGCCGAAGGCGAAATTGCGGTCGAAATCGCAGAAGTAGCCGTCCCAGGTCGCGCCCAAATCCATGATCAGCACGGCGCCGTCGCCGAGCACCACCTCGCGCGAGCCGGCGATAATCTGGGAATAGCCGCCGAGGCCGGAGCAGGCGGCGACGAACGGCACGGCGTCGACCCCGCGTTCGGCCAGGTCGAGACGCAGCGTGTTCGCCGCCGCGCGTTCCGTCATGCCCAACGCGAGCCGCCCCGGCATCGCCTCGAACGCGTCACTGGCCAACCCGCATATCACCCGGTGACGCTCGATCTCGCGCCGCGATTTCACCATGCGGAGCGCCCACAGCACCGGAGAGCCATCGACGCACTCGATGCCCCGGAGCAAGCCGCACAGCCGATTGAAATCGGTAATCGGCATGCGCAGAACGGTCTCGCGGCCTAGCTCCCAACCGATCCGGGCGAAGCGCCGGGGCAGGTTTTGGAGCACACCGGCCAGCAGCGTTACCCCGTCATCCTCCGGCCGGGGCGCCGGCCAGGTGCGCACATCGTCGAGCCAGGTGGCGAGAAACGACTCGCGGCCGATCTCCGGCACCACGGCGACTGGCTGTCCTTCGGCGGGAACCACGACAAACCAGGGCCGGGTCGGGCTTTCCCAGAACTCGCTGGCAAAGCCGGTGACATAGCGGACGTTCGGCGGGCTGGTCACCACCAGCGCATCCAGCTCCGCCGTTCGCATCATCGCCTGGGCGCGGGCAATCCGCGCCTCGAATTCCGCGCTGGGGAACCCGCGCTCGACACCACCCATCGTCCTAGCCCCCGGAAGGCCCCGCTTGGTAATCGTTGCAACGTTAAAACTGTCGGCGCCCCCTATACAGGCACATTGTTGTGACTGGTCGCGAACAAAGAATTTACGCTCCCGAATGATCGTCTGGAACCACCGCGCTGGCGAACGCACGGAACGCCGCCGCTTCCTCGGTGGTCGGCTCAACTCCGGTGAAACCGCGCACATAGGCCTCGACATAGGAGAGCCGTGTCTCCATCGGCTCACCCAGGTCGAGCGCGTAGTAGCCGATCTGCATGAAGTACAGGATCCGCGCCCGCACGAAGGCATCGGTCGCCTCGTAGCCATGGCGCGCGAACATTCTCCGGATCGCCTCGACCCGCGCCGCATCGGCGTCATCCAAGACCCGTCGCACCGCCTCGGATCGCCGCGCCCATTCCCGAACCGCGAAGTCGAGACGCGGGTCGAACACCGCGTCGTCGGTCCAGCACTCGAAGACATGCAGCACCGCCTGGACGATCGAGTCCGCCGGCCGAGCGGCACGCTCAACGATCGCCGCCGTGTTGGTGTCGAGCCAGCGCCACAGCATCTGATCCAACAGATCCTGCCGGCTCTTGAAGTACCAGTAGAAGCTGGACCGCGAGACATCCAGGGTGCGAGCCAGATCCTGAATCTTCACCCGCTCGACCCCTTCGTCGATCAGGACAGCCAGCGCGGCGTTCAGCCAATCCTCATGGCTGACCTTGGTCTGTGGGTAGCGGCTGACGGTGGTCTCGGTCATGTCGTACCCTGCCCTGCCGATAGTTTGGACACAAGTGTCTAGACTCACGTTTCCCGGTGCCCTAGCGTTCACGCCTCGACGCTTGACTGGGGAGGACGGGCCATGAAATCACAATACCGGGCGGTGGTGATCGGCGGTGGCGTCGTCGGCGCCAGCGTGCTGTATCACCTGGCGAAATTCGGCTGGAGCGATGTGGCGCTGATCGAGCGGGCGGAGTTGACCGCCGGTTCGACCTGGCATGCCGCCGCTGGCTTCCACCCGTTGAACGCCGATCCCAACATCGCCGCCCTGCAGTCCTACACCATCAAGCTGTACCGCGAGATCCAGGAGGAAAGCGGTCAGGATGTCGGCCTGCACATGACCGGCGGCGTCAACATCGCCTCGGCGCCCGAGCGCTGGGAGTGGTTGCAATCGGCCTGGGCGACGTTCCAGACCATGGGGATCGAAACCGCGCGCTTGGTCGGCCCGGACGAGATCAAGGAAATGGTACCGATCGCCGACGTGACCGGCGTGCTCGGTGGATTGTACGACGCCAACGAGGGGCATCTGGACCCCTACGGCACCACCCACGCCTATGCCGGCGCCGCCAAGAAGCGCGGCGCCGAGGTCATCCTGCGCAACCGGGTGATCGAACTGAACCCGCGCGCCGAGGGCGGCTGGAACGTGGTGACCGAGCACGGCACCATCATCGCCGAGCACGTGGTCAACGCCGGCGGGCTATGGGCCAAGCAGGTCGGCAAGATGGTCGGCGTCGATCTGCCGGTCACGCCGATGGAGCACCACTATCTGGTGACCGAGGACATTCCCGAGCTGGCGGCGTTGGACCGCGAACTCACCCTGATGGCCGATCTGGAGGGCTTCACCTACTCACGGCAGGAACACAACAGCCTGATGCTCGGGGTCTACGAGCTGACGCCGAAGCATTGGAACATGGAGGGCGCGCCCTGGGATTACGGCATGGACCTGATCCCCGAGGACATCGACCGCATCTCGCCTGAGTTGGCCAAGGGGTTCGAGCGGTTCCCGTGCCTGAACGATGTCGGCATCAAACGTTGGGTCAACGGTGCCTTCACCTTCGCGCCGGACGGCAACCCCCTGGTCGGCCCGATGCCGGGGGTGCCGAACTACTGGCTGGCCTGCGGCGTGATGGCCGGGTTCAGCCAGGGCGGCGGCGTCGGCAAGTCGCTGGCCGAATGGATGATCCACGGCGAGCCCGAGGAGGACGTGTTCGGTATGGACATCGCCCGGTTCGGGCCGTTCGCCTCGAACCGCGAGTACCTGCGCCAGACCACCGGCCAGTTCTATTCCCGCCGCTTCGTCATGGCCTACCCGAACGAACAGTTGCCCGCCGGCCGGCCGTTCAAGGTCTCGCCGAGCCACGATGCGATGGCCGCCAACGGCGCCCGGTTCGGTGTCAACTGGGGGCTGGAGGTGCCGATCTACTTCGCCCCCTCGCCCGCGTTCGAGGAGAAATGGACCCTCAAGCGCTCGAACGCCTTCGACATCATCGCTGGCGAGTGCCGCGCCGCGCGCGAGCATGTCGGCCTGCTCGATACCTCGGGTTACTCGCGCTACAGCATCACCGGGCCGGGAGCCGCGCAATGGCTCGATCGCATGTTGGCGTGCAAACTGCCGCCGCCGGGCCGGGCGCGGTTGGCGCCTATGCTGTCGCCCAACGGCAGGCTGAAGGGTGACCTCACCGTCTTCAACTGGGATGGTGAGACCTTCTGGCTGATGGGGTCCTACTATCTGCGCCAGTGGCACATGCGCTGGTTCCAGGATCACGCGGTGGATGGTGTGACCGTGCGTGACGTCTCCGACGACTGGACCGGCTGGCTGGTCTCCGGCCCGAAGGCGCGCCAGGTAATGGAACGGGTGGTGCACAACGCCTCGATGGCGCACGAGGATTTCCGTTTCCTGGCGTGCCGCGATCTCGACGTCGGCCTAAGCCGGGCCAAGGTTGGCCGGCTGTCGGTGTGGGGTGAGTTGGGTTACGAGATCAACGTGCCCGCCGCCGAGCATCGCGTGCTGTACGACACGCTGAAGGCCGCCGGGACCGAGTTGGGCATGGCCGATGTCGGCATGAACGCCTCGGGCTCGCTGCGGCTGGAGAAAAGCTTCGGCGTCTGGTCCTTGGAATTCCGGCAGAACTATACCCCGGGCATGACCTTGATGGACCGCTGGATCGCCTTCGACAAGGGCGACTTCATCGGCCGCGACGCCGCCCTGCGAGAGCGCGACGGCGACACCGCGCCACGCAAGCTGGCGACCCTGGAGATCGACTCCGACGACGCCGACACCGCCGGGTTCGAGCCTATTTGGGATGGGGATACCCGCGTCGGGTTCGTCACCTCGGGCGCCTATGGCCACTGCGTCGGCAAGAGCATCGCCATGGCGATGATCGACAAGGAACGCATCGCCGAGGGCGCGGCCTTCGACGTCCATGTGGTCGGGGTGAAGAAGAAGGCTCGCATCATCGCCGACAGCCCGATGAACCCGAGCGGATCGCGCATGCGGGCCTGACCCGTGACCTCTAGAAGAAGGACTGCGCCATGGCGGATCGTGAGAGGCGAAGCGGGCGGCGTGGCCGGCGCTCCGCCGCCGAGACGGCACCCGCACCCACCCGGTCGATCGCCTATCGCCGCCTGATCAATCCGCTGATCCGGCAACCGGCGTTCAGTGACGACCGGGTCGAGGCGATCCACCAGACCGCGTTGCGGGTCCTGGAAGAACTTGGCATCAAGGTGCTGAACGGACAGGCGCGCGACCGTTTCAAGAAGGCGGGCGCGGATGTCGACGGCGACAGCTGGATGGTGCGTCTCGACCGTGGCCTGGTGGAAGAGGCGATCCGTACCGCCCCCGGACAGTTCGACCTGATCGCCGGATCGGCGGAGCGCCGGGTCACCCTGGGCGGCGACCATGTGGCCTTCATGGGCGTCGGCGGACCGCCGCACATCTCCGACCTCGACCACGGCAAGCGGCCCGGCACGCTGGAAGACACCCGCAACCTGATCAAGCTCACCCAGAGCTTCGACGTGGTGCATCTGCTGTCACCGAACGTCGAGCCCCAGGACATCCCCATCGAGATCCGCCACCTCGACATGACCTATGCCGAAATGACGTTGAGCGACAAGGCGCCGTTCGTCTACGCCCGCGGTCCCGGACAGGTGCGCGACTGTTTCGCGATGATCCGCCTCGCCCGCGGCGTCGACGAAGACACGTTCGCCGCCCGGCCCTATTGCTACACCGTCATCAACACCAACTCGCCACGCCAGCTCGACATCCCGATGTGCCAAGGGATCATGGATTTCGCCGACGCCGGGCAAATCTCACTGATCACCCCGTTCACCCTGTCGGGCGCGATGGCGCCGGTGACCATCGCGGGCGCCTTGACCCTGGCCCATGCCGAAGCGCTGGCCGGGATCACCCTGGCGCAGGTCAGCCGGCCCGGCGCGCCGGTGCTGTACGGCTCGTTCACCTCCAACGTCGACATGAAATCCGGCTCCCCGGCCTTCGGCACGCCGGAGTTCATCAAGGGCGCGTTCGGCGCCGGGCAGTTGGCGCGGCATATCGACGTGCCGTGGCGCGGCTCGGTCGGCACCGCCTCGAACGCGCCGGACGAGCAGGCGGTCTACGAGACGTTGATGTCGATGTGGGGCAACATGCTCGGCGGCGCCCACGTCCATCTCCACGCCGCCGGTTGGCTTGAGGGCGGGCTGACCGCGTCGATGGAGAAATTCGTCCTCGACGTCGAGATGTTGCAAATTCTGGCCGAGATGCTGCAACCGCTGGACGCCAGCGACGCCGCGATCGGCTATGACGCCATCGCCGAGGTCGAGCCCGGCGGGCACTTCTTCGCCGCCGCCCACACCATGGAGCGCTACCAGACCGCGTTCTACCAGCCGCTGGTATCGGACTGGCGCAACTTCGGGCAATGGAGCGAGGATGGCGCGACGTGGTCGTCGACCCGGGCCAACCGGATCTGGAAGGAAACCCTGGCGAATTTCACGCCGCCGCCGCTCGATCCCGGTATCGTCGAGGCGTTGGACGAGTTCGTCATCCGGCGCAAGGCCGAGGGCGGCGAGCCACCGGTGTCGTAAGTCGTTGAAAAGGAGAAGAGCGCGATGACCAGAACCGCGGACGCGATCATTATCGGCGCCGGGGTGATCGGCGCCGCCGTTGCCTTCGAGTTGGCCAAGAAGGGTTGGAAGACGCTCTCGGTCGACCGCAACGCCCAGGCCGGTCACGGCTCGACCAGCGGCTCCTGCGCCATCATCCGCATGCACTACTCGACCTTCGACGGCACCGCCTTCGCCTGGGAGGGCTACCACTACTGGCGCGACTGGGCCGACTACCTGGAGACCCGCGACCCCAGCGGCCTCGCCACCTTCCGCGAGACCGGGTGCTTGGTCATGAAGACCGAGGGCAATGAGTATCTGTCGAAGCATATGGAGAACTCCAAGGCGCTGGATTGTCCGTTCGAGGAATGGACGTCCGCGACCATCACCGAACGCCTGCCCGGCTACGACACCCAGTTGTTCCACCCACCCAAGACATCGGACGATCCCGGCTTTGGCGCGCCGACCGGCGGCACCCTGCGCGGTGGGGTATTCTGGCCCAACGCCGGCTACGTCACCGACCCGGCGCTGTCGGCGCAGAACCTGGCCCACGCCGCCAAGGCCAAGGGCGCCGAATTCCTCCATGGCGCCACCGTCAGCGATATTCTCACAGCGGGCAGCCGAACCAAGGGCGTGCGGCTGGCCGGCGGCGAGGAGTTGCATGCGCCGGTGGTGATCAACGTCGCCGGTCCGGCCTCGTCCCGGATCAACGCGATGGCCGGGGTGACCGGCGACATGATCATCACCACCCGCGCCCTGCGCCAGGAGGTGGTGCACGTTCCCGCCCCCGAGGGCCTGGATTTCGACAACCACGGCATCGTGCTGTCGGACAGCGACATCGCCGTGTACTGCCGGCCGGAGCACGGCAACAACATTCTGATCGGCAGCGAGGATCCGCCCTGCGACGATCACGTCTGGGTCGACGACGACACCGGTTACAACCGCGACTTCACCGAACAATGGCGCACCCAGGCCCTGCGCTACGCCCAACGTCTGCCGACCCTCGGCATCCCCAGCCGCATGAAGGGGGTGGTCGATCTGTACGACGTGACCGAGGACTGGATTCCGATCTACGACCGCTCCAGCCTCGACGGCTTCTACATGGCCTGCGGCACCAGCGGCAATCAGTTCAAGAACGCGCCGATCGCGGCCAAGATGATGGCGGCCCTGGTGGAGGCGTGCGAGGCCGGTCACGACCACGACGCCGAGCCGCTGCGCTTCACCCTGCCGTATCTCGGCCGCGCGGTGAACGTCGGGTTCTACTCGCGCAAACGCTCGATCAACCAGGAGAGCAGTTTCTCGGTGCTGGGGTAGGAGCGCGCGTGGACTTGCGATCAGCGTGCGCGGCGCAGCTCGGCGATCGTCAACCCCAGCCCACCGATCACGACGGTGATCAGCGCGATGGCGGCGATGGCCGCGCGCACCCCGATCACCGGCACCGCGAACCCCGCCGACACCCCGCCGAGCGGCCCGCCGCTCTGCATCAGCGTGCGCATGATCGCGAAGCACCGGCCATGGAAGCCGGGCGGGATGATCTTCATGCGCAGGGTCTGTCCCCAGATGGTGAGCGGTGCGATGAACACGCCATAGAGCGCCAGCGCGACCGCGACCCCGGCGACGTTGGGGCTCATCGCCACCGCGGCCACGGCGACGCCGCTCAGCAGCAGCGTCAGGCAGATGGCGAGCCCGGTGGGGATTGGCAGCCGGACGACGCCGATCGTCACCGAACTCACCAGCTGGCCGATCGCGATGCAGCCGAGCAGCAAGCCATACAGCTCGGGACCGCCGCCGAGCACGGTGTCGGCAAACACCGGCACGACCACCAGCAGCGCGCCGAGCCCCACATTGAAGGCGAGGTACATGAGGGTGGTGCTCGCGAGCACGGGGTTGCGCGCGATGACCCGAACCGCCGCGAGCAGGCTCGTCTCGTCGCCGGTTCCCACATGTCCGGGCTCGGGTCGCGGCCGGCATCGCCATACCGCCCATGCGAACACCAGATAGCTGGCCGCGTCCAGGTACAGCGCGTCGAGAGGCCCGATCTGGGCGATCAGCAAACCGGCGAGCGGCGGACCGAGCACGCCGCCCGTGGTGTAGCCGATAGTCTCCAGCGCATTGGCCGCGTTCAGGTCGTCGCCGCTCACCAGCGCCGGCAGCAGGCTTGGCACCCCGGCCAAGGGGATCATCATCAGGAATCCGAACACACTGGCGACCACGTACACATACCACAGCGGCAGCGCGTCCATGGTCGCCAGGACGGGTACCGAGAACACCACCAGCGACTTCGCCAACGAGTCGATCGCCATGATCGTGCGGCGGTCATATCGGTCCAGCAGCCAGCCGGCGGCTATGCCACCGACGATGACCGGTGCCGTGAAGCAGAACGACAGCCAACCCAGCGATACCGACGAGCCGGTAAGTTCGAACACGTACCAGACCAGCGTGGTTCGGGTGATCGCGTCGCCAAGCACCGACGCGCAGAAGCCCGACCAGAACACCCCGTAGCCACGTTCCGAACGCAACGCTCGACGCATGCTCATGTCGCGGGGCCTTCCTCTCCCAAGAGATGTCCCTCTTTCCAGTATTTAGCAGGTACGAATTTTCGACCAAAAAATTCAGTCGGTCATGGCGCCATCGATGGCCACCCATCTTTCTGGGATGAGCCGCGATAGGATATGGCATGGCCCGGTGTACCGTGAGCTGATCGTAAAAAAACGCGACTGAGGACGACATGCGCCTTGCCCTGCTGCAAGCCAACCCAATTTCCCGCGATACCGACCGGGCGTTGCAACGCTTGAGACAGGCCGCCGGTAGCGCGGCGGCGGCCGGGGCCGGGCTGTTGATCACCCCGGAGATGTTCCTGAGCGGCTACGACATCGGCGCCGAGGCGGTGGCCGCCCTGGCCGAACCCCGGGACGGCGCGCTGTTCCACGCGGTCTCGGCCATCGCGCGGGAACACCGGATCGCCATCCTGTATGGCTATCCCGAGCGCGACGGCGCGGCGATATACAACGCCGTCCGGCTGATCACCGCCGGCGGCGACGTGGTGGCCGACTACCGCAAGACCCACCTCTACGGCGACGTCGACCGCCGGCAGTTCAGCGCCGGCGACCGGTTGGGCGCGCCGGTCGATCTCGCCGGTTGGCGGGTGGCACTGTCGATCTGCTACGACATCGAGTTTCCCGAGGTCGCGCGCGCCCAAGCGGCGGCGGGGGCCGAGCTGTTGCTGTGCCCGACCGCCAATATGATCCCCTATGACAGCATCGCCACGCGCCTGGTGCCGGCGCGGGCGGAAGAGAACACGGTGTTCGCCGCCTATGCCAATTACTGCGGCGCGGAAGGGTCGTTCCGCTATTGCGGGCTGTCCTGCGTCATCGGCCCCGATGGCGAGGACCTGGCCCGCGCCGGGCGCGGCGAAGAGTTGTTGGTCGCCGATCTCGACCGGGCGCGGCTGTCCCGGGTTCGCGCCGACGCCGCCCACCTGCGGGACCGCCGCCCCGAGCTCTACGCCGGTGTCACATCCCCCGCCGGAGAGCCCCATGAGCGCTGAAGCCCCGATCACCGTCTTCGGCCCGGACTTTCCGTTCGCCTATGACGATTGGATCCGCCATCCGGCGGACCTCGGCTCGATCCCCGCCGACCAGCACGGAGCCGAGGTGGCGGTCATCGGCGCCGGCATGTCCGGGCTGCTCTGTGCCTATGAGCTGATGAAGCTGGGTTTGCGCCCCGTGGTCTACGAGGCGGGTCAGCTTGGTGGGCGGCTGCGCTCGCAACCCTTCGAGGGCGCCGACAAGGTGGTGGCCGAGCTGGGCGGCATGCGGTTTCCCATCTCCTCGACCGGGTTCTGGCACTACGCCGACTTGGTTGGCGTCGACTCGCGGCCGTTTCCGAACCCCCTGACCGAGGCGGCCGGTTCCACGGTGATCGATCTGGAGGGAACCAGCCACTACGCCAAGACCCTCGCCGACCTGCCGCCGCTGTTCCGGGAGGTCGCCGAGGCCTACGATACCGCGCTCGAAAAAGGCGCCCGGCTCGCCGACCTTCAGGCCGCGATCCGCGCCCGCGATCCGCGCCGGATCAAGGAGCTGTGGAACCCGATCGTGCACGCGTGGGACGAACGCACGTTCTACGACTTCATCACCACCTCCGACGCCTTCCGCAAACTCAGCTTCCGGCACCGTGAGGTGTTCGGCCAAGTTGGTTTCGGCACCGGCGGTTGGGACAGCGATTTTCCCAACTCGATGTTGGAAATCCTGCGGGTCGGTGTTACCGACATGGACAACAGCCAGCGCTTCATCGTCGGCGGTGCCGAGCAGATACCGCAGGGATTGTGGCGCCACGCGCCCGACCGCCTGGCGCATTGGCCCAAGGGAACATCGCTGACCAAGCTGCATGATGGCGCGCCCTATCCCGGCGTCATCCGCATCCGCCGCGACGCCGGCAACCGGCTTGAGATCACCGATCGTTGGGGGCGGGTGCGGGCGTACGACGCGGCCATCGCCACCTGCCAAAGCTGGCTGTTGACCACGGCGATCGACACCGAGGAACGGCTGTTCAGCCAACCCGTGTGGATGGCGCTCGACCGTACCCGCTACATGCAGTCGTCCAAGACCTTCGTCATGGTCGACCGGCCGTTCTGGCGCGACAAGGACCCGGACACCGGCCGCGACATCATGAGCATGACGCTGACCGACCGGGTGACCCGCGGCACCTATCTGTTCGAGACCGGGCCGGACGAGCCGGCGGTGATCTGCCTGACCTATTCCTGGATGGCCGACGCGTTGAAAATGCTGCCCCTGCCGATCGAGAAACGGGTGGAATTGGCGCTGTCCACGCTGGCCAAGATTTACCCGAAGGTCGATATCGTCTCGCACATCATCGGCGACCCGATCACCGTCTCATGGGAGTCTGACCCCAATTTTCTCGGCGCGTTCAAGGGCGCGCTGCCCGGCCACTACCGCTACAATCAGCGGATGTTCGGCCACTTCATGCAGGATCGCTTGCCACCGGAACAGCGCGGCATATTCCTCTGCGGCGACGACATCTCCTGGACACCGGGTTGGGTCGAGGGGGCGGTGCAGACCGGGCTCAACGCGGTATGGGGCGTGATGCGCCACTTCGGTGGCGCGGCCCCACGCGACAATCCCGGCCCCGGCGAGCACTATCCCGACTTCGGCCCGATCAGCCTGGAGGATTAGAACCGGCTCTTCGGTCGGAGGATGCGATTATTACGATACGCACGTCTATTTCCCGCAGTCCCGGCCGCGTAGTGAGCCGGGATCCAGGGTGCTGATGACTCTGGATTCCGACTCAAGGCCGGGGATACGAAAGAGAAGGTCGCCGTCTTTCTTGCTCAGCGCTGTCCCCGCACCACGGCACCGGGCAACTCGCCGGTGGCCACGCCGTCGCGATAGGTCACCCGGCCCGAGACGATGGTGGCGTCGTAGCCGGTGGTCTTCTGCAACAGCCGCTTGCCGCCGGCCGGCAGATCGAAGGCGACATAGGGATCGGAGAACCCAAGCCGGTCCCAATCGATCACGTTGAGGTCCGCCTTCTTGCCGACCGCGATGACACCGCGATCACTCAATCCCGCCGCCGACGCGGTGTCGGAGGTAAGGCGGCGAATGGTGTCCGCCATCGAGAACCGACCGCGCTCGCGACCCCAATAACTCATCAACCAGGTCGGGAACCCGGCATCAAGAATGAAGCCGACATGCGCCCCGCCGTCGCCCAGCCCCATGATGGCGTTGCGATCGGACAGCATCGCCTCGGGCACGCTCATGTCGTAGGCGGCGAAGTTGACCAGCGGCGTGTAGATGAAGGCGTGCCCGTCACCCTCAAGCAGGAGGTCATAGGCCACCTCCGGCGCCGTGCGGCCTTCGCGCTCGGCGATGGCGGCAATCGAGTCCGCCTGATCCGGCTCGTAGTTCGCGGGTGAGCCGAGGCGGAACATCTTGGAGAACGAAATCCGATGGATCAGCGGGAAGGTGCTTCCCGTCACCGGGTCCTCCGACAGAATACGTTGCCGGGTCTCCGCATCCCGCATCGCCACCACCCGGTCGGCCAGCGGCAAATGGGCGATCGCCTTGTAGGACGGCGTGCCGGAGAATGGATTCTGGCTGCCCTCCAAGCCCAGCAGGATGCCGATCGGGCGCGGGGCGACCACCGGGCGGATCGACAGCCCGTCCGCCGCCGCCTCGCCGGACAGGCGCAGCAGGTCGCGCCAGAAATGCGGCCGGTCATGACGCTGGGTCAGTGAGAAGACGGCGGTGCGCCCACTCGCCTCGACCACGCGGCGCAGGGTGGCGAATTCGGTCTCGGGATCGGGTTCGTTCCAGTCCGACACAATCTCCAGAAACCCCGAGCCGGCGTCCTTCATGCCGAGCGCGATCCCCGTCAGCTCGTCCTCGTGGGCGCGCAGGGTCGGTGTGTACTCGCCGTTCAGACTCTTGTGGCTGATGGTGCGCGAGGTCGAGAACCCGAAGGCGCCGGCCCGCACCGCCTCGGCGGTCAGCTTGCGCATCCGGGCAATGTCGTCCTCGGTTGCGACCTCGTGCCGGATCGCCCGGTCGCCCATGACATAGACCCGCAGCGCCGCGTGCGGCAGCAGGGCGCAAAGATCGATATCACGCGGCAAGGTATCCAGGGTTTGCAGGTACTCCTCGAAACTCTCCCATTGCCAGTTCAGTCCCTCGTGCATCACCGGGCCGGGAATGTCTTCCACCCCCTCCATCAACTCGACCAGCTTGTCGCGGTCCGCCGGTTTGCACGGCGCGAAGCCAACGCCGCAATTGCCCATGACCGCCGTGGTCACGCCATGCCACGCGGACGGCGCCATGTGCGTGTCCCACACCGCTTGACCGTCGTAATGGGTGTGAATGTCGACGAAGCCGGGGGTGACGATGCGGCCGCGCGCGTCGATCTCCTCGGCGCCCGCGGCATCGACCGTACCAATCGCGACGATCCGGTCTCCGGCGATCGCCACATCGGCCACGAACGGCTCCGCCCCCGTCCCATCGACGACGGTGCCCCCACGAATAACCAGATTCGGCTCGGTGTTCATCGCGTTCCTCCCAAATTCCGGCCGAAGTCTAAACGAGGACACCGACGTTCGGAACCCTTGCCGTCAGTCCTCCGGTGCCGGGACGATGCCGCCACGCCTGTTGAACCGGGCGTACTGCAACGCCGAGATGTCGACGGCGGGCGTGCGACCCCGAACCAGCTCCGCCATCGCGTGGCCGGCGCCGGGGCCGATGCCGAAGCCATGGCCGGAGAACCCGGTGGCCAGAAACAGGCCGGGCACCGCCTCAATCGGGCCGAGCACGGGAATCTCGTCCGGCATCACATCGATGGCGCCGCCCCAGCGCTCGATCGGCTGGGCATCGGCGAGCTGTGGGAAATGCGTCTTGGCCGATCGCATCACGTCGTCCAACAGCACCGTGTCGGGGGCCGGGTCGAGCACGCGGGTGATCTCGAACGGGCTCATCTGATCGCCATCCCAGCGGCGTTGGCCCAGCGCGTCGAAGAACGGCCGGCCAAACCGCAGCTTCAGAATTCGCCAGCGTGATTTCAGCACCGGCGTGAACGCCCAAAAATGCCGAAAGGCGGCGGGGATGATATCGAAGCCGGCGGCGCCGCTGCGCGCGATCGTGTAGCCACCATCCTGGCGCCGGCGGATTGCCACGTCCGGCGCGCCCAAGGCGCTTTCCGATATCAACGGCGCCGGCGAGGTGCGCTGGGCCGAAGCCCGAACCGCAAGCTGCGGCAACGACAGGCCGATGTTCTCCAGGAACACCCGGCTCCACGCACCGCCGGCCAGCACCACCGCTTTGCAGCCGATCCGCCCGCGCTCGGTCACCACACCGGTCACGCGCCCGCCCTCGCGATCCAGTGTCCGCACCGCCGTCCCCTCGAATATAACCGCCCCGGCACGCCGCGCCGCCCGGGCAATCGCCGGCACCGCCTTGGCTGGCTCGGCGCGGCTGTCGCTCGGCGTATGCAGGGCACCCAGGTAACGGCGGCCGGATTGACCGATCAGATCGTCGACCTCGGCCGAGGACAGCATGCGGCTGTCGAGCTGAAAGGTCTTCGCGCCCTCCAACCAGGCTTCGTGCCGCGCCAGATCGGCCTCGTTCTGCGCCAGATAGGCGATGCCGCCGACGACATGGCCGATATCCTCGTCCAACTCGGGCACGATCTCGGCCCAGCGATGCCGGGCGTCGATCATCAATTCCAGCTCGCGCAGATCGCGGTCCTGTTGGCGGATCCAGCCCCAGTTGCGCGACGACTGCTCACCGGCGACCCGGCCCTTCTCGCACAGCACCACCGGCACCCCGGCCCTGGCCAGGTAATAGGCGGTCGACACCCCGGCGACGCCGCCGCCGATCACCACGACCTCGGTATCGCCGGGCAAGGCCGGTTGGGTGTTGGATGCGCTCATGCCGGATCTCGATGGGTGATGGAACAACGTCGCAGTTTGGCTGACCGCGTCGGCCGCGCCAAGCGTCACTAGATTTCGCGATCGCGTCTTGTGAATACCGGCCGCTTCCGGTCGAATGATCCAAACGACATCGGGAGGACGCCATGATCAAGGGACTTCACCACAACGCCTACCGTTGCCGGGATTCCGAAGAGACCCGGCGGTTCTATGAGGATTTCCTGGGTCTGCCATTGTCCGGAACCTTGGAGATCACCCAGACCAAGAGCGGCCGCGCCACCGGCACGCTGCACACCTTCTATCAGCTTGACGACGGTTCCTACCTCGCGTTCTTCGAGGCACCGGACCGGCCGTTCGAGTTCAAGGAGCAGCACGATTTCGATCTGCACATCGCGCTTGAGGTCGACCCGGATCAACTCCAACCGATGATGGACAAAGGCAAGGCGGCCGGGATCGACACCCGCGGGGTCGCCGATCATAGCTTCATCGACTCGATCTACTTCCGCGATCCCAATGGCTACGTGATCGAGCTGACGGCCAAGCGGCCGAACCACGATGACGCGATGAACCCGGCGACCAACCAGGCCCGCGCCATCCTCGACCGCTGGCAGGCGACCAAGCCGGCGAACGCCTGACGGCCGCTTATACCAAGGTTCACGGATAGAGACCCATGGTATAAACCCGTTCTGGCGGTACTACTTCCATCCCGCGCCGGGTCAGACCCACCTCAGCCGAGGCGCGCCCGGCGCTCGGCGATAACGGCCACGGTCTCGGCGACGACCGTTCGCAGGGTATCGATTGTCTCGGCGGTCGGCGCCTTGCCGTGCAGCACCGCCGCCTCCTCAATCCGAGCGGCGAGCTGCGACAGCCGGAGAGCGCCGATGTTGGCCGACAAACCCCTCAGGGTGTGGGCTTCGCGGGCGAGGCGGATCAAATCGCCATCGAAGCTCGCGAGGTTTTCAAAAGCCACCGGAACAGTCTCGAGAAACCCGTCGACGACCGGCCCGAACGCCCCGGCCCGCAGCACCCCCGCCAGATCGTCGAACCGTTCGAGATCAAGCAGCGGAGAGTCATTCCAGCTCGTTTCCGCCACGGATTCCGCGCTCTCGATGCCCGGCACGTGGAAAGGATCGGCTTCGCGATCCAGGCGTTCGGCCAGCATGTCCAACGTCTGTATCATCTCATTGAAGTTGATCGGTTTGAACCCGGATTTCCCATGTGCACCGTTCATTTGACGCCAGCACTGTGCGATTGTGGTATACATATCAGTATGTTGGGTTGGTTGGAGGGCGGGTAAGATGCGGAACCCAGAGGGTGAAGCCAATATGCCGCCTTTGCG
>JABMNR010000046.1 GCA_013203465.1 Alphaproteobacteria bacterium
GGCCAGCGCCGCCCGCGCCGCGTCGGCGGCGATCTCCATGTGGCTGTAGCCCGGCGCTTCCCCAAGATGGGCGGTGGCGGCGCCGACGATGGCGGTCTTGCCGTAAAGCTCCCAGCGCATGCTCAGCCCTCGTCCTTGGTTGCCGGGTCGAACACGACGATGGTCTGGCCATCCTGTTGCGCCAGGCGGGCGGTCACGGGCATACCGATCCGCACCTCGGCCGGGGCGACGCCCTCGACCCGGCTCATCATCCGCACCCCCTCGGTCAAATCGATCAGGGCAACGTTGTAGTCGCCGCCCCGTTCCGGCTTGCGGCGGATCACCGTGCTGGAATGCACCGTGCCACTCCCCGAGGGTTGCACCCACGCGAAGGTGTCCGAGCCGCATTCCGGGCACATCACCCGCGGCTGGAACACATGGGCACCGCAGCCGTCGCATTGCTGAATCCGCCAATCGCCGCCTTCCAGATAGGCGAAATATCTGGCGTCCGGCCCGGTATTGCTCACACGGCTCTCCTTGGGATTGTGACTCACACAACCCGCCCTTGGGCGCGGGCGCGAGGATCGCCGACCGCCGTGGTGGTACGGTCGGCGGCGACGGCGATCGACTGGCACACCGCCATCATCGGATCGCGGCCGGGCACTTCACGATAGGTGAGGCCCAAACACCCGGCCAAGGGCTCGGCGATCGGCCGCGCGTCGCCGTCGGACATCAGAATGTCCTCCTCGGCGTGCACCCGAGGTTCGCGCACCGCCTGTTCCAGGGGCAACCCCCGGCCCAGGTGGTGATAGAGTATCTGCAAGAGCGCCGTGACGATCCGCGTCGCGCCCGACGCGCCGATGGCGAGCGCCACCCGGCCGCCGTCGAACACCAGGCTCGGCATCATCGAGCTGGCAGGCCGCTTGCCGCCGGTGACCGAATTGGCGCTGCCCTCCCAGGCATGGAACAGCCGCATCTGGTTGTTGAGAAGGATTCCCGCCCCCGGCACCACGACGCCGGAGTGGTTGTTGTTCGAGAAGGTGATGCAGGCGGCGTTGCCGGCCACATCGATCGCGCACAGGCTGGTGGTCTCGCTCGATTCGGCTCCTACCGGCATCGATACGAACCCGGGATCGCCCAAGCCGGTCCGCCGGGTCTCGAACATCGTCAGCATGGCGCGCGCCAGCGCCTCGGCCCGGCCAGCCGGATCATCCGGTACCGTCGCCCGCTCAAGCGCCGCCAATCCCGCCGCCACCAAGCCGCCGGTGCTGGGCGGACCCATGGTGGCGATACGCATGCCGCGATAGCTGCCGCTCGCCGGCTTGCGACGAACCGCCCGGTAGCTGGCCAAATCCTCAAGCGTCACGAAGCCGTCGCCCGCCGTCATCTCGGCGGCGATCGCCTCGGCCAACTCGCCTTCGTACAGCACGCGAGGCCCGTCCTGGGCGACCCGCTCCAGGCTGTCGGCATAGTCACCCATGGTCATGCGGTCACCGGCGACATACAGGCTGCCGTCCGGCTTCTTCAGCATGGCCGCCGTCGCCGGGGTGGTATCCAGGGTCGCCTCGGTCCGGGCCAGGCGCAGGGCCGCCTTACGCGCCACGGTGAACCCCTCGCGCCCAAGCCGGATCGCCGGCGCCATCACGGTGCCGCGCGGCAGGGTGCCGTAATCCTCAAGCGCGCGACACAGCCCGGCCGCCGCCCCCGGCACCGCGACCGAGCGATGGCCGATCTCGTTCGCCCGGCCTTTGACCTTGATGGCGTAGTCGCCCATCGGCTCGACCGCCTGATACAGCTCGTAGCGGGCGGCGGCAGGCGCCGTGCCCATGAAATCCAGCGTCGTGGTGGTCCCGCTCGCCACGTGATGTAGGGTCATGAAGCCCCCGGCGCCCAACCCGCTGTCCAGCGGTTCAACCACGCCCATGGCGAACGCGGTGGCGACCACCGCATCGATGGCGTTGCCGCCGGCTTCCAGGATATCGACGCCCGCCTGGGCGGCGTCCGGGTTGCCGCAGGCGACGGCGCCCTTGGTCATCGCCGCCCGTTCCCAACCACGCCAGCCGCCGTACGGATCGCCGCCATCGGCCATGGTGTCGCCTCCCATATTTTCGATCACACGAGGCTAGACAAACGCCGCCCGCCCGCACAAGTTCTGACCGCCGCCCGTTCCGGCGGCGCATCCCGAGCTTACACCCGAGAGGCAGACCCGTGAGCGAAAAGCCGACTGTCCTGCTCGCCGGCAAAAACTCCATACGCCGCGCCGATTTCCTGACCCAGAAAACCGAAACCGACTGGACCATCCTGAGCTGCGATGCCAAGGGAGAATTGGACCGGTTCCCAAATGAGATCGCCAAAGCCGACGTGCTGGTCGGCGGCGGGGTGGTGCCGTTCGACACCGCGGGCCGGCTGAAGCTCTATCAGATTCCGTTCACCGGCTACGACTGGATCACGCCCGGGAAGCTGCCCAAGGGGGTCGTGTTCTGCAACACCCATGAGCACGAGACCACGATCGCCGAACACATCCTGTTGGGCATGCTGGAGTTCCAGATCGGGTTGATGCGCGATACCGACCCGCACATGCGCGCCCACTCCTTCGACGGTCGATCGATCTCCGCCGGTCCGATGCATTTGGAGATGCGCGGCGGCACCGTCGGCATCGTCGGCTACGGCCATATCGGCCGGGAAGTGGCCAGGCGCTGCAAGGCCTTCGGCATGGAGGTGATGGCGGTCAGCCGCACGGTGCGCGACGAGGGCGATCTGGTGGACTGGTACGGCACGGTCGAGCAACTAGACACACTGCTGCGGAAAAGCGATTTCGTGGTGGTCTGCGCCCCGTTGGACGAGAGCACGCGCGGCATCATCGGCGCCGAGCAGTTCGCGCTGATGAAAGACGACGCGATTATCGCCAATGTCGGCCGTGGCGAGGTGATCGACGAGGCCGCCCTCTACGCCGCTCTATCAACCAAGCGGATTCGCGGCGGCATCATCGACGTCTGGTACGTCTACCCCTCCGACGACGATCCAAACCCCTGGCCGTCGAAATTCCCTTTCCAGAAACTCGACAACATTATCCTGTCGCCGCACAACTCGGCCTGGACCGAGGCGATGACGACCCGGCGATGGCTCTTCGTGGCCAAGCAGCTCGACCGGTTCGTGCGCGGGGAAACCTTGGAGAACCAGTGCTTCGTGGGGGAAATGGGCTGACCCGTCAGCCTTGGTCGAGTGTATGGGCCAAACGGTCGAGCGAACCGGACCAGCCGTGATGGTGTTTATCCCGCCACTCGACGGAACCAAGGCCGCGATGCTCCATATGCATACGGGTGCCGGATCCGTCCGGCGTGAAGGTGATCTCCACCTCGGTTTCGACCCCGGCGAGCCCACCCTCCGACCAGCGCCAGGAATAGACCAGTCGGCTCGGCGCCTCGACGGTCTTGTAGGTTCCGGTGATGGTGTTGCGGTACCCGGTGTCGATCTCGCGCATCTCCACCCGGTGCACGCCACCCGGAACCGGATCGAGCGTGATCGAGGGAACATCCCATCCCTTCGGTCCCCACCACGTCGCGAACATCTCCGGGTCGGTAAAAGCCCGCCAGACGACGTCGATCGGCACATTAAAGCGGCGCTCGATCACCAGGGTCGCATCGGAATTCGCCATCGTGTCGATGGTCATCGGCTATCTCCCTTGGCTTTCATGTCCATTAGAAGGGCGTCCAGGCGGCCCAGGCTGTCGTCCCAAAGCTGTCGGTGAACCGCGATCCAGTCGGCGGCACCCTGAAGCGTGCTCGGATTCAGGGCGCACAGAACTTCCTTGCCGCGTCGTTGCTTGGTCACCAGCCCGGCCTTCTCCAGAACCTTCAGATGCTTGGAGATGGCTTGCACGGTCATCGGTCGGCCGGTGGCCAGATCCGACACGGTACGCGGGCCGGTACGCAGCCGAGCCAGCAAATCCCGGCGTGGCGCGGCGGACAGGGCGGCGAAGACATCATCGAGGGGGTGCATATAATCAACCATGCAGTTGAGTATATAAACACCGCAGCACCGCGTCAATAACAATCACCCATCTAGTTGAAAATAGCCCGTCGGATTAGGTTGAGCCCCATCAACGCCATGGCCAGGAACACCCCTTGGCGAAACCGGGCCTCGGGCAAGACACCGCGCAGCCGTCTGCCCAGGGCCATCGCCACCAGCGCCACCCCAAGACCCACGGCCGACAGCGGCAGGGTCTCGCCGGTGATGCCGCCGTTCCAGGCGATGGCGGCGAACCACACCAGCCCGGTGAGGAAGAACGACAGTCCGACACCTTGGACGTATTGATCCTTGGTGAGATCCAGCGCGCTGAGCCAGACCGCGATGACGATGCCCTGACTGCCGGTCGCGCCGCCGATGATGCCGGAGGCCAAGCCCACCGGGACCGCCCAGCGCCGCTCGGTGACTGGCCCAACGCGTGGCGCGAAATGGCTGAACTGCACCACGGCGTTGATGATCAACAGCATCCCGAGGCCGATTTGCACCGTCGTCGGATCGACGCCGAACAGAATCTCCGTGCCGATCCACAGCCCGGCCGCCGCCGCCGCGTTCAGCACACCGAACCGCAGCAGCAATGCCCGCACCGCCCCGACCTGCATCACCTGCCAGATATTGGTGGCGATCAACGGGATGATCAGAATCGCCACCGCCGTCGGCAGATCGATCACGCTGGCCATGATCGCCGCCGAGATCGTCGGCAACCCCAGACCGACCACGCCCTTGACCGCGCCGCCCACCGCAAAGGCGACGGCAATGAGCACAACAGCGGATAATTCTGGGAAGACGAGGTCGGGCATAAAGCGCCAGTCGGTCGAGGAAGCGCCTGCTTACGACGTCGGCGGGCCCGTCGGCAAGCGCGCCGCGCGGCGCAACTCCTCCAGCAGCACCGTACGAACCGGGCTCGGCTCCGCCCGCTCCCGCTCGATCAAGCCGACCCGGCGGGTCACCGGCGGATCGCCGAACGGCACCGTCCGCACCGCCTCGGCCACCGGCCCGACGACCGACCCCGCCGGCACCACCGCCACCCCCAGCCCGCGCCCAACCATCGCCAGGATCGCCTCGATCGAATCGAGTTCCATGGTTTCGGCCACCGCGATGCGCTGCTGACGGAGCGCGGCGTCGATCACCCGGCCGACGCCGGTGCGCCGGTTGAAGCGCACGAACGGAAGCCGCCGCAGCAGCGCCCGCGCGGTCGTGCCCGTGGCGCCGGCCGGGGCGGCGACCACCAGGGGTTCCTCCAGGATCGGCTGGAAAATCAGGCCGCGATCCAGGCGCGCGGTCTCGGTCACCACGGCGGCGTCCAGCGCTCCCTGGCTGACCCGGCGCAGCAGATCGGCGGACAACCCGGATTCGATGCGGAGCTGCAAATCCGGCGCCCGCTTTGCCAGCCGCGCCAGCGCGTCGGGAACCAGACCAGTCGCCGCCGTCGGGATGACGCCGAGCCGAAGCCGCCCGCGCAGGGTCTCCCCCGCCGCCTGGACCCGCATCGCCTCGGCCGCCGCCACCAGCTCGCGCGCCCGGGCCACGATCCCATGGCCGGTGTCGTTCAGTACCGGCGGTCGATGCGTCCGATCGAACAGCCGCGCGCCCAGTTCTTCCTCCAGTGCCTTCATCTGCATGGATACCGCCGATTGGGTCACGCCCACCCGCTCGGCGGCAGCGGCGAAGCTGCCGACATCGGCGATGGCGAGCAGGGTTTCCACATGGCGCAGGTTCATGGCTTATCTTCAGTTATTTTGTTAATAATATTCAAGTTTATTCGCTTGTCTTAAGTATTGACGGAGCGCACGCTACCTCACGGTTTCGTGAAAGGATCAGCCATGATGTTCGCGCTTACGCCGAAACAGGAAGAACTGCGCGCCAAGGCCCGCGATCTGGCCGAGCGGGTGATCGCCCCGCGCGCCGCCGAGGTCGACCGGACCGAGCAATACCCCTGGGACAACGTGGCGGCACTGACCGAGACCGGGTTCATGGGCATGACGATCCCCAAGGCCTATGGCGGCCCCGGGCTCAGCTACCTCGACACGGCGCTGGTGATCGAGGAAATGGCGGCGCAGTGCGGCGTCACCGGCCGGGTGGTGGTCGAGGGCAACATGGGCGCTATTTCCGCGGTCATGCAATACGGCACCGAGGCGCAGAAGCAGCGCGCCGCCGAGATGGTGCTGTCCGGCGACAAGCCGGCGATCTGCATCACCGAGCCGGACGCCGGTTCCGCCGCCACCCAGATGACCACCCGAGCCGACAGGCGCGGCGACCGCTACGTCTTGAACGGCATGAAGCATTGGATCACCGGCGGCGGGGTGTCGAGGATGCACCTGATCTTCGCCCGGGTGTTCAACGCGGCCGGCGAGGAGTTGGGCATCGGCGGATTCCTGGCGTTCCGCGACCAGGATCAAGGGCTGGTCATCGGCACCCGCGAGCCGACCATGGGGCTGCGCGGCATCCCGGAGACCGAGGTGCATTTCCAGGATCTCGAGCTGCCGGTCGACCGGCTGGTCATGCCGCCAAGCGGGCTGACGCGCGGCTTCGCCGATTTGATGAACGCCTACAACGCCCAGCGCGTGGGTGCGGCGACGGTGGCGCTGGGGCTGGCCGAGGGCGCCTATCGCCGGGCCCTTGCGTTCTGCAAGGAGCGGGAGCAGTTCGGCCGGCCGATCTGTGAGTTTCAGGGCCTGCAATGGATGCTGGCCGACATGAGTGTGCAGATCGAAGCCGCCCGCGCGTTGATCTGGCGCGCCGCCGGCACCGAGGGCCGCAACGGCAACCCGTTCCCCGACAGCCTGGCCGCCGCCCAGGCGAAAATCTTCGCCTCGGAGATGGCGATCAAGGTGACGACCGACGCCCTGCAGCTGCACGGCGCGCGCGGTTATTCCCGCAACTGGCCGATGGAGCGTATTCAGCGCGACGCCCGGATGTTCACCATCGGCGGCGGCACGGCGCAGATCCTGCGCACCGTCGTCGCCTCGCGCCTGCTCGATCGCAAACTGCCGCAAACCCGCGACGGGCATACGGCGCTGGCCGCGGCGCAAGCAGCCGACCTTCTCCCAGCCGGGCGGGAGGCCGCCGAATGAGCGGTACCGTGCGGGCCGCCGATCTGTTGGCCCGACGGTTGTACGAGGCTGGATGCCGTTACGCTTTCGGAATTCCCGGCGGCGAGGTGCTGACCATCATCGACGCGCTGGAAAAAGCGGGCATCCGCTTCATCCTGTCGAAGCATGAGAACGCCGCCGGGTTCATGGCCGAGGGCGTGCACCACATGACCGGCGCGCCGGCGATCCTGGTCGCCACGGTCGGACCGGGTGCGGCCAACGCGGTCAACGTCGTGGCCAACGCCGAGCAGGACCGGGTGCCGCTGATCGTCATCACCGGCTGCGTCGACGCCGATGAGGCCGTGACCTACAACCATCAGATCTTCGACCACCAGCAGGTGTTCCGCCCGGTCACCAAGGCGAGCTTTCGCGTCACCGCCGGCGCGGTCGACGCGCTCGCCGACAAGGCGGTATCGATCGCCCTGGAGCAGCGGCCGGGCCCGGTGCATCTGGACCTGCCGATCGCCGTCGCCGCAACCGAGGTACCCGTGCCGACCCGCCCGATCCGCCGCGCGCCGACCCAGGACGCGATACCGGCCGACGGACCGGCGTTGGACGATGCCCGCCGCTGGCTCGGCGAGGCCGAGAGGCCGATCATGGTGGTCGGTCTGGATGCCGTGACCCAGGGCTGCGAGGCCGAGGTCCGTGCCTTCGCCGAGCGGTTCCGCATCCCGACCGTCGCCACCTACAAGGCCAAGGGCGTGGTGCCGGATGACAGCCCGCTGTCGCTCGGCGGCGCCGGGTTGTCGCCGGTCGCCGACCAACAAATCCTGCCGCTGCTCAAGGATGCGGACTTGGTGATCCTGGCGGGTTACGACCCGATCGAGATGCGGGTCGGCTGGCGCGATGTCTGGAGCCCTGCCACTCAGCGAGTGATCGACATCACCGCCGCGCCCAACACCGCCTACATGCACCAGGCCTCGATCGCCTTCGTTGGCCATGTCGGCAAGACGCTGACCCGGATCGGTGACGGCGTCGATCCGCTGCCCACTCGCTGGCCCGGCGGTGCGCCGGCCAAAGCCCGGGAGACGCTGGCCGGTGCCTACGGTCAGAACGAGGCCTGGGGGCCGGCCGCGATCGTCACCACCACCCGTCAAGCGCTGCCACGCGACGGCGTGGTCACGATCGACAGCGGCGCCCACCGCATCCTGGCCAGCCAGGTGTTCGAGAGCTACGTGCCGCACGCGGTGCTGCAATCGACCGGGCTGTGCACCATGGGCATCGCCCTGCCGATGGCGATCGGCGCCAAGATCGCCGCCCCCGACCGCGCCGTCGTCGCCTTTACCGGCGATGCCGGGCTGGAGATGGTGTTGGGTGAGCTGGTCACCCTGCGGGATACAAAGTTGCCGGTGATCGTCGTGGTGTTCGTCGACGCTTCGCTGGCGCTGATCGAGCTGAAGCAACGCTCGATGACCTACGCCAACGCCGGGGTCGACTTCGCCGAGACCGACTTCGCCGGCATCGCCGAGAAGTTGGGCGGGCGCGGCGTAGTCTGTGAAGACCGCGCGACCCTTGACGCCGCGATCCGCGAGGGTTTGACCGCCGACACCTTTACGCTCTGCGCCTGCCGCATCGACCGGAAGAGCTACGACGGCCGGCTCTAATGCCAGCGACCCGCCAAAAACGAATAATCCCGACGCGAACAATCACGGCGCGTTGGATTGTATACAAAGTGTACAACCGCGCCGGTTTGCCATATTTTCCCGCGTGAGCGCATACATCACATCGAGGAGAGAATGATGTCGGAGTGGGACGTCGTGGTCGTCGGCGCGGGCAACGCCGCCCTGTGCGCCGCCCTGTCGGCGCGGGAGAGCGGTGCGTCGGTGCTGGTGCTGGAACGCGCGCCGGAGGACGAGGGCGGCGGCAACACCCGGTTCACGGCGGGGGCCATCCGCACCGTCTACAACGGCGTCGACGATCTGCGCGCGTTGATGCCGGATCTGACCGATGACGAGGTCGCGATCACCGATTTCGGTACCTACACCCGCGATCAGTTCTTCGACGACATGTTCCGGGTGACGCAGTACCGCTGCAACGCCGATCTGGCCGAGGCCTTGATCACCCGCTCCTACGACACGTTGATGTGGATGCGCGGCAAGGGGGTGCGGTTTCAACCGATCTGGGGCCGTCAGGCGTTCAAGGTCGACGGCCGGTTCAAGTTCTGGGGCGGATTGACGGTCGAGGCTTGGGGGGGTGGCCCCGGCCTGGTCGAGGCGCTGTGGCAGGCCGCCGCCAAGAACGGCATAGATATCCGCTTTTCCACCCGCGTCCTCGATCTGATTTATGACGATGTCGCGGTCCAAGGCGTGAAGGTGAAGGGCCCGAACGGGGTCGAAACCATCGCCGCCAAATCGGTCGTTCTGGCCGCCGGCGGGTTCGAGGCCAATCCCGAGTGGCGCACCCGCTACATGGGCCCCGGCTGGGAGCTGGCCAAGGTGCGCGGCACCCGCTTCAACACCGGCGACGGCATCCGCATGGCGTTGGCGATCGGCGCCGCCCCCTACGGCAACTGGTCGGGCGGCCACGCCGTCGGCTGGGATTTCAACGCGCCGGAGTTCGGTGATCTGGCGGTTGGCGACAACTTCCAGAAGCATTCCTACCCCTTCGCCATCATGGTCAATGCCGAGGGCAAGCGCTTCGTCGATGAGGGGGCGGATTTCCGCAACTACACCTACGCTAAATACGGCCGGGTGATCCTGAACCAACCGGGGCAGATGGCGTGGCAGATATTCGACCAGCAGACCATCCACCTGCAGCGTGACGAATACCGCATCCGTCAAGTCACCAAGGTGCAGGCCGATACCCTGGGGGGCCTGGCCGACAAGCTGGAAGGGGTGAACAAGGACGCCTTCCTGGCTGAGGTCGCGGCCTACAACGCCGCGGTCATGGCCGACGTGCCGTTCAACCCCAACGTCAAGGATGGGCGCGGCACCAGCGGGCTCGCCATACCGAAATCGAACTGGGCGGTGCGGATCGAGAACGGCCCGTTCGAGGCGTATCAGGTGACCTGTGGGATCACCTTCACCTTCGGCGGGCTGCGGATCGACGGCGGTGGGCGGGTGCTGGACGTGGATCTGGCACCGATACCGGGGCTGTACGCCGCCGGTGAGCTGGTCGGCGGGTTGTTTTATTTCAACTACCCGGGCGGCACCGGGCTGATGTCCGGCGCGGTGTTCGGCAAACTGGCGGGCGAGACGGCCGGCACCGAGGCGGCCGGCGGAGCGGTGCGGGCCGCCGAGTAAGCGACGACGCGAAGGAAAACGGCGTGAGCGTGGATGGCGGGGCGAAGCGGGGACGCGGTAGCGACAACGGGCCGGAGCCCCGGGGCGAAGCCGCGTACGCCCAGCTCAAGGAAGCGATCCAGGCGGGAGAGCTGAAGCCTGGTCAGCGCATCCGCGAGGTCGAGATGGCCGAGCGGCTGGCGATGAGCCGAACCCCGGTGCGCGAGGCGTTACGGCGCCTTGAAGCCGATGGTTTGCTGACCTTCGCGCCGTATCGCGGCATGGTGATCTCCGAGCTCGACCACCAGGCGGTGATGGAGCTTTATCAGATGCGCGAGGCGCTGGAGGGCACCGCCGCCGGCCTCGCCGCGCGTCACGCCTCGGAAGCCGAGATCACCGTTCTGAAGGACATCATCGCGGCCGATCCCGGGACGGATGGCGATCCGCGCCGCCTGGCGACCCACAACCGCCAGTTCCACGGCGCGCTCTATTGCGCGGCGCACAACCGCTATCTGCTCAAAACCCTTAACGTTCTGGGCGACGCCATGGCGTTGCTGGGCATGACCACCCTGTCGCTAACCGGCCGCTCCGGGACCGCGCGCGAGGAACATCAGGAAATCGTCGACGCCATCGAGGCCCGCGACACCGGTCGCGCGGAGACCGCCGCCCGCGCCCATATACGCGCGGCGCAACGGGCGCGCATCCGCATCATGTTCGACCAGGATCGTGGCGACGGCGGCGGCCCAGCAAAGACAAACGGCCCAACCGAAGGCCGGGCCGTGCCAGGATCATAACGCCGCCCGCCGGAGGCGCAGACTTACTGCAGTCGCGCCGGAATCTCGTCGATCGCCTCGCCGACCAACCGCTTGCGCGCCGCGGCGTCGAGGTTGTTCTCGAGAAGTTTACGTGTCGCCGCCACGGCCAGGTCGACCATCTGGCCGCGAACCTCCTGCAACGCATTCGCCTCGGCGGCCTGGATCTTCTCCACGGCGAGTTGCTCGCGGCGAGCCAGCGCCGCCTCCAGCTTCTTCTCGCCCTCAGCCCGCATACGCTGGGCCTCTTCCTTGGCATGGGCCAAGATCTCCTCGGCCGCCTCCAACGCATCACGCTGCAGGCGCTGAAAGTTCGCCTTGGCGGCCTGCGCCTCCTCGCGGAGTTGCTTAGCCTCGTCCAGCTTGGCCTTGATCTCCTCAGCGCGGGCATCGAGCGAGGCCGTCGCGGCAAGCCACACCTTCTTGCCGACCAGCGCCAAGAAGAGGACAAAGGCAACCGCAACCCAGAATGATGGATCACTCAACATCACGCGCCTCTCTGGGTCATGGCGGCGTCAACCGCCTTGCCGACCGCCGTATCGTCAACGCTGATACCGGTCAGCTTGGTCATCGCGGCGGTGGCGGCATCGCTGGCGACGGCGCGCAGGTTTTCCAACGCTCCATCTTTTTCCTTGGCAATGCGCGTCTCGGCTTCCTTGGTCGTGACCGCGGTTTTCCTGGCGGCTTCGGCCTCGGCGGCGGCGTGCTCCTTGACGATCATCTCATGGGTCTCGCGAAACAACGCCTGCGCCTTCTCCCGGGAGTCGGCGAGGGTCTGCTCGTACTCCGCCTTGACGCCCTCCGCCTCCCCCTTGAACCGCTCGGCGGTCTCAAGATCGTCGGCGATGCGATCCTGCCGTTCCTCGAGAACGTCGGCAATTCGCGGCACGACAATCTTCGACATGAAGATGTAGAGCACCGTGAAGGAGACGATCAGCCAGAAGATCTGGGTCGGAAACGTCGTGACGTCGAGCTGTGGCAAGCCGCCTTCCGCCCCGGCGGCAAACGCCGCCGACGGTGCGATGGCCAGAGCCACCACAGGCAAACTCCAACCGATTCTCCAGGCGCTACGCTTCATGCTGTCCTCCTTCTGACGGGTCGCACCACGCCGGCACGCCGACGCCAACCCGGACTCAGACGAACAGGATCAGGAACGCGATAACCAGCGCGAACAGCGCGACGGCCTCGGTAAGCGCGAAGCCAAGGAACATCGGCAAGTTGATGTCTTCACGCGCGGCCGGGTTGCGGCCGATCGTGGCGATCGCGGAAGCGAAGATGCTTCCCACACCGATACCGGCGCCGATCACACCGATCGTGGCCAAGCCGGCGCCGATCATTCTCGCGGCATCAAGTTCCATGTCGTTTCCTTCCTATTAGCCAATGGGTTGTAGGTCAGTCCACCGCGTGGCCCGTTCCGGGCCGTCAGTGCAGGTGGATGGCGTCATTCAGATAGAGACAGGTCAGAATGGTGAACACGTAGGCCTGGAGACACGCCACCATGATCTCGAACCCCGTCAACGCGACGAGCATGGCGAGCGGCGCCACACCCAGAATCCCAAGCGCCGCCACGAAGCCGCCAAACACCTTCATCATGGTGTGGCCGGCCATCATGTTGGCGAACAGACGAACCGAGAGACTGACCGGACGCACGAAATACGAGACGATCTCGATCGGCACGAGAATCGGCGCCAGATAAATCGGCACCCCGGCCGGAAAGAACAACTTAAAGAAACTCAGCCCGTGCTTGACCAAGCCCAGGATCGTGACGCCAATGAACACGGCGATCGCCAGGGCGAAGGTGACAACGATTTGGCTGGTGAAGGTGTAGCTGTACGGAACCATGCCCAACAAATTGCCGAACAGCACGAACATGAAGAGCGAGAAGATGAGCGGGAAATACGGCCGGCCCTCGGATCCGACGTTCGAGCGAACCATGTTCGCGATGAACTCGTAGGACAACTCCGCCATCGACTGCCAGCGGCTCGGCACCAACTGGCGTCCGCGCATCGAATAGGTCAAGAAAACCACGACGAGGCCCACGGCGATCATCATAAAGGCCGATGAATTGGTGAAGGACAGGTCGACCCCGGCGGGTTCGAACGGCACCAACTCCTTGATCTTGAATTGTTCGATCGGCGACGTAGCCACGTCCTCTATCCCTCTCGCTTCGTCTCGTCGTCTGGTCGACGATCCGTTCCGTTGCCCGGCTTGGCGTACCCCGCCGCGAGACCCTTACCCGACATGGCTCGCCAAACGTTCAGCATGCCCCCCGCCGAGCCCAAAAGGAAAAACACGATCAACAGCCAAGGCGACGTCCCCAACCACCGATCGAGCCCATACCCGACCGCGACACCAACCACGACGCCGGCGACCAGCTCCACCCCGACCCGAAAGGCGATACCCAACCCCGAATTCGGCATGTCGGGTGATAGTCTCGCCTTGCGCTCAACCCGCTCGGTGACCTGCTTCGCCCGCGCGAGGCGTTGCGAAAGATCGTCGAGTGGATTGGGGGTGTTCCGGTCGTCCATCCCCGTCCCGGGTACCGTCGGCATTCCGACGGCCCGCATCAATGCCGCGAACAAAGAAACGATGCCAAGACACCGAGCCTCCGGCCCCGGCCAGACCCCCCGGCCGAAGCGGCGCCACCATACGCAGCGGCCCAGGGGGTGTCAAGGCGTTGCGGTGCCGCGATATCTAACCACAAGCCATTGAATAGAAACGAAAAATTTGACCATTTTTTCAACTTGCCTCGCGCAGATGCTCGGCGCGGGCCAGATCAACCGACACCAGTTGGCTCACGCCGCGCTCCGCCATGGTGACGCCGAACAAACGGTGCATCCGAGCCATGGTCATTCGGTGATGGGTGATGATCAGGAAGCGCGTGCCGGTCTGCTGCACGATATCGTCCAGCAGCGAGCAAAACCGGTCGACGTTGGTGTCGTCCAACGGCGCATCGACCTCGTCCAGCACGCAGATCGGCGACGGGTTGGTCAGGAACACCGCGAACACCAGGGCCACCGCGGTCAACGCCTGCTCGCCGCCGGACAACAGCGACAGATGCTGCATCTTCTTGCCGGGCGGGCTCGCCATGATTTCCAGTCCGGCATCCAGCGGATCCTCCGCCTCGGTCAGCGACAAATGCGCTTCACCGCCGCCGAACAGCCGTGTGAACAACGTCCGGAAATGCCCGTTAACCCGATGGAACGCCTCCATCAGGCGGTTTCGGCCCTCCTTGTTCAAGGCCGAGATCGCCTTACGCAGCTTGTCGATGGCGCCGGTCAGGTCGTCGCGTTCGTTCCCCATGCCGGCAATCTGCAAGTCGAGTTCCTCAAGCTCGGTCTCGGCCCGCAGATTGACCGGCCCAAGACCGTCACGCTCGCCGGTCAGCCGGTCGAGCAGGCGCTGAGTTTCCTCGGTATCCGGCAGCGGCTCGTCCGGGTTGATGCCCGCCTGTTGCAGAATCTGGTCGGGGGCGCAGGACAGGCGCTCCTCGATTCGCTCGCGCTCGACACGAAGCATTTGGTTGATCTGTTCGAGCTGGGCGTCGGCGCGAATCTGCGTTTCGCGCGCCTCGCTCGCCGCCCGGTCGGCCTCACGCGCCGCCCGGTCCAGTTCCGCCTGGGTGGTCTCGGCGACTACCAGGTGATCGGCGGCCTCGCGGCGCTTGGCCTCGGCGGTCGCGATCAAATCGGCCAATGTCGCGCGGTCCTTGGCGATTTCCGCCGGACGGGTCGTCAGCCGCCCGATCTCGGCTTGTTCGGCGCCACGGCGGGCATCCAACTCACCGACCCGCGCCTCGGCGCGCTGGCGGCGGTCATCCCAGGACGCAAGCTCGTTGCGGGTGGCTGCCAAGCGTTCCCGCCGCTGTTCCGCCTCGCGCGCCAAACGATCATGCTCGGTCCGGGCGTCGACCAACTCGGCCCGGCGGTCGGCGAGGTCGCCGCGCAATTCGTGCGAGCGCGCGCGCAAGGCGGCGACATCGGGGATGTTCGCCAAGCCGGTGGCGGCGGTGTCCCGCTGAGCCTCGGCCTCGGCCTTCTCTTCGGTCAGGCGCAAGGCGCCATCGTCCAGCGCCGACAGCTTGGTTTCGATCGCCCCGATGCGTGATTCCAGCTCGGCGACACGCGCGCGCGCCGCCGACAGCTGTTCCGAGGCCCCTTCCAATCGGGTGCGAGCCACCTCGACCGCGCCGTCGGCCGCCGTCAACGCGGCGTCGGCCTGCATCGCGACGGCATGAGCGGCGGCGCGGTCCTCGGTGTGTCCGACAAGCACACGATCCAACTCGGCAAGACGATTGCGCCGCTCCATCCGGATGGCGGCCGCACTCGGTTGACCCGGCGCCGCCGAATAGCCGTCCCAACGCCACAACCCGCCATCGCGCGTGACCACACGCACACCCAACGGCAGGGTGTTTTGCGCCATTCGCGCCGATGCCGCGTCCACCGCCACGCCGATTCGCGCCAGACGGCGGTGCAACGCCGCCGGTGCCGATACCTGGTCGATCAGCGGTGTTATTCCGGTTGGCCACGCCACCGCCGCAGCGGCCGCGCCCATATCCTTTCCATCAAGAACCCGCCATCCTGAGGCCGCGTCGCCCGCACCCGCCTGCAAGTTCGGGGCTTCCAGATCATCGCCCAGCGCCGCGCCCAAGGCGGCCTCGAAGCCGGGCGCCACGGTCACCTGATCGACGATCGGGGCAACCGCCGCGTCCTCCTGAACCAACAGCCGCCGCAACCCATTCGCTTCCGCCTCAACGGCGGCGATGGTCGCGTCGATCCCGCGCAGGCGATCCCGTGCCGCCCGTTCCCCGGCGCGCGCCGCTTCACGCGCCGCGTTGGCCGCGGGGAGAGCGGCCTCAGCGTCGGTCCGGGCGGCCTCGGCGGCGTCCAGAACCTCGGCGGCAGCGGCGCGCTCGGCGGCCGGTACCGCTTGGCTGGCCAACTCGGTGCGGCGGCCGGCCAGCTCCGCCTGCTGCCGATCGAGCCGGGCAATCCGCTCGGCGGCCTGCGCCGCCTGCCGCTCCAGCGCCGCGCGCCGGGCATCGGCGACGGCAATCGCTTCGGTCGTCGCGTGTACCGCCTCCTCCGCTTCCTCGGCGAGGCGATTGACCTGGGCCAACCGCAGGGCGCTCGCCTCCTGCGCCTCGCCCTCACCGGCTCCGGCCTGCTCCAGCCGGTCACGCTCCTCCGTCAGACGGGCAAGCGCGGCCGCCGCCTCCTCCAACAGGGCACGCTCGCGTTCTCCGTCATCGGCGATCTGGCGCAGGCGGGTCTCCGCCTCGCTGCGGGCGGTGGTGATCCGGCGTTCCTCGGCGTCCAGCTCACCCCGGGCAACCGTCAGGCGCTGAAGTTCGGCCGCCGCCGCCGCCTCGGCCTGCCGCAGATCCGGCAACCCGGCCGCCGCCTCGGCCTGGATGGTCGCCGCCTTGGCCGCGGTCTCGGTCGCCCGCACCACCGCGTCGCGTGCCGCCGCCAACGCCCGCCCCGCCACCTCGCGCCCCGCCATGGCGCGGGTCCAGCGAGCATGCAGGACGATCGATTCGGCGCGGCGTATGCGCTCACTCAGCTCGCGATAGCGTTGCGCCTGGCGCGCTTGCCGCCGCAACGCCTGACGCTGACCCTCCAGCGCCTTGAGCACATCCTCCAGGCGTTCGAGATTCTGTTCCGCCGCCTTGAGCCGCAGCTCCGCCTCATGTCGGCGGGCGTGCAAACCACGGATGTTGGCCGCTTCCTCCAGCAAGACACGGCGATCCGACGCCTTGGCCTGCACGATGGAGCCGATCTTGCCCTGGCTGACCAGCCCGGCCGACCGCGCGCCGGTAGCCGCGTCGGCGAACAACAGCTGAACGTCACGGGCGCGCACGTCACGGCCGTTGACCTTGTAGTGCGAGCCCTTGTCGCGTTCGATCCGCCGGGTGATCTCCAGCTCGTCGGTGTCGTTGAACTGAGACGGCGCGCGGCGGTCCTCGTTGGCGATGTGCAGCGCCACCTCGGCCAGATTGCGCGACGGCCGGCTGTCGGTCCCGCCGAAGATGACATCGTCCATGCCGCCGCCGCGCATCTGCTTGGCCGACGTCTCGCCCATCACCCAACGCAGCGCCTCGACCAAGTTCGACTTGCCGCAACCATTCGGCCCGACAACCCCGGTCAACCCCTCCTCGATAATAAGCTCGGTCGGCTCGACAAAGGACTTGAACCCGGTCAGACGCAGTTTGCTGAAATGCACCGTCGTGGAACCTCGTTCCGGCTTAGGTCAACTGGCCGTCGAACACCGATCGGAATTCCTCGATCGATTGGTTCCCGGAAACCTTGACGTTGCCGATGATAAACGTCGGCGTGGACCTAATGTCGTGGGTTCGCTGCGCCAGCAATCGGGCTTCCAAGATACCGTCCAGCAAGGTCTTGTCGGTCATGCAGGCGTCGGCTTGTTCGGGCGCGATACCGGCGAACCGGCCTATTTTCTTCAACTCGTCGATCGGATTCTGCGCCCGGCTCCACTTGGCCTGCTGTTTGAACAACAAATCCATCAGGGCGAAATACCGAGCCTCGGGCGCACACCGGGCCATGGCGGCGGCGCGCAGGGCAAACTGGTCAAGCGGAAAGTCGCGCATCTCCAGCTTCACCTTACCGGCCTCGATGTACTCCTTCTTGATCGTCGGCAAGGTGTCGTTGTGAAACGCGGCGCAGTGCGGGCAGGTGAGCGATGAGTATTCGACCATCGTCACCGGCGCCTTGGCCTCGCCAAGCACACGCGGAGCCAAGGCCGCGTCGACATCAACCTCGGCGGCATAGGCCACACGGGGCAGAATGACGGATGCGCCAAGGGTGAGAATTCCTAGATTTAGCGTTCTGCGGTCCACGGCAAACTCCGATATACTAGATGTTGACGAAGATACGCCGAGTCCAAGCGCCCCGGCAAGTCATCTGCTAGCTGTGCAATGCGGCTATTTTTCGGCGACCGGCCGGCGCGCCGCCAAGGCCTCACCCAGCGCCGCCAAGCGTTCGCGGAGATCGTCGTCACGCACCGTGGCCACCCGCTGGGCCACCGACGCCTTTTCCTCGGCGTCGAGCGCGTGGACTGGTGGCGCCGCCGACGGCGGCAACACCGGCAACGGCCCCTGTCGCAGCGACACCTTGCCGACCGCCGCCCAGCCGAAATGAGCGTTCAGCCGCTCGATCAGTTGCGGCGTGCGGTGCTGCAACTCCAGCGCCCGTCCCGACACCACCCGCAGGGTCAGGGTGCCGCCGCCGCGCCGATCGCGCGCGAAGGCCAGTTTTTCCGGCGCGCATACCCCGGCAAGCTCCGGCCCGACGATCGACGCCCAGTCGCGCACGATCCGGCCCTCGACAAACCCGCGTTTGCGCAGCAGCGGATCGATCAGCCGGGGGGCCAACCCGGCCAGCGCGCGCAATCCGGGTTTGCGGCCGTGACGCAGATTGCGCGGTGCTTGATCGGAAAGGTCGTCGCTCATACTGCCCTACATGGTGCCTTGACGGCTGGTCGGAAGGATCGTGGGACCCTATCTTGCCAGTCCATGACCGCCACCGCAGCCGCCGAATCCGATTCTCTCTCCTTGCCGCCCGAGGTGTTGGCCACGCGCCTGCTCGCTTGGTACGACCGGCATCGCCGCCGCCTGCCCTGGCGGGCCGAGCCCGGCGAGACGACCGACCCCTACCGGGTGTGGCTCAGCGAGATCATGCTACAGCAAACCACGGTGGCGACGGTCCGGGATTATTTCATCGCCTTCACCGAGCGCTGGCCGACGGTGGGCGATCTGGCGGCGGCGCCGCTGGACGAGGTGCTCGCCGCCTGGGCCGGGCTCGGCTACTACGCCCGCGCCCGCAACCTGCACGGTCGCATTCGGCGGGACGCGGACGTTTCACCGCATCGGCTACTACGCCCGCGCCCGCAACCTGCACGCCTGCGCCAAGACCGTCGCGGCCGAGCGTAACGGCCGCTTTCCCGACACCGAGGAGGCGTTGCGTGCCTTGCCGGGAATCGGCGTCTACACCGCCGCCGCCATCGCCGCCATCGCCTTCGACCGCGACGCCACCGTGGTTGACGGCAATGTCGAGCGGGTGATGGCCCGGTTGCACGCGGTGACCGACCCGTTGCCGGTTGCAAAACCGCGGCTCAAAACCCTGGCCGCCGCGCTCACGCCGGATCGGCGGCCGGGCGACTACGCCCAGGCGGTGATGGATCTGGGGGCGACGGTGTGCACGCCGCGCAAGCCGAGCTGTCTTGCCTGTCCGTGGATCGAGGCGTGCCGGGCGCGAGCCATGGCAATCGCCGAAGACCTGCCAACCAAGGCGCCGAGGAAAGCCAAGCCGACCCGCCGGGGCATGGCTTTCTTCGTGGTCAGCGGCGACGGCCGGCTGCTGCTGCGGCGGCGGCCGGAGAAGGGCTTGCTGGGCGGGATGAGCGAGGTGCCGTCAACCCCGTGGACCGAGGAGGCCGGCGGCCCGGCGGCACCTCTGAGGCATGCGCCGATCGCGGCCGGGGATTGGACAGAATTGGACACAATCGTACGTCATACGTTTAGTCATTTTCATTTGGAATTACAGATCGTTAGCGTAAGTCTACCCGATCAGCCGGCGATAAACGGCCACACCTGGTGGGAGGTCGACCGGCTGGGCAAGGCGGCGCTGCCGACGGTGATGGTCAAGGTGGTCCGGCAGGCGATGCGGAAGCTGGCCTAACCCTCGGTGCCTAACCCTCGGTGCCCAGACCTCATGCCGGCCCCTCAGTGCCGGGCCCTTAGTGCCGGAAATGCCGCATCCCGGTGAACACCATGGCGAGGCCCCGCGCGTCGGCGGCGGCGATCACCTCGTCGTCGCGCATCGAGCCGCCGGGCTGGATCACCGCCGTCGCCCCGGCCTCGGCGACGACCAGCAAGCCGTCGGCGAACGGGAAGAACGCGTCCGATGCCGCCGCCGAGCCGACCGTGCGCGGCTGAGGCCAGCCGGCGGCTTCGGCGGCGTCGCGCGCCTTGTGGGCGGCGATGCGGGCCGCGTCGACCCGGCTCATCTGCCCGGCGCCGATGCCGACGGTCGCGCCGTCCTTCACATAGACGATGGTGTTCGATTTCACATGCTTGGCGATGCGGAACGCCAGCAGCAAATCCGCCATCTCCTGGTCGGTCGGCGCCCGCTTGGTCACCACCGTGAGGTCGGCCGCGGCCACCCGCCCGGAATCGCGCGACTGCACCAGCAGCCCGCCGGCCAGATTCTTCACCATGACGCCCGGTGCTGTCGGGTCCGGCAGGGCGCCGGTGCGCAACACCGTGCGCTGGTTTTTCTTGGCCGCCAGGATCGCGAGCGCGTCGTCATCGACCTCGGGGGCGATGATCACCTCGGAGAAAATCCGGCCGATCTTCTCCGCCGTCGCCGCGTCCAGCGTCCGGTTCAGCGCGACGATGCCGCCGTAGGCGCTGACCGAATCGCAGGCCAGGGCCGCGTCCCAGGCCTCGCTGACGCTGGCCGCCACCGCCACGCCGCACGGGTTGGCGTGCTTGATGATGGCGATGCCCGGCCGGTCCAGCTCGGCCACCAGCTCGAACGCCGCGTCGGTGTCGTTCAGATTGTTGTAACTCAGCGCCTTGCCGATCAGCTGCTCGGCGGTGGCGACGCCGGGACGGCTTTCGGCGGTTTTGTAGAACGCCGCCCGCTGGTGCGGGTTCTCGCCGTAGCGCAGCATCCGCGGCGCCGCGCCGGCGAGGGTGAAGCGGCGCGGAAACCGGTCGCCCAGCTCGCCGCCCAGCTCCCCGGCCAGCCAGCCGGCGATCGCCGCGTCATAGGCGGCGGTGCGGGCGTAGGCGGTGGCCGCCAGTGCGCGGCGCAGGGCGAGGCCGGTGCTGCCGCCGTTGGCCGCTAACTCGTCCAGCACGGTGGCGTAATCCTCGACATCGACCACCACGGTGACGAAGTCGTGGTTCTTCGAAGCGGCGCGGATCATCGCCGGGCCGCCGATGTCGATGTTCTCGACCGACTCGTCCCAGCAGGCGCCGCGCGCCCGGGTCTGCTCGAACGGATACAAATTCACCACCAGCAGGTCGATCGGCGCGATGCCGTGGGCGGCCATCGCCGCCACATGCTCGTCCAGGTCGCGCCGGGCCAGCAGGCCGCCATGGATCACCGGGTGCAGGGTCTTGACCCGGCCGTCCATGATCTCGGGAAAGCCGGTGCGGTCCGCCACCTCGACGACGGGCACCCC
>JABMNR010000047.1 GCA_013203465.1 Alphaproteobacteria bacterium
CAGAAAGGGCCAAAGTGGCAGAGTTTTAATCCGCCAAAAGCGGGACTATCCCGCTTCTACCGTGGAAGACTTTTGCACCGCCCATTACAATCACACCGCACGAGCAGGGCATCGGCGACTGGTCGAGCGACGACATCGCCTACGCGCTCAAAACCGGGTTCCTGCCCGACTTCGATACGTTCGGCAGTTCCATGGTTCCGGTGCAGGAGAATATGGCAAAACTGACCGACGACGATCGTGCGGCCATCGCAGCCTACCTTAAATCACTCCCGCCAAGACTCAGCCGCGGGAAGAAGACGAAAACGAAAACCGGAGAGCCCTGACCAGCGGCGCGCCGTCGTTCGTCTCATACCAAGGTTCACGGATAGAGACCCTTGGTATCAAACCTCCGCCATGAAAGCTCGATAATCCTCGATCACGGCGGTGGCCGAGGCCGCCACGAGGCGCCCTCCGGCCTCGGGGGTCGCCAGGAAACTATCGGCCGCGATCCGGCCGTCCGGGTGGATCGATCGGTAGTCATCGGCATCATAAAACGGCCGTGGGCGTGGCGGCGCCGGGTCCATCGGCACCGACTTGATGTGTTCGGGGTAGGCGAACTGGGTCACCGCCACTTCCGAGGCCGTGGCGTGATGGCCGTCCCGATCGCCGTACAGTTCCTTGCACAGCGTGCTCACCGACTGGAAAGCAAACCAACTCGCCAGCTTGCAGCGCACGGCCGGCCGGCCGAGACCGGGGTTCAGGCTTCGCTCGGCGTGGATTTCGCTGAAGGCGGCGGCGGTGGTCGGGATGTTGCCGCCGTGCCCATTGAGGAAGTAGAACCGCTCGAACCCGTTGCGGGCGAGCGACAGTACCGTGTCCTTGATCACCGCGATCAGCGTGGTCGGCCGCAACGCGATCGACCCCGGAAACGCCAAGTGGTGTTGCGCCATGCCGATCGACAGCGTCGGTCCGACCACGCAACCCAGCTCTTCCGCCGCCCGGTCGGCGATCACCTCGGGACAAATCGCATCGGTGCCGATCAGCCCGATCGGCCCGTGTTGTTCGGTCGAGCCGATGGGGATGATGATTCCCCGATCACGTTTCAGGTAAGCCTCGACCTCCATCCAGGTCATCAATTGCAGACGCATGGCCCTCTCCCCCGCCGCCGTTCACTCACGCGTTTATCATACCGCCCCCTAAGATATTGAATGCGGGACGGATTCACAGCTTAAATCAAATCACGTCGGCTGGCCGGACGGGATCACACGGGCAAGTGCCGAGAGCAGCACGGGCCAGTCGAACGGCTTGGCGACACTCTCCGTCATGCCGGCGTCGGTATAGATTTCCAGTTGCTCACGAAGAGCGTCGGCGGTTAGGGCGATGATCGGCACCGTGGCGCCGTAGTCGTTCATGGCACGGATACGGCGAGCCGCTTCCACCCCGTCCATGACCGGCATGCGAATATCCATCAGGATGACGTCGTAGCGCCGGCCGTCGGTCAGCATGTCCAGGCACACTTGGCCGTTGTCGGCGACGTCCACCTGGTGCCCCAACGCGGTCAAATATTCCCGCATCAGCATCCGGTTTAGATCGACATCATCGACCGCCAGAATCGTGAGGCTGTGGTTTGATTTTTCAGGCACGACGTCCACTTGCTCCCGCACCGTCTCGGCCATCGGCAAACGGATCTCGAAGAAGAAGCGCGCCGCGACCAACGTCCAAATCTACACCAGACCCCTTCCAGCAGGGTGATCAGACGGCGGTCGCCCCTCGATCAACCAGCGCACGCTCGAGCCAGGCGGCCACGGCAAGTGCCCGCGCGTCCTCGCCGTATCCCGTGACGATCTGAACCCCAACCGGCAGGCCCCGGCCGCCGGTGCCCGCGGGAATGGTCACACATGGCCACCGCAGCAACGTCCAGACCTTGTTGAACAGCGGATCGCCGGTGAATTCCAGGCCTTCCGGCGCCTCGCCCGACGCGGGGACCGTCAGAATCGCGTCGATCCCGTCAAGCCGCGCCGCCGCCTCGTTGCGGAACACGTCGGCCTCGGCCATCGCCGCGAAATACGCGTCGTCGTCGATCGCGCGGCCGGCGGCGATCGTCTCGCGATAGAAATCGCTGAGCTTGTCGTAAGCGTTGTCGTATTCCCAGGCCAAGGCCCGCCCCGCCTCCGCCGTCATGATGGTGGCGTGAACCGGGTCCATCGCTTCGAACCGGGTCCAGTCGACCAGTCCCGCAACCGACGCGCCCGCGGCCTGTGCCGCCTCTCGCGCACGCTCCAGCGCAGCGCCGCCATCCTCGTCGATGCGGTCGGCGAACGGCACGTGGATGGCAAGCCGGGGTGGTGCTGCGTCGAAGGTGTCGAGTCGGGGCGGCGTGGCGCCACGAAGCGCACCGTCGAACAGGGCTATGTCCTCGACCGCGCGGGCGAAGGTGCCAACCGTATCGAAATACCCCGACAACTCCTTAACCCCGGCCCGATCATAGGTGCCGAAGGTCGGCTTGAACCCGACCACCCCGCAATAGGCCGCCGGCCGGATGACCGAACCCGCCGTCTGGGTGCCGAACGCCAGGGGTACCATGCAGTCCGCCACCGCCGCCGCCGATCCGCTGGAGGAGCCGCCCGGCGTGTGCGCTAGGTTATGGGGATTGCGGGTCTTGCCCGGTCGTCGCCAGGCGAATTCGGTCGTCACTGTCTTGCCGATCACCACCCCGCCAACCGATCGGGTTCGGGCGACCACGGCCGCGTCCTCGGTTGGCTGATTGCCCTCATAAATCGACGAGCCATAGGCCGTCGGCATGTCGGCGGTGTCGATCAAATCCTTCGCCGCCACCGGCAACCCTCGCAGTGGCCCGATCCCCGACGCGGTACGTACGGCGGCGCGCGCCGCCTCCGGATCAAGATGAATAAAGGCACCGACCTCCGGCTCCCGCTCGGCGATCCGGGCCTGGCATGCCTGCATCAGTGCCTCGGCCGTCAAGGTGCCGGCTTCGATCCGGCGCAACGCCGCCCACGCGGTCAAGGCGTTCGGGTTATCGCTCATGCTTGAGCTCCCATGACATGCAAGATCACCTCGCGGCGGTGGGGGGCAGTTCGATGTTCAACCAGATACACCCCTGCCAGATGCCCAGCAACGGCTGACCGTGACCACCGGAATCGCGATTGAGGTCTGGGTAAACGCCGACCGGATATGGGCGGGCGTCTCGATCGGTGACACGGTTTGTGACTGGAAGGTAACGGGATGGGGTTGGCTCATGAGGCGATCATAGGAGCTACGGCGTGACGACCCAAGTGCCCGGGCCGCTTGAGGGATCGACGACGCCGGTCTAGCGTGTCGACCATGACAATGGAGACCCGCTGCGCCGCCCTGAGCGATGCCCTTGACCGGCTGACAGCGATCGATCCGGCCATCGCCCGCGCCATCGCCGAAGTCGGTGCGCCCGAGCCACGCGTTCTTGAACCGGGCTTCGCCGCTCTGCTACGCATTATCGTGGGCCAACAGGTCTCGACCGCCTCCGCCGAGGCGATCCGCACGCGGCTATGGGACGCCGGCGCCGACGATCCCGAGCGGTACCTCGTGCTTGACGACGCCGCACTCGGCGCGATCGGGCTGTCGCGCGCCAAGATACGGTACGGCCGGGCGCTGGCCGAGGCGGTGGTGTCCGGATGTCTCGATCCGCGGGCCCTGTCTCGGCTCTCGGGTGCGGAGGCCGACGCCGCGTTAACGGCGCTTCCTGGTATTGGCCGCTGGACATCAGACATTTACCGGATGTTCGCGCTCGGCGACATGGATGTGTTTCCCTCCGGCGACTTGGCGTTGCGCGAGGGCGTTCGCCTGCTCGACGACGCGATCGACCGTCCGTCGCCCAGCGACACCGACGCACGCGCCTTGGACTGGCGACCACACCGCAGCGCGGCGGCGCTGCTTCTGTGGCGGCTGTATCGGGTTCGCCGCGGCGTCGCGGTGTTGGGCGCCGACACCGGCTCGTGAACAACATTTCCCGAGATGGTGGCGGGACTTGCGTCGCTCTGATAATCTGGCATTTCAAGAAAACTGTGTGTAATTAAACTGCGAGTGATGAGGGGCATCGGGGACGTGCGAGAAAACCGGAACAATGTCCGGTCGTTGTGCCGTCTTATGACGGCGATGAACGCCGTCCCGGGCATGCCGGAGACGGAGGCATGACGACGACCGCTCCCCTGCCGGCCGGCGGTGATGACACCCCCTTCCAGAGCGCCCTTGACGCCTTGGACAACGGCTATTTGATTTTCGACGCCAACGATCGCCTCGTTGCATTCAATGACGCGATACGGGGCTTGCTGCCACAGATCGCGGACCTGTTCCGGGTTGGTGTCTCTTTCGAGGCGTTGGCCCGTGCCGACGCCGAGCACACCGCCGGTTCCCCTTACGCGGTCGATGGGTGGTTGACCACGCGGCTGGCGTGGCACCGTCAGCCCCGGTCCTCGTTCGACAAACAACTGCCGGACGGCCGCTGGTTGCGCGGCTCGGATCATGCCACCTCGGACGGCGGCCGGATCCTGGTCTATCGCGACGTTACGGACGAGAGGCGGCACGCCGAGGAAGCCGAGCGCTACACCACGCTGCTGCGCGGCACCCTCGAGAACATTAGCCAAGGCTTGGTCGCGTTCGATGAACATCTCCGCCTGATGATGTGGAATGCACGCTGCTTCGAGCTGCTCGACCTCCCCGACACCTTTGCCCAGGCGGGCACACCCCTCGTCGATATCGTTCGGTACCAGGCCAACCGGGGCGAGTTTGGCGAGGGCGAACCAGCAGTACTGACAACCCAAGTCATGTCGATGTTCACCGACCCCCAGGGCGCGACCTATGAACGCGAAACTCATAAGGGGGTGATGCTCAGCGTGAAGGTTCGACCGCTCGGTAAGGGGGGGTTCGTAGCAACCTTCAGCGACGTGACCGAGCGCAAGAACGCCGAGCAGGCCCTGCGCGATAGCGAACAACGATACGCCCTGGCCGCCACCGGGTCCAACGACGGGTTGTGGGACTGGGATCTGGTAAATAACCGCATCTACCTATCCGAACGTTGGAAGGAGATGCTTGGCTGCGCCGAGGACGAGATTGGCGACGGCGCCGAGGAGTGGTTCAGCCGCATCCATCCCGAGGACGTTCAGCGGGTGACCGCGCAACTCGACACCCATTTGAGCGACGTGACCTCGCACTTCGAAAGCGAGCACAGGGTTCGTCACCGCGACGAAAGCTACCGTTGGATGCTCGTCCGCGGGCTGGCGGTGCGCGATGGTCCGGGAGGGGCCAACCGCATCGCGGGCTCGATGACTGACATTACGGATCGCAAGCGGGCCGAGGAGCAGTCGATCCATGACGCACTGCACGACAGCCTGACCGGCTTGCCCAACCGTACCCTCTTCCTGGAACGGGTTCGCCAGGCGCTGTCCCGCGTGCGACGAACGCCGTCGGCCCGGTTTGCCGTGATTTATCTAGACCTTGACCGCTTTAAAGTAGTCAATGAAAGCCTAGGCCACGCGCACGGCGACGACCTGATCATCGCGGCCGCCCGCCGCCTGGAGCAGAGCCTGAAATTCGGCGACACCGTTGCTCGACTAGGCGGAGACGAGTTCGCCATTTTGTTAGAGGACGTGGCCGACAAAGAAGAGGCGACATCGATCGCCGACATACTGCAAAAGGCGTTGTCCGCGCCGTTCACCCTCGGCACCAAGGAGATATTCACCACGGCCTCGATGGGTATCGCGCATTCCGGCGAGGAATACCTGCGGCCGGAAGACATTCTCCGCGATTCCGAACTCGCCATGTACCGGGCGAAGGAGTTGGGCAAGGCGCGGTCCGTTGCGTTCGATCCCGCCATGCGCGGAACCGCGGCGACACCGCTCGACGTCGAAACGGACCTCCGCCGGGCGCTTGATCGCGGCGAGATGGCCTTGCATTTCCAACCAATCATCTCCCTGGCCGACGGCCGGATCCGAGGGTTCGAGGCGCTGATGCGCTGGACCCATCCGGAGCGAGGCGACGTGCCGCCGGCCGATTTCATCCCGTTGGCCGAGGAAACCGGGATGATCGTCGAGTTGGGTGAGTGGGTGCTGCGCAATGCCTGCGCTCAGATGGTTGCATGGAATCAACAGCACGCGCCATCGGCTCCGCTCGAAGTCAGTGTCAACATTTCCGGTCGCCAGTTCACCCAGATCGACCTCGTGCGCATGGTGACGAATAGCTTGGATAGCTCGGGGCTGAGCCCGAATCTCCTGAAGCTGGAGATCACCGAGAGTGCCCTGATGGAGAACGCCCAACGCTCGGTCCAGATGCTGCAGCAGCTCAAGGAACTCGACATCAAGATCTGTGTCGATGATTTCGGAACGGGGTACAGCTCCCTTAGCTATCTTCATACCTTCCCGATCGACACGCTCAAGATCGACAAATCCTTCGTCCGGGATATGGGCCGCAACCGCCACAATCTTGAGATCGTCCGCACGATTGCTTTGTTGGCGCAGAATCTCCGGCTTGACGTGATCGCCGAAGGTGTGGAGACGCCGGAACAACTTGCTCAGCTTCGCGCCATTGGCTGTGGTTACGCCCAGGGTTATCTGTTCTCGCGCGCGCTCACTATCGAGGCCGTCGACCATCTGCTGGCAGAGAACCGAAGCTGGTAGAACCCATTAGGAGATCGGGCGTATGCGCCGTTACGACGTGTATTTCCTTCAGAAGAAGGTGGCGGGAGGCTGGGAAACCGCCGAGAAGGCGCCCTCGGCCTCGGTGCTGATCGGCTCTCTCGTCCGTAATTTCGAGGACCGTGAGGATGCCGCCGTTCGGGTGGTCGCCGCCAATTGGGACAAGGCCGCCCGCGATTGGGTGTTCGAGCAAGTGTTCTTCGTCGACCGCGCGGCGATCGATCTGACATTGGCGGAACCAGACGACGAGGAGCCGGACACCTCTCCCTGGGAACCCGCCGTCAGCCACGAGCCGGAACCGGAGACCGGCCCGGCGTATACCATGACGTCGAACGACCAGGAGCCCGTGCCCGGCGGACGCGGTTTCGCCGATGCCATCCAGGCGGCCGATCGCGAACAAGACCTTGAGTCCGACAGCCCAACTAAAAACTGGTCGTTCGATGACGACGGTAAAGACGACGTTGAGGAAGACGACACCTTCCGCCGTCTTGGGTTCACGCGAGCCGGCCAACAGGCGCCAGTGGGTCCGCCACCCTCCTTCTCGTCCGAGCGCCGCCGCAGCGGCCGCCCGCTCTTCATCATCGGCACCGTGCTGATCGCCCTGATCCTCACCGGAGCGGCGGCGGTGGCCCTTATGGTCGCCTTCGACTCGCCGCATATCCACCCGCTGATCGAGCGGGCGCGGGAGTTGGCTGGCGGCATGGATCACGACGTCGGATCACCGCCACCATCGATGCCCGACACCGTCATGCCAACCACCAGCGGCCAAGTGATCACCTACGTCGGTGTGGCGCCACGTCTGCGCGGACGCTGGTCGAGTGGGTCGTGCTCGGCGGGCTACGTCGAGTTCGGCGATCATGGGTACGTGATCGTCGCCGAGAACAGGCCCCCGTCGGTTGAAATTCCAATCCTCGAGACGCTGGAAGACGAGTACACATGGTTCCTGCGGCGGTCGCCCCATCTGGTGGAGCATTTCCAAAAACTGGGGTCCAACGACATCCAGAAAATCGGTGACACCACCCGCAGCGGCTTCCTGCAAAGCACCTACGAGATCATGGCCCGCTGCCCCTGAACACGCGTGCTCCAATGCGGGTTTGCTAAAACAGGCTGCCTTGCGGCGGCTCGCTCGGTGATGGCGGCGGCGCGGCAACCGGCTCGATCAAACCCGCGTCGTCATGCCGTACGTTGCCGACACGCGGGTCGACCCGATAGGCCATGATCGCCTCGGGATCACACGGTGTCATGAGCGCCTCCGCCTCCACCGTGTCGGCGGTGAGCCAGGCCTCGAACTGTTCAGGTTCGAACAGCATCACCGGCATGCGGTGATGGATGTCGCGGAGCGTGGCGTTCGCCTCGGTCGTCAGGATGGTGAAGGTCTGCAGCGCGCTGCCCTCTCCCCGGCCCTCCCACAGCTCCCACAATCCGGCAAAGGCGAAGGGCGCCTGATCCTGTCGCGCGACCCGCCAAGGCTGCTTGATCCCGCCCTCGGTCTTCCACTCGTAAAAGCCGTCGGCCGGGACCAGACAGCGGCGTCGGCGGTAGGCCGCGCGAAACGATGGTTTCTCCGCCACGGTCTCGGCCCGGGCGTTGATCATCTTCGCGCCAACCGAAACATCCTTGACCCAGGACGGCACCAGACCCCACCGCATCATCGCGGCCACCCGCCCACCGCTGCCGCCGAGATGGATCACCGGCGCCGCCTGGGTGGGCGCCATGTTCCAGCGCGGCGCTAGATTGTCCCGAAACACCACCCCGAACAGGCGGCGCAGCATGTCCGGCGTCATGGTGATGCTGTAACGCCCGCACATCGATGCCCGTTCCGCCCGTGGTTTCGAAAAATAACCATCTGGTACCGCGCCTTTACTTGGCGATACCCCTCATGGCCAGTACGATCCGCCAATCTACCATGCGAACAAGGCGAGGCACCCAATGGCGAAGTTCGGCGTAGGCCAAGGCATGAAGCGGGTCGAGGACCAGCGCTTCCTGACCGGTCAAGGACGGTACACCGATGATCTGCGGTTCGAGGGCACCGCGCGGGCGGTCATCGTTCGGTCACCGGTCGCCCACGCCGAGATCCGCTCGATCGATACCTCGGCGGCCGCGGCCGCGCCTGGCGTTCTAGCGGTGCTGACCAACGTCGACGTGAAGACGGATGGGTTGGGCGACCTGCCGTGCGCCGCCTTGGTCAATGGCCGCGACGGCACGAGTGCGGTTGGCCCGGCGTATCCGCTTCTGACCGGCGATCGCGTGCGCCATGTCGGCGACGCGGTGGCCTTGGTGATCGCCGAAACCCCGCAACAAGCCACCGACGCGGCGGAACTGGTCGAAGTCGACTATGCCGATCTGCCGGTGGTGCACGATATCTCCACGGCCTCGGCCGACGGCGCGCCGGTGATCTGGAAGCAGGCGCCGGGCAACCTCTGCGTCGATTGGGAAATGGGTGACGCCGCCGCGGTCGCGGCCGCCTTCGCCAAGGCCGCCACGGTGGCCGAGCTGACCCTGGTCAACAACCGCATCATCGTGAACTCGATCGAACCGCGCGGCGCCATCGGCCGACACGACGCGGCAACGGGCGCCTACGAGTTGTACGTATCGACCCAGGGACCGCACGGGGTGCGCGGCACGATTTGCGGTGTCCTGGGCATTGAACCCAAGACGATGCGCGTGGTGTCGCCGGATGTCGGCGGCGGCTTCGGCATGAAGATCTTCCCCTACCGGGAATACGCGCTGGTGCTGTGGGCCGCCAAGAAACTCGGTCGGCCGGTCAAGTGGATCGGCGAGCGAACGGAATCCTTCATCTCCGACACCCAGGGACGCGACCATCTGTCGACGGCGCGGCTGGCGCTGGATGGCGACGGGCGGTTCCTGGCCCTCGACGTCGACACCAAGGCCGATCTTGGCGCCTACCTCTCGCTGTACGGCCCGGCGATCCCCACCGTCGCCGGGTCCGGCATGCTCGCCGGGCTGTACACCACGCCGGCGATCCGGGTGCGGGTACGGTGCTATTTCACCAACACCCTGCCGACCGACGCCTATCGCGGCGCCGGTCGGCCCGAGGCCGCCTATCTGGTCGAACGTCTAGTCGACGTGGCCGCCCGCGAGACCGGGATCGATCGCGCCGATATCCGGCGGCGAAACTTCATCCCGGCCGACGCCATGCCGTACACCACGGCCTTGGGCGAAACTTATGATTCGGGCAACTTCACCGCGCATCTGGACAAGGCGTTGACGCACGCCGACTGGGCCGGCGCCGAAGGCCGCAAGGCCAAGAGCAAGGCCCGCGGCATGCTGCGTGGTATCGGTATCTCGACCTATGTCGAGGCGTGCGGCGGCGGCGGGCCCGAGTGGTCCGATCTTCGCGTTTTGCCGGACGGCCGGGTCGAGGTGCCGATCGGCACCCGTTCCACCGGCCAGGGCCACGAGACCGCCTACTCTCAGTTGGTGGCCGAGGCGTTCGGTGTCGACAATGACCAGGTGACGGTGATCCAGGGCGACACCGCCGCCATCGCCATGGGCGCCGGCACCGACGGCTCGCGCTCGCTGCCGGCCGGTGGCTCGGCGTTGCATCTGGCGATCCAAGCGGTGATCGCCAAAGGGCGCCGCATCGCCGGTCATGTGCTGGAAGCGGCGGAGTCCGACATCGAATTCGCCGACGGCCGCTTCACCGTGGCCGGTACCGACCGGACCAAGACCTTGACCGAGATCGCGGTACTGGCCCAGGACACGGCCAACCTGCCCGACGGCATGGAGCCCGGTTTGGAAGCCTCGGAACGCTATGAGCCGCAAGCCTCGACCTATCCCAACGGTACCCATGTCTGCGAGCTGGAGGTCGATCCCGACACCGGGGTCGTCACCATCGAGCGTTTCACGGTGGTTGATGATTTCGGCGAGGTGGTGAACCCGATGCTGTTGGAGGGTCAGGTCCACGGCGGCGTCGCCCAAGGCATCGGCCAGGCCTTGCTGGAACGCACGATCTATGGCGAGGACGGACAGCTCGTCACCGGCTCGCTGATGGATTATTGCCTGCCGCGCGCCGACGACCTGCCAAACGTCGCGTTCACCATGAGCCCGACCCGCTGCGCCACCAACCCGCTCGGCGTCAAGGGATGCGGTGAAGCCGGAGCGATCGGCGCCCCGCCGGCGGTGATCAACGCCCTGATCGACGCATTGTCCGAGGTCGGGGTGACCAGCATCGACATGCCTGCCACGCCGGAGCGGGTGTGGTCGGTGATCCAGGCGGCACGCGCCCCTGTGGCGGCGGAGTGATGGCTCGCGCGGTGATCGCCGCGATCGATCCGAACGACCGGCTTGCCCTGTTGGACGCCATCGTCGCCTTGAGTCGCGAGGCGGGCCAAGTGATTCTGCCGTTCTACCGCGAGGAAATCGTGGTCGACGACAAGACCGACGGCAGCCCGGTCACCGCCGCCGACCGCGCGGCCGACGCGCTGATCGTACCGGCGCTCCAAGCGTTGACGCCTGCCATCCCCGTGGTCGCGGAAGAAAGCGTGGAAGCCGGTGACATCCCCGATGTGTCCGGCGGCCGGTTCTGGCTGGTCGACCCGTTGGACGGCACCAAGGAGTTCATCCACAAGCGCGGCGACTTCACCGTCAACATCGGTCTGATCTGGGATGGCGAGCCGGTGCTGGGCGTGGTGCACACGCCGGTCGATGGCATGGCCTGGGCCGGTGCCGTCGGGCATGGCGCCTGGGAGGAGGACGCCGACGGCAACCGTGTGCCGATCGCCGTTCGCACCGCCGATCCAGACGACATTACCGTGGTGGCCAGTTTCAGCCATCGCAACCCCGAGTTGGAAGCCTGGATCGCCACCCGCAAGGTCGCCCACTCGGTCTCGCGCGGCTCGGCCCTCAAGTTTTGTCTGGTCGCTCGGGGTGAGGCCGATCTCTACCCGCGCACCGGCCCGACCATGGAATGGGACACCGCCGCCGGCCACGCCCTTCTGCTTGCGGCGGGCGGGCGGATGACCGCACTCGACGGCGCCCGGTTCCGCTACGCCAAACCAGCGTTTCGCAACGGCCACTTCCTCGCCTCGGGAGCATGACCGGTGCGGGACCGTCCCGCGCTCGTCGTCCTTCTGCTTCTGGCGTGCGCCGGTTGCGCCGCCCCGCGCCCATCGGCGCAGGTCACGCCGCCGCAATTGGACCCGCGCCATCCAATCGTCACACCGGCGCTGAGCGACACGGACGCCTTACGCGGCCAACGGCCTGCCGTGCGTGAGTCGCGCCGTCCCGGCAGTAACGAGGTTCTGTCACGCCAACCGACCATGGCACCCCGGGTATCGAAGACTCCGGTCCCACCACTGCCGGTGCCGGAGCATCCGGGGGAAACGCTGCCGCGTGATCTGCAACGCATCCTCGACGCCAAACCACCGCCCGATCCTCGGCCGGCCGGCACCATCGATACCCGCCCCGGCACCATTCGCACGACGCCGGGGACCATTGACCGGCGTTGAGCTCCGGACAGAACCAGCGGCGTTACAGCGTCGCCTTGGCGACCTCGGCGGCCAGCGCGCTCACCTCGGCGGCGGCGGTGCCGCGCCGCTGGTATTCCGTCACGCCCTGGCCTTCCAGCAAGGCCGCCGCCAGCGCCACCCGGTTGCCGATGCGCGCCTGCGCCACCGTGGCCCCCAAATCCGCCAACTTGGCGACCATCGCCCCGGTCAGCGTGGCGCGCGGCGGCACCCGGTTCAGCACCAGCATCGCCGGCGTCTTCTCCGAGCGCGCCAGATCAAGCGTGGCCTGGGTCGCCCAGAAATCCATCGGGCTTGGTTGCAAGGGAACAAGCACGAGATCGGCCGAGCGGATGGCGATCTTGGCTTCGGTCTCGGCGTGCGGCGGGCTGTCGATCACCACGATGTCGTGGTCGCGCGCCAGCTTCTCGACCTCGTTGGCGGTGCGCCAGCCGGTGATCCGGTGCACGATCAGGCTACCCTTGCCGCGCGCGCCCGTCGGCGCGGGTAAGCCAAGTTCCTGCCGCATCGCCCACCAGGACGAAAGCGAGGCCTGCGGATCGATGTCGACCACCGCGACCGTCCTGCCGGACTCGGCCCAGGCCACGGCCAGATGCGCCGCCAGCGTGGTCTTTCCGGCGCCGCCCTTCTGTTGCGCGATGGTGATAATGCGGGCGCTCATCCCGAACTCCATGGACGATGGACAATGGGGCAGTGTAGCGCCTCGATTATTTTGCTGCACCTGCGAAATACACCTCGGATGCGTGCCGGACTTGACGCCGGGCCGGGATTGCGCGACCCGTCCGCGCCATGACCGCGCCCATCCTGCCGATCGCCGACCCCAGCGCCCGCGCCGAAGCCGCCCGACTGTTGCGAGCGGGCGGGTTGGTCGCCTTCCCGACCGAGACCGTCTATGGCCTGGGCGCCGACGCCACCGACGAGACCGCCGTCGCCCGCATCTTCGAGGCCAAGGGCCGCCCCCGGTTCAACCCGTTGATCAGCCATCTGCCCGACACCGCGATGGCATTCCGCATGGGCGTCGCGACGGAGGCGGCGCGCGGATTGGCCGATGCCTTCTGGCCGGGACCGCTGACCTTGGTGCTGACCCGTGTCCAGAACTGTCCAATCGCGTGGTTGACGACGGCCGGCCTGGACAGCGTGGCCCTGCGGGTACCGGGCAGCGATGACGCGCGCGCGCTGCTGGCCGAAGTGGGACGGCCGGTGGCCGCGCCGAGCGCCAACCGCTCCGGCCGGGTCAGCCCGACCACCGCCGCCCACGTCGCCGAGGAGTTGGGTGACCGGATCGATCTGATCTTGGATGGCGGGCCCTGTTCGGTAGGCGTCGAGAGCACGGTGATCGACCTGTCGCACGACGCACCCCGCCTGCTGCGCCCTGGTGGCGTTCCTCGGGAGGCAATCGAGGCGGTCACCGGACCGATCGCGGCGGCGACCGCGGCCGACCCCATCACAGCACCCGGCATGCTGGCCAGCCATTACGCGCCGAGTGCCCGGCTGCGCCTGGACGCGCGGGACCGGCGGGACGGCGAGGTATTCCTCGACTTCGGCGCGACCCGCTTGGACGCCGATGCCGATCTGAGCCGTTCGGGCGATCTGGTCGAGGCGGCGGCCGCCTTGTTCGCGACCCTACGGGCGCTCGACCAACCGAGGATCACCGCGATCGCCGTCGCGCCCATTCCCGATCACGGGCTCGGCACCGCGATCCGTGACCGGCTGGCGCGCGCGGCCGCACCCCGGGAGGGAGCGCATGACGGTTGAGCCGGATCGACGGCGCCAAACACCCCGTGGCGCATCGGACCATTCGCCGCGCACGGCTTGTGGCGCCCGCCGCCAGGATTAATATCGACTGCCCTGATTGGACCGGAGACCGATCGATGACCGCACCCGCTCTCGCGCCTAGCCCGGCCGACGCCCCCGCCGACCGGATCAAGGCCATCGTCGGCCCCAGGGGATGGACCGACGACGCGGACGCGATGGCGCCGCACCTGTCCGACTGGCGCGGACTGTACACCGGAAAGGCCCGGATGCTGGTCAAGCCGGCGCGTACCGAGGAAGTGGCCGAGGTCGTGCGCATCTGTCACGCCGCCGGGATTCCGATCGTCCCGCAAGGCGGCAATACCTCATTATGCGGCGGCTCCATCCCCGACGCCTCGGGCGACGCGATCGTGTTGTCGCTGGGGCGGATGAACCGGGTGCGGGATCTGGACGCCGCCAACCACACGATCACCGTCGAGGCCGGGTGCATCCTTGCCGCTATCCAGACGGCCGCCGCCGAGGCCGACCGGTATTTTCCGCTGTCGCTGGCCGCCGAGGGCAGCGCGATGATCGGCGGCAACCTCTCGACCAACGCCGGCGGCACCAATGTGCTGAAGTATGGCAACGCCCGCGATCTCACCCTCGGACTGGAGGTGGTGCTGCCGGACGGCCGGGTCTGGAACGGCCTGCGCGGTTTGCGCAAGGACAACACCGGCTACGACCTGAAGCATCTGTTCCTCGGTGCCGAGGGGACGCTGGGCATCATCACGGCCGCCGTGCTCAAGCTGTTCCCGAAACCGACGCAGACCGCCTGCGCGTTCTGCGCCGTGCCCGATCTGGCCGCGGCGGTGACTCTGCTGGGCCGTGTCCGCGCCGAAAGCGGCGACGCGGTCGAGACCTTCGAGTTCATGCCCCGGCTGGTGATCGATCTGGTGCTCAAGCACATCCCCGACACCGAGGACCCGCTCGGCGAATCCCACGCTTTCTATGTGCTGGTGGAGCTGGTCTCGACCGCCACCGGCGAAACCGGCCTGGGTGAGAGGCTGGAGACAATCCTGGGGCAAGCCTTCGAGGACGTGTTGGTGGTCGACGCCGCCATCGCGCAATCGGAAGCCCAACGCCAAGCCTTCTGGAAGCTGCGGGAGAACGCCTCGGAAGCGCAGAAGGACGAGGGTGCGTCGATCAAGCATGATGTCTCGGTCCCGGTCTCGCGCATCGCCGAGTTCTACAACACCGCGTTTGAGCGGGTGCGCACGATCGATCCGACGGTGCGGCTGGTCGGCTTCGGTCATGTCGGCGACGGCAACCTGCACTACAATCTGCAAGCGCCCGAGGGCAGCGACGGCCGGGCGTTCCTGGCACGCTGGGTGGATTTCAATCGCGCGGTCCACGACGTCGTGGACGCGATGGGCGGCTCGATCAGCGCCGAGCACGGCATCGGCCAATTGAAGCGTGACGAGCTGGCCCACTACAAGGACCCGGTCGCGCTGGCGCTGATGCGCGGCATCAAGGCGACGCTCGATCCCAAGGGGCTGATGAACCCCGGCAAGGTGCTGTGACAATGGACGGTGCCGCCGAGCAACAGCGCGCCAAAGCCGCCCGCGCCGCCGTCGATGCCCTAACTGGCGAGATGGCCGCCCGCGTCCATGCCGCGCGGGTGCGAACCCGGCCGTTTCCGCATCTGGTGGTCGATGACGCGCTGCCGGCCACCCTTCGCCAAGGCCTGGACAGCGCCTGGCCGCGCGACGATCAAATGGTGCACACCAATTTCGGCGGCCGGCGCGAAAAGACCGCAACCGGGCTGGCGAAAATCACCGCGGGTGCCCAGCGGTCATTCTGGAATGTGCTTCGCCACGTCACCGCCGCCGCGTCGGAGGAGATCGCCCGCAAGCTGGACCGGCATCTGGCGGACAAGTTCCGGCCCTTGATCGGCCCCGACTGGCGGCGGCGGATGCGCGACGCCGCCTACATGCCAGCCGATTGCCAAGTGGCGGAGTATCGCGGACGGGTCGAACTGGCGCCGCATGTCGATCACGCCCGGCTGGTGATCAACGGCTTCGTCTATCTGGACGACCCCGACCCACCGACCCCCGAGCCCCGGCGCGGCACCATGCTGTACACGTCGGGCGGTTTCGCCTGGCCGTCGAACATCGCGATCCCGGAGAAGATCCGCGACCATTTCCTCAAGGAAGCGGTCGACATCGGCTGGCGCGACAACCGGCTGTTCGCCTACGTCAACGGCCCCTGGTCGTTCCACGGTGTCCCGCCCCACGACCTCGGCACCGCCCGCCGCCGCCTCTTGATGCTCGGCCGCGCGCTGACCGAGGAGACGGCGGCGCGGCTGTTTGGCGACGAGTGATACTTGCCTCCGCCGCGCATTACCCGCCATCTTGACGCGCCGGCGATTGGCGGCGTGCCTTGGCTGCGCTAGAAATCCGGGGCGTGCATCACTCAACCCCGCTGCGCCGCCGATCGGAAGGACCACGCCATGACCTATTCCGCCCCCATTCGCGACATGCGGTTCGTGATGGCCGATGTGGTCGGTCTCGACCGGATTGCGTCGCTGCCCGGCCTGGACAGTGCCGAGGGCGCGTTGGTCGATCAGATCCTGGAGGAGGCCGGCAAGCTGGCGGGCGGGGTGCTGGCGCCGATCAATCATTCGGGCGACCGGCAGGGCGTGCGGCTGGAGAACGGCGTGGTCCGCACCCCCGACGGATTCGCCGACGCCTACGCCCAGTTCATCGAGGGCGGGTGGAACGGGGCGGCGTTCGAGGAGGAATACGGCGGCATGGGCCTGCCGTGGCTGGTGGCGACGGCGCTGCAGGAGATGTGGCAGGGCGCCAACATGGCCTTCGGGCTGTGCCCGCTGTTGACCCAGGCGGCGATCGAGGCCTTGCGCGAGGTCGGCACCGACGCGCAGAAGGCTCTGTACCTGCCGAAGCTGGTGAGCGGCGAGTGGACCGGCACCATGAACCTGACCGAACCGCAGGCCGGCACCGACCTCGCCGCCATCCGCACCCGGGCCGAACGGGCCGAAGACGGCAGCTACCGGCTGTTCGGCCAGAAGATCTACATCACCTATGGCGACCATGACTGGACCGAGAACATCGTCCATCTGGTACTGGCCCGCTCGCCCGACGGCATTGCCGGCACCAAGGGGTTATCGCTGTATCTGGTGCCGAAATTCATCCCCACCGCCGACGGCAAACCCGGCGTGCGCAACGACGTCAAGCCACTGTCGACCGAGAAGAAACTCGGCATCCACGCCAGCCCGACCTGTGTGATGGCCTATGGCGAGGACGGGGGCGCGGTCGGCTGGTTGGTCGGCGGGGAGAATCGCGGCATCGAGCACATGTTCATCATGATGAACAACGCCCGGCTGGCGGTCGGCATCCAAGGTCTCGCCATCGCCGAACGCGCGTATCAACAAGCGGTCGACTACGCCCGCACCCGGGTGCAAAGCCGGGCGATCACCGGCTCGACCGGTGCCGTGACCATCATCCACCACCCGGACGTTCGCCGCATGTTGCTGACCATGCGGGCGCAGATCGAGGCGATGCGCGGCCTGATCTACGAGGTGGCGGCGATGACCGACACCGCCAACCGCCACCCCGACACCGACGAACGCACCCGCGCCCAGACGCGGGTCGACCTGCTGATCCCGGTGGTGAAAGCGTGGTGCACCGACGCGTCGGTCGACATCTGCTCGACCAACGTGCAGATCCACGGCGGCATGGGTTTCATTGAGGAGACCGGCGCCGCCCAACACTATCGCGATGCCCGCATCACCCCGATCTACGAGGGTGCCAACGGCATCCAGGCGCTGGATCTGGTGGGCCGCAAGGTGGCGCGCGATGGCGGCACCGCCATGGCGGCGTTCCTGGCCGACGTGACGACGACGCTGCACGATCTCGCGGGTGTCGCGGACGGCGCTCCCGCGCTGCGCGCGATCCATGACCGCTTATCCGCCGCGCACGGTACGTTGGCCAAGGCGACCGATTGGATGGTCGCGACCATGCCGACCGATCCGGCGGCCGGCGCCTCGCCCTCGGCGCTGTATTTAAAGTTGGCGGGACTGGTGGCCGGTGGCTGGATGATGGCCCGCTCGGCCCTGGCCGCGCACCGGAACAAGACTGGTGCCAACGGTGACGCCCGGTTCCTAGAGACCAAGCTGGTGACGGTACACCACTACGCCGATCACCTGTTGTCCCAGGCACCCGGCCTGATCGACGCCATCACCGCCGGTGGAACAACCGTAATGGCGCTGGATGAGGATCAGTTCTGAGACACGGTCTCAGTTGAACAGCCCCTCCAGCGGGTTCAGCCGAAAGCCGGCATTTGGCGCCGCGCGGATCGAGCCAAGGATCGGCGGCTGGTTGCGCTCGCGGCCGCCGTCGTTCTGCGGAAACATCTCGCGGATGCCGGCGCGCACCATCTCGCGCAGCTTGGGGTCGTCGAGCCTCGTCAGTTTGGGGCCGCGCACGATGGCGCCGGCGATCGATTCCTGTCTGGCGCAGAACGCCAGGAATAGATTAGTCCGATCGGTGAACCGCACAGCCGGCACGTCACTCGGGAACGAACGGCAGACGTCGTCGGTCGAGGTTGCCACGGCCGGATCAAACAACACCAGCACGCGATAGTTCGGGTGTGCCGCCGCCGTGCGATCGGCGGTGAAAGTGGTATTCATCCCGAACACCGCCCCACTCGCCGCCTCGGCCACGGCGGCGGAAGCGGCCCCGGGAGCGGCGATCCCGGCGTTGCCCGCCTGCAGCCAGACAGGGCCCTTCTCCCCGGCGTAGAGCAGGAACGCCCGGCGGCCCTGGGCATCGGTGCCGGTGAGGGTGTCCTGGGCCGTCACGCAGCCGACCAAAGTCAGTAGCAACGTCGCGGCCGCGATGCCGGCACGGGCGCGGGCAGGGAACATCGACATAGCCTCACTCCATCACTGTCTGCTCTTCAGATACGGTCGCTCCGGCCGCACCACAAGGCCGCGGCACAACACGGTGCCCTTTTGGGTTGGGCCCGTCCTGTCGATCACCGGCGGGTACTTTGCGGCAACAAGGCCATCGGCTATCGTCGCGGCGCGGCGCGGGAGGAGAAACACAGCCATGGCCGATCCACGGGTCGACGAGGTTCTACGATTCTGGTTCGAGGAGATCGACCGGAGCGCGTGGTTCGCGAAAAGCGATGCGTTCGACGCCGCGTTGACCGACCGCTTCAGCACCCTCTGGGCCGAGGCGGCGGGCGGCGGTCTCATGGATTGGCCGGTCACGGCGGACGGACGGCTCGCGCTGATCCTGGTGCTGGATCAGTTTTCTCGGAACCTGAATCGCGGCCGGCCCGAGGCGTTTGCCCACGACCCACGCGCCCGAGCCATCGCCCGCCAAGCGATCGCCCTCGGCGATCATACCCGCGCCGCACCAGAGGTCGGTCTGTTCCTGTTCCTGCCGTTTGAACACAGTGAGGATCTCGTGGATCAAGATTGGTGTGCCGAGTTGTTCGCGGCACTCGGCAACCCGGATTGGGTCGACTACGCCGAACGCCACCGGGTCGTCATCAAGCGCTTCGGCCGTTTCCCGCACCGAAACGAGGCGCTTGGCCGAGACAACACGGCCGAGGAACAGGCCTTCCTTCAGCAACCGAATTCATCGTTTTGACCGGAGTCCGCTCGTGACAAGCAAACCCGATATCGTCGTCGTCTCGCCCTGGTACTCGGCCGCCATGGATGAGTTGGAGCAGGCGTTCACCGTTCATAAGCTCTGGCTGAGCAAGGACAAGGATGCCCTGCTCGCCTCCGTCCGGGACACCTGCGTCGGCATCGCCGGCAGCTCTTGGTGCACGGCCGAGTTGATGGATGCGCTGCCCAACGCCACGGTGATCGCCCATCATGGCGTCGGCTATGACGGGGTCGACGTGGCCGCCGCGACCGAGCGGGGGATCAAAGTGTCCAATACCCCGGACGTACTGAGCGACGAGGTCGCGGATTTCGCCATCGCGTTGATGCTTGCCACCTGCCGGCGCATCCCCCAAGCCGATCGTTATGTGCGTGAAGGACGGTGGGAGCGCGAGGGTGACATGCCGTTCACCCAGCGGGTTTGGGGCCGCAAGGTCGGTATTCTCGGCCTCGGCCGCATCGGGCAAGAGATCGCCGCGCGCTGCGCCGCCTTCAAGATGGACATCCGCTATCATACCCGCAGCCGCCGCGACGTGCCCTACGCCTATTCTAGCTCATTGGCCGAAATGGCCAAGGAGGTCGACATTCTGATCGCCATTGTCCCCGGCGGGACCGCGACCAAACATCTAATCAACCGTGAGGTTCTGGACGCGTTGGGCCCAACGGGTGTGCTGATCAACGTCGCGCGCGGCAGCGTGGTCGACGAGGACGCGCTGATTGCCGCCCTGCAAGACGGCCGGTTGGGCGCCGCCGGTCTTGACGTGTTCGCCGACGAACCCCGGGTGCCGCAAGCGCTCAAGGACATGACCGAGCAGGTCGTCCTGCAACCGCACCAAGCCAGCGCGACACACGACACCCGCCTCGCCATGGGCCGGCTCGTCATGGAGAATTTGAAGGCCGGGATCGCCGGTAAACCGCTGCTCACGCCGGTGAACTGAAGGCCGGATCACGGTGGCTTGCTAAGTTTTCCGGTATCCGGGCGCGTGATCGGCCAGCGCCCGGCGTAACGTGTCCGAAATGGGCACCGCGCGCCGGGCTTCCGGATCGAAGCACACCGCGATCGCGGTAGCGGTCACGCGACACTCGCCATCGACGTACACACCTTGCTTGACGGTACAGGAGGTGTTGCCGAACGCGGCGATCCGCGTGCCGGTGTGCACGGCGCCGGGAAACCGCATCTCACGAAGGAAATCGATCTCCAATCGTCGCACCACCCAGGTTGTCGAGCCGGGCGCCCGCGTGGCGATGTCGTACAAGATTTCACCACAGGCCATGAACAGATTGACCCGGCCGTTTTCCAGAAACACACCGATCGCGTTGTTGTTCACGTGACCCACCACGTCGACATCGGCGGCGCGCAATCGTTCCTCCGTCCAGAAGGTAAAGGACGCGGGGTCGGACGGATCAAAATCCTGGGTGGTAGCGGTCATGTAGTCCTCGGTGAAGGATGACGGTGGGCGAGAGGCTTCTTAATAATCGAGCTTGAAGTTGGCGCCTACCCGGCTTTGGGAATCAGCGCCCATGTCGGTCTCCACCTTCACGTGATCGGTCACGTCGACCTCGACGACCGCGCGGCTGTTATCGCCGGACAGACCTTGCTGGAGCTTAAAGAACACACCCGGCGCCACGTACTTACCGACCGACAACGAGGAGCCGGTGGTACCATCCGCGCGGGTCTCGTTCTCGACGCTCAGTGTATCGGCGCCGAGGGTCCTCCGCACCGTATCCTGGATGCCGCCAAGGCCGCCATCACCGTCAAGTCGACCCGCCATGACCGCCGTCGACTGGGCGAGACGGAGCGCTTGGAACGGGCTGAGGCCGGCCTTCGGTTCGCCGAACAGGATGCGTGACAGGATTTCCTCCTCGGCCAACGCCGGCGTGCTGTCCAACTCGACGGTAGGCTCTTGGGCCGAGCCCGAGACGATCACGGCCGCAACGATGCCGGCCACGTCGGTGGTAAGCCGCATGTCCAGGTTCGGGTTGTCTGGAGCGCCGCCATCGAACGATACCTGACCGCGCTCGAACGCGAACAATCGTCCGAGCGCGTCCAAGGAACCTCGGCGGACACGGATCGCTCCCCGCACCTCTGGCGCGTCGACGGGCCCGGTGACAGTCAACTCACCTTGCCATTCGCTGTCTAGACCACGACCTCGTACAAATACCTGACCGGGGATCGCCACCGTCAGATCCAAGACGAGGGGCGCGGCACCGGTGCCGGCGGAGGGTGGTTCGGGCTTCTGGGCCGCATCTTCCGGGCCGTTCACCTCAATGACATCCAAGATCACAACGGTCGTCGGCAGTGAATTCGGAATGCGGATTTCGGACGGCTTCATGGTGACCGCACCGGTCACGGTGTATTCCGGCCGCGCGCCGGTCAGCGCAAGATCGCTATCGAGGACGATCGTCGCCTCATCAGTCGATACCGCCACGAAATCCCGCGCCGTCAGGCGGATATCCGCCGGCATGCCCTGGCTGGTGTTGAAAGAGAACCACCCGCCACCTTCGATCGTGCCGCCGGCCAATGCCCGCGCCGTCAGGCTGTCGATCCAAAGGCGGTCACCACGGCCGCGTGCGTCGAGCGCCAGGTCGCGGAGATACAAACCCACGTTTGGCAGGTCGACCGCACCTTCCGTCAACACGACGCTGCCATCCAACACCGGATCGTTCGGCGTGCCGGAGGCCGTGACACCGGCGGTGAAACGCCCGCTCACCCGGGCCGCGTCCAACGGTAGGAAGGCAATCAGATGCGCCACATCGGCATTGGCATCGAGGCGCGCCGTCATGGCGGCATCCATCGCTGGCGTCGGTATCGCACCCGGCGGGCCGGCCAAGGTCAGCTCGGCGCGCGCCGACGCCTGGACGCCATGGGCGATCGCCGCTTCCCCCTGGATCGTTAACCGGAGAGCGTCGAGCCGTGCCGACAGCGTGGCCGTCAACGGCGGCGCCTCGGCGTATTCCGGATCATCGATCCTAATTCCGTCAGTCGAGATTGTTACCGTGGCGCTGGGGTCGTCCAGGCGCCCCGTCGCGCGAAGATCGGCATCGACCACGCCCGACAACAACACCGAGGGATCGATCGCGCGGACCAAGGCGGCGGGTATGCCGCGCGCGGTGAGTCTCACATCAAGATCGGCCGGGTCCAGACGCCCGCTACCGGTCACGCGCCCACCATCGAGCACGAGCGACAAGTCGCGCAGCATGGGTTTTGGACCGAGACCAATCAGCAGAGGTCTGTCGATCGCAAGGTCAACCGCGCCCAACCGCGCGTCCAGACGGCTGACCGTGACGGTCGGCGGATCGGCCGTGAGGCCTACCGCAGCCGCCGCGTCAACATGGATTGGCTGCATACCGGCAGCACCCTCACCCACCACCGTCACGCGTGCGTTGGTCCCGTCGGCGTCGATTGCGACGATGACGCCATCGAACTGGATACCGGCCGCCGGTCGAAAGGTGCCGATGTTCACCTCCAGACGGCCCGAGGGCATCCCGAGCAGATCGCGCCCCTCGCCCGACAGCCGCAGGCTCTCGACCGTGCGACCGTCGGAAAACCTCACACCTTCCATCTGTCCTTCGACCTGGGCCGACTGTCCATCCGCCGCGTTCAATGCCAGATCGAGACGCAACGCACCCGCCGTCATGGGCAGATCAAAGATGCTCCCGAGCACACCAAGATCGGCGATCATGAGGGACAGCGCGCCTGCCGCGGTCGTATCACGGGCATCCAGAACAAGGTCGCCCGCGGCCGTCACACCGGCGCCATCGATCGTCAGACCATCCAGCCGCACGCGATCACCCGCCAGGGCGTAGCTGGTTGTGACGGTTACCGCGCTATCCTCGATCCAAGCCGTCGCGGACACTCGACCCTCGGGTGTGCCCGGCAATCCGATGACGGTCGCCGTGCCCTCGACCCTCGCAATCGCGACATCCTCGACGCTGAGATCACCAAACCGCCAGGATGCCGACGCCGTAGGCGCGCCCAGCACCCCGCCGATCGCCAATGCCACCGTGCCCTGTCCTTCCAGCTCAACGCCCGCCATGGGACCCAGCGGCGCCAGATCGGGAAGGCGCAGGGTTGCCCGTCCATCAAACGCGCCCGTCGCCGTTGCAAGGCTCAAATCACCTTCAATGTCCGCCAGGGCCAGGCTGGCCCAAAGCTCATGCACGGCGATGTTGCCGTCGGCATCCATCGTTATCCCAGCGCCAAGACCGGGTTCGCGCCCGATCAACCGGCTGACATCGGGGTCACCCAAGTCGACGCCGACGGCCGATAGGTCGATCACCGCGCTGAGGTCCAACGGGTCCAGGTGCAGGGAGACATCGACGTTACCAACCACACCGCCGGTGATTGCCTGGCCCACGATGCTCCGCCATCGGGTGAGATCCGAGACGGTCGCGTCCACCGCCAAGTCGAGCCGGCGCGTGTCGGACAATGTACCGGTGGCATCCAGCGTGAGCCCCTCGCTCGCAAGCGATAACCGGTCGATCGACGCATCAAGGGATTTGAGCATCACCTTGCCATCACCCTCGAAACGCAGACGCGGCCCAAGCATCGTGGCGAGATCGATGTCGGGCAGCTCGGGGGTATCGGCACCGCCGCTGACCGTCACGTCGATCGTGTCGGGCAGCAGAGCGAGCGGCTCGAACGCCATCGCGATAACGTCCAACCCCACCGAGGACAAGCCGGTTCCGTTCGCCGTGGCGGCGCCCGTCACGGATAATTGTAGACGTTGGCCTTGTTCCGTCAGGCGCGCCGTGATGTCGAGCGATCCGTCGAGCTCAAGGTCAGCCGCCGAGGATAGGGCGGACAGCGACGGCAACCGCACCGACAGATCGGCAGCGACCGGGATCCCGTCCGGATCGACCGTCACGGCACCGCGCAGATCGCCGGCGGCCGCGCTCGCTTTCAGTTCCCGAAACTCGATCGCCCCCGACGGCAGCAGGCGCGCGATCAAAGACACCGGCACCGATGGCCCGATAGCGGACGCGACATCGCTCGGCAGCAGGCGTGTCGGCTCGACGTCACCGTCCAAGCGCAACAGATAGCCGCCGGAATCGGTTGATAGATCAAGCGCCAGGGCGAGCCGCGCGCCGACGCCAAACCCGGCTTGCAGGCGTCCCTTCCATGCCGCCAAGGTACCGGCACCGCCCAATGTCAAATCGAAGGCCGGACGCTCCGGGAGCCCGGCCAACCCCGCCAGCAAGCCCCCTTCCGGCTCGTGCGCCCGGACATCGGCGCGCAGCACCTCGTTTCGGGGATCGATCGACAGGTCAACATCAAGCCGCGCCGAGCCGCCCGCCACACGACGGGCATCCACCCAGCCAGCCAAAGCCGCGGTGTCTGCGGTCCAAAGCGTGCGGAGTTCGGCGGCCAACACCACCTCCTCCCCCAACAACGCCGCGCCAAGCCGGACATCCTGAACGGCCACGGCCTCGATCGACATGGTGAGGGGCGGTGCGGGTACGGACAGACGAATGGGAGCGAGGTTGGCCGCGCTGTCCGGCGTGGTGCTCGGAATGGTCGGTGCACGCTCGAGCCGAGCGGCCTCGATCGCCACTCGATCGACCTGCAGCGCACCGGACAACAACCTCAAGGGCCGCCAGTCGATTTGGGCTCGGCCCACATGCGCGAACATCCCGTCCACGTCGGATAGCGTCACGTCGCGCAACACCATGGCGGTCGGCACGACCCCCTCGATCGCGCCAACCGCGACGCGCACCGGCTGACCGGTGGATGCCCAGCCAATGGCGGCGGCGAGGCGGTCACGGCCCCACCCGGTGTTCGCCACGCCAAGCCCCAGCACGACCAAGCCAAGCGGAAGTCCAAGCAGAATAAAACCAGCGACGATGAGCGTGCGCCGCCGCATCAGAACGCTTGGCCGAGGCTGAAATAGACCTGGAACGTGTCGTCACTATCCCGGCCGTTCAGCGGAAACCCGAGGTCGGCACGCACCGGGCCGACCGGGGTGAAGTATCGCACCCCCAAGCCAGCACCCCACTGCAGTTCCTCGTCCAGCGACGGGGTTTCGGTGTTGTACACCTGCCCGGCGTCGATGAACGGCACGATGCCGACATCGCCCCACACGCGCCAGCGTAGCTCGGCGCTCACCTCGATCACGGAACGCCCGCCAAGCGGCTCGTTCCCGGCGTCAAGCGGTCCCACGTGTTGAAACGCATAACCGCGCACCGAGCCGCTGCCACCCGAGTAGAACCGCTTGTCGGCCGGCAGATTGGTGGTGGACGACCCGATGATCGCGCCCCACCGGGCACGGCCCGCCAACACCATGTCGCCGGCGCTGTCCAGTGCCAGATAATGCGCGTGCTGCACTGACAGCTGGTACATCGCCTGGGTCGAGCCGAGGGTTTCCAAATACGGCGTGAACCGAAGCCGCGTGCGCCCTCCCTTGGTCGGATTGAGCAGATCATCGGCCGTGTCCAGCGTCACCCCAAGCGGGATGCCCACCAAGGTGAATTGAGAGCTCACCCCATCTTCGTCGACCTCGCTGCGTTCCAGCACGGCGCCATAGTCGACCGACAGGATACGACTGAGCCGCCAGTCGAAATAGCCCCCGACCGAGTAGGTTTCGGAATCGAAGCTGTCGGTATTCTTCTCCACGTAGCCCGAATGAAGCACCAGATCCTGATCGTTGCGGATGATATCAGGGAGCCGGAGTTGCCCTGACACACCACTCTTGACCTCCGCCAGATCAGCGCGAAAATCAAACCGTTCAGCGCCACCGAACAGATTTCGGTGGGTCCAGAACGCGGTGGCGCCCAGACCCTCCGAGGTCGACGCGCTGACACCCGCGCCAATCGTCCGGCGGTCGCGTTCGACGACCGTGACCTGGACCGGCAGCAACCCGTCGCCATCAACCGCATCGTCGAAGGTGACGGTAACGGTGTCGAACACCCCGGTGGCGGTCAACGCCCGCCGCCCCTTTTCCAACTGCCGCACGTCCGCGTCCTGTCCGTACCGCCAGGGCAACCGGCGCAGGATATAGGTCGGATCGACGGTCTCCGATCCGACAACCCGCACGGGCCCGAACCGAGCGCGGGGGCCGCTGTCGATGGTGTACGTCACCATCATGGTCTTGGCGGCGCGGTCGATCACGACCTTGCGCTCCCCGGCCTTGGCCAGCGGATAGCCACGCTCCCGGACCAGGCGGACCAGCACGGTCTCGGCGTCGAGCACCGGTGCCGCCACTGCCGGGTCACCGGGTTTCAGCGGGATGTCGGCACGCGGCAACTCCAACCCGACGGCCGAGCTGTCGCCGGTCATGGCATGCACCGCCACATCGGCGACGGCATAGACCTGTCCCGTCGTGGCCGTCACCACCACGGTCGACGGGCCGCTGTCCACGGGGGGCTCGATCGCGACGTCGACCGCGGCGTCGTAGTAGCCGAACGATCGGGCAGCCGCGATCATCCGTTCGATATCCTGGTTGGCCCGCCGCCGCAGCGCCGCGCGGGTAGGAGGCGGTGTCCTGGCCTGGGCGACGAGGGTCGAGCTATCGGTGATCGCCTCGGCCACGGCCGTCGTCTGATCCAGCCCCTCGAAGCGCACGATGTAGGAAAAATCGGTGGGCGGCGTGTTGGCGTAAGCCGGTGGTGCGATCCACGAGACCATCAGGAGCGGGACCATCAGGAGAGGGACAGCGAGAAAGCGCATACGCTCCAGCCAATGGATCGGGATACGGTCTCACACTATAAGGAGCGGTCAGCGCCAAGTCACGGCACGGCCCTCATCCGCCGCGACGGTCAGTCGCCGGAGGGCAATTCCTCGTCGGTCAGCTCGATCGGCTCACGTGTGATCCGTTCGCCCTTCCGGTGTGTCAGCACAACCACCGTCATCACGCCCAACCCGACAGCGAACGTGATGCCGGCGAAGACATTGAACTCGCTGGTATGGAGATGATTCTCCCCCGTCACCCAGAGGATCGCGAACGTCACCACCAACAAGGCCCAATGCAACGGTTTACCGAGGAATATCTCTTTCATCGCGTCACTCTCCCGCCTGCATCACGGCCGACTCGCGCCGTCGCAGCGCCACGACCGCGGCCCCCAGCGCCAAGCCGCCGAGCGACAGCGCCAGGCCGGGAACGCCGAACGGTTCGATGACCGGCGGGATCAAGGCCAGCACCGCCGCCGCCAGCACAACGGCCCGCAGCGATCCCGTCAGACGACCGTGCAGCCATCCCTCCAGCGCCGCCGACAACAACCAAAGCCCACCGATCGCCGCCAAGGTCGAATAGACGGTCCAGCCCAGCGACCCCTCGAACAACAAAGATGGATTGTAGACGAAGGCGAAGGGCACGAGATATTTGGCGATACCGACTCGCGCCGACTCGATGGCCGTGGCCATGGGGGGTGTCTTGGCGATCGCCGCCGCGGCGAACGACGCCAGCGCCACCGGCGGGGTAATGCTCGACACCACGCCGAAATAGAAGGCGAACATGTGGGCCGCGATCGGCTCGATCCCGATCTTGATCAGCGACGGCACGATCAGCGCCGCCACGGTGATGTAGACCGCCGTCGTCGTCATCCCCATGCCCAGGATGATCGCCGCGACGGCGGTCAAGGCGAGCAGCAGCAACAGGCTGCCGCCGGACAGCTCGATGACCGATTGCGTGAACTTCAGACCTAGGCCCGAGACAAATACCGAACCGATAATGATGCCGGCACAAGCGCAAGCCACGGTGACCGGCACCGTCGATCGGATTCCGCTTTCGAATGCCGCCAGGATATCGGCTGGACTCATCCGGGTGTGCGGGTTGATGAAGCTGAGCGCGATCAACGCCAGGATGCCCCAGAACGCCGACTTCATCGGCGTGTAGCCCAGCACCAGGAACACGATCAGGATCGCCAGCGCGAACAGCAGATGCCAGCCATCCTTAAACACCGCCCAGGTTTGCGGCAGCCGGTCGCGGGAAATGCGTTCGATGCCACTCTTCTCAGCCTCGAAATGCACCATGAAATAGATCGTGGCGAAGTACAGGAAAGCCGGGATCGCCGCCGCCACGATCACGTTCAGATACGGCACCGCCAGGAACTCGGCGATGATGAAAGCCGCCGCCCCCATGATCGGCGGTGTGATCTGCCCACCGGAGGAGGCGCAGGCCTCGACCGCGGCGGCGAACTTGGCGCGGTAGCCGAGGTTCTTCATCAACGGAATGGTGAAGGAGCCGGTGGTCACCACATTGGCCACCGCCGAGCCCGAGACCGTCCCCATGAAACCGCTGGCCACCGTGGCCGCCTTGGCCGGCCCGCCCACGCGGTGACCGGTCAAGGATACGGCCAGATCGATGAAAAACCGCCCCGCCCCCGATCGGATCAACAGCCCTCCGAACACGATGAACAGCACGATGTAGGTGGCGGCGACATGCAACGGGATGCCGAAGATGCCGTCGCTGCTCATGAACATGGTGTCGATGTATTTGCCGAACCGGGTGGGCGGACCGTAGAAAAATCCAAAGAAATACTGCGCGTAGAGCGCGTGCACGATGAAGAAGGCGGTGACCACCACCATCGCCGGGCCAACCGCCCGACGGGTCGCCTCCAGGATCACCAAGATCATCATCCCGCCCATGATCAGGTCGGGCGTTTCCTTCTCGCCATACCGCAGGTGGAAGGAGTCGATGTCCCAAAGCGTCCACGCCTGAACGACAAGAACAGCCAGGATCAACAGCAGATCGATACCAAAGCCGGCCGCGCGCAGAACACCGCCGGCCTCGCCCGGCCGCCAGATCGGTTCACGGTGCGATGTGCGGAACAGCGGGTTCATCAAGACCGCCAGCACCAGCATCACCGTCAGGTGCGTCGCACGGAAGGACCGCCCCTCCGGCGTGCCGAACATCGCGACATAGAGATGAAAGAACGCCAACCCGATCGCCAACGCCGCGCACACGAAGGTGATCGTCCACGCCGTCGACCAGCGATCCTCACCCTCGAGCAAACGCTCAAGATAGGTCGCCTCCTTCACCTCACCGTAGTCGAGGGCATTGGGCCGTGAAGCGGCTTCTTGAGAACTCATGAACGAAACCAAACGATCATACGACGGAGGGGACTGGAACGGAGGGAACACGCGAACAGGCGCCAGCTCACCGCTGACGCCCGTCGCGTAATCATCCGCGCGTCAGCTGGATTTACCGACACCCATTTCCTCGTAATAGCGGGCGGCACCCGGGTGCACCGGTATCGCCGACCCGTTCAGCGCGTTCTTCAGCGTGACCGAGTTCCACACCTTCTTCACCTCGGCGAAGGCCGCGTGGTTGTCCCAGAACACCTTGGTCATGTTGTAGACCAGATCGTCCGGCAGATCCTTGTTGACGATCATGTTGGTGACGATGCCGAGAGACGGAATGTCCTTGTCGACACCCTCATAGGCACCAGCGGTGATCGCGCCACGAATGTAGCCGGGATTGGCCTCGATGATCGCCTCGAGCTTATCCTCCGGCAGACCGATAAACCGGAGGCCGGGGCTGTGGTTCAACTCGATGAACGAGGCCTGAGGCATCGAGGTGGCCGCCATGAACACATCGACATGGCCATCCTTCATCAGCGCCACGGATTCCGTGTAGCTGACGAAGTGGACGACGCCGCCATTGTTCTTAACGTCCTCAAAATTGAAGCCATAGGCCTTGAGGATCGATTCCGCGAACGCGGTACCGGTCCAGCCCGTCTTGCCTGGCGAAAGCCGGGCCGCTTTCATGTCCTCGAAGGACGTTATTTTACTGTCCTTCGGTACCGCGACCTGGAAGGTGGCCGGGTACAAGGTGGCGAAATAAGCAATATCCTTCTCCGCCTTGTCGAACTTGCCCTTGCCCGTGTAGCCGTTAAAGGTGGTATGGGCGTAAGACCAGCCGATTTCGGCGTCGCCGCCGCTCACCGCCTTGATGTTCGAGATACCGCCGCCCGACGTGTTGGACGTGGCGATGCCGTCGATCTTCTCCTGCATAACCTGCATGATCTTGGCGCCCAACGGATACCACGACCCGCCGGACGGTCCCGAGACCATACGTACGAAAGTATCAGCGTCGGCAACCGTGCCCATCGCCATCAGGGGTGCCGCGATCATCGCGGCGCGAGCCAATCTCCGCATGCGTTTCCTCCATCGGGTTTTGACCAGGCCGTCGAGCGCGGCCTTCTAGGCGCGAGCGTGACGGCTTGAGGCGCCGGGCGCAAGAGCCTACCGCCGGATCATCTCTCGCGATCGCCGTTACCACCGGCCAATCGGCTAAAGACCGGCGACGTCCGCAACAACGCGACAAACCGCGATCGCAATGCGCGGTCGGGTGCCGCCCGCCGGGTCATGCGCCACACCACGAAGACCAGGAACAATATGTGCACAATCCCGATGTACATGAAGAACGCCGACACACCGAAGCGCTCCATCACCACGGCTGACAACGACGGCCCGATGATCGCGCCCAAGGCGAAGAACAGCATCAGGCCTGCGGCTATCTCAATGTACTGCCCGGGTCCGGCAAAATCGTTGGCGTGGGCGGCCGACAGGGAATAAAGCGGCACCGCGAAGGCGCCGAACAGCAAAATGCCTAAATAAACGCCATCCACCCCGGACAAGGACAGCACCCCGCATCCGATCGTCGCCCCAATGGTCGCCACGACGATGGTCCAGCGCCGATCGAAGCGATCGGACAGCCAGCCCAGCGGATACTGGGTGATCAGGCCAACCGCGATGCCCAGGGTCATGAACAGCGCTACCCCGTCGGCGTCCAACCCCATGCCCTGTGCATACAGCGGTCCCATCTGACGAAACGCGCCGTTGGTAAGACCCAATGTGATGCACCCAGCGCAGGCCACTGGTGAAATCGCCCACACGGCGCCGAGGTGTATGCGGGAGCTTTCTGGTGGCGGTGGACTGACCAATTTTGATAACGCCACCGGCACCACAGCCGCGCAATACATCACCGCCATCGCGACGAAAATCGCGATGCCGCCAACGCCCAGGGCTGGGATCAGGAATTGAACTCCGGTCACCGCCGCCAGATCGACGATGCGGTAAACGCTTAGCACGCGGCCTCGGTCCGAACTTTCCGCCAAGGCGTTCAACCAACTCTCGACCACCGTGGCGGCGACTGAGAACGCTATGCCGAGGGCGAGCCGCGCGACCATCCAAACCCACGGATCGACCACGGTCATCATCGCCAACACCGCGATCGCGGCCGTGGCGGAGAACGCGGCGAACACCCGGATATGGCCGGATCGGCGGATCAGCGCCGCCGAGGACAGCGAGCCCACCAGAAACCCCATAAAAAAGGATGACCCGATCAGCCCGATGATCCACTCCGGAAATCCCTCCAACCCGGCCCGCATCGCGGTGAGGGTTCCAAGCCCGCCATTGGCACCCAACAGAGCGCCCGCGGACAGCAGGATCGGCAGCAGCATCAGGCGTGTGACCATGGGATGGCCTTCAAGGATGGAAGATAATCAACACTGCGTGGGGCGCCGTGTTGACGCAACGGCAAACGCCAATGGTTCGCGCCGATCAGCCAAGCCCCCCGGAATCAGGCGATGAGGTTGCTTACACTACCCGCGACGGTGGCAGATGGACTCGCGCTTTTGTCCCGACTCCTGGCTTACTTTCGAGTGTTAACGTCCCGCCGTGGCGTTCCACCAACCGGCGGCTCAAGGCAAGGCCAAGACCCGCGCCATCAAGGTTGGTCACGCCCTGGTTCTTTACCCGAACGAAAGGCTCCATCACACGGTCGAGATCGTCAGGCTCGATGCCGACACCCGTGTCGCGGACGGCAATCTCGACCCCCCCTTCATCGGTCGGCCGAACCGTAAGATCGACCTGTCCGCCGGGCCGGGTGAACTTCACGGCGTTGGTCAGCAGGTTGATTACCACCTGACGCAGTTTGACCACGTCGGCCAACACCCGCGGTGTCTCCAGCGCGACCGCCACCGAGAGATCGAGGCCACGCTCAAGCGCCCGGCCCGCAACCATGGTCCGGCACGACTCGATCAGATGAGCCATGTCGATCGGCTCCTCCGACAGCTCCAAGGCGCCGACCTCGGCCCGCGAGAAATCCAGGATGTCGGAGATCAAGCTGAACAGATGATTGCCGCTGTCGGCAATATTGCCGACGTATTCCTGGTATTTCGGATGGCCCAGCGGCCCCCAAATCTCCTCCCGCATCGCATCCGCGAAGCCGATTACCGCGTTCAGGGGAGTCCGCAACTCGTGGCTGAGATTGGCCAGGCTCTCATGCTTGATCAGGTTGGCCTCATGGGCCAAGCGACGGGCCACCAACAAGTCCGCACTCAGCGCCTCATTGATCAAGCGCAGCCGGAAGGTTTCCGCCAGTGACCGCGAGGACGCCTGTCCGGCAACGACCACCAGCGCGGCATAGACCAGCCCCATGGCCGCCACGTTCAAGTGGATCGGATCGCCGATATAGGTGCTTGCCACCAGTATCGACAGCGACGGCGGCAGCACCAGAAAGCGAAACGCCGGCGGATGGGCCGCCAACGAAAAAACCGACGCCGCCATCATGCCGCCGATGGCGAACATCACCAGTCCCTGGCTCGTCAGCGTGGCGCCAAGCGGCGCGACAAGCGGCGCAAGCGCCCAAACGAGGCCGGTCGCCAGCGCCCCAACCTCGTAGCGCCGGGCCCAGCGCTTGGCCGATTGCACCGTGGGGTGGGCGCGGCGATAGGCCCACCACAACCCGAACCGGGTTACAACCACGACCGTCATCAACAGCAACCAACCGGCGAGCAGATCGCACGGAACCATCGGGTCCATCGCCGTGACAAGCAGGATCGCGATGGCGATATTGGCGAACATCGCCACCGGCGACCGGTACAACTCCTTGATTCGCTCAGCCAGCATCGCTTCGGGTGTTATGCCCTCGGCGGCGTCGTTCACGTTGGCATTCGACTCGGTAGGTTCCCGCTTGTTGGTTTTTTTCGGGTCATCACTCATCAAATCCCACCGATGCCCGGTCGCGGCCGAACCATTCGATCGCCCCGTGTGCAAAATGAGAACCGCTGAATAGTTAACAAACCGTTAACGCCCTCCGATACCCTCGTTCGTTCTCCGGCGGCCAATGGAAACTAGCAGACAAAGAGCAAGAATCGGCGCCTACCCCTTCATCGAGCGGATCAGGACGCGCTAAGCTGCCGGCATGACCAAGAGCAAAGACCCCCTGCTTCAACCCTATCGTCTGAAGCATCTAGAGCTGAAGAACCGCATCCTGTCGACCGCGCATGAGCCAGCCTATTCCGAGGGCGGGATGCCGACCGAGCGATACCGCCTATACCACGCGGAAAAGGCCAAGGGTGGCATTGGGCTGACGATGATCGGCGGCTCCGCCATCGTCGACCGGGACAGCCCGCCGGCCTTCGGTAATCTGCACCTTTACGACGACCGGATCGTGCCGTGGTTCAAGCAACTTGCCGACGCGTGTCACGCCTACGACACCAAGGTTATGTGCCAGATCACCCATCTCGGCCGCCGCACCAGCGCCACCAGCGGCGACTGGCTGCCGATCCTCTCCCCCTCGCCGATCCGCGAGGCGGCGCACCGGTCATTCCCGAAGGAAGCCGAGGATTTCGATCTCGAACGGATCACCGCCGCCTACGCTGCCGCCGCCGTACGCTGCCGGGACGGTGGTCTCGATGGCATTGAGATCGAAGCCTATGGCCATTTTCTCGACGCCTTCTGGTCGCCGCTGACCAACACGCGCGACGATGCCTATGGCGGCAGCCTGGAAAACCGCATGCGCTTCGGCATGGAGGTGATCCACGCCATCCGCCGGGCGGTCGGGGCCGACTACATCGTCGGCATCCGCATGGTCGCCGACGAGGACCTAGCGGCCGGGTTGAGCCATGAAGAAGGCATCGAGATCGCCCGCCGCATTGCCGCCGACGGCGCGATCGACTTCATCAACGTCATCAAGGGCCATGTCGATACCGACGAAGGGTTGAGCCACGTCATCCCCGGCATGGGCACCCCTGCCGGCCCGCATTTGGCGTTGGCCAAGCAGATTCGCGAGCAAACCGGCGTCGCCACCTTCCACGCCGCCCGGATCAACGACGTTGCCACCGCCCGGCACGCCGTCGCTCAGGGCCATGTCGATCTGGTCGGCATGACCCGCGCCCACATCGCCGACCCGCACATCGTCGCCAAGATCATGGCCGGCGAAGAGGATCGTATCCGGCCCTGCGTCGGTGCCGCCTACTGCATCGACCGCATCTACTACGGCGACGAAGCGTTGTGTCTGCACAACCCGGCGACCGGGCGCGAGGCGTCGATCCCGCAGGTCGTCACGCGCGGCCCCGGCCCTTACCGCAAGGTGGTGATCGTCGGCGCCGGCCCGGCCGGACTTGAAGCGGCTCGGGTGGCGGCCGAGCGGGGGCACATCGTCACGCTGTTCGAGGCCGCACCGCAGCCCGGCGGACAGATCCGGTTGGCGGCAGCCTTGCCGCGGCGGCGCGAGATGATCGGCATCGTCGACTGGCGCGTGGCCGAATTGCAACGGCTGGATATCGAGCTGCGCTGCAACGTCTACGCCGAGGCGGAAGAGATCCTGGCCGAAAACCCGGACGTGGTGATCGTCGCCACCGGCGGCTTGCCGAACACCCGGTTCCTGGAGAGCGGCGAGGAGCTGGTGGTTACCAGCTGGGATATCCTGTCCAGCGAGGTGAAACCCGGTGAACGGGTGTTGCTGTTCGACGACAACGGCGCCCATCCCGGTCTCGCCGCCGCCGAGGCGATCGCCAACGCGGGCAGCGCCCTGGAGTTCGTGACACCGGAGCGTACGCTGGGACCCGACGTGGGCGGGGTGAACTATCCGGCCTATTTCAAGGCCTTCGCCACGCACGACGTGCGGATCACCTTGAACAAGCGATTGCGGTCGGTGCGGCGCGACGGCAACGGATTGGTGGCCGAGCTATGGGACGAATACGGCCGGCTGGCCGTCGAGCGGGAGATCGATCAGGTGGTGGTGGAACACGGCACCCTGCCGCTCGATGATGTCTACACGACGTTGAAGCCCGGCTCGGTCAACGGCGGTGCCGTCGACATCGCGGCCCTCATCGACATCCGCGCCCAGGAAATCGTCCGCAATTCAGACGGCGCTTATCGTCTATATCGGATCGGCGACGCCGTGCAGTCTCGCAACGTCCACGCCGCGATCTACGAAGCGGCACGGCTAACTCTGGCGCTATAAGGCCATTGCCCTACTCTTCCGCCTCAAGCCCCAGGCGTTGATGCCACGCGGCGATCGACTCGTCGGGATACTCCTCGAAGGTCTGGTCGTTCTCGCGCACGCAGGGCTCGACCCACGGCGCCTTGCTGCCGAGCATCAGATGCGTCCGCTCCGGCGGCATCGGCAACGGCGTGTCGATGGCCGACGCGAACGGGTGTGCCAACTCTGGCCAGCGGCTGTCCCATGCCCACAGCATGGACCCACAGTGCTCGCAGAACCGGCGGCCAAGCGGGCTCTCGCCGCCACCCGGTTCCTTGGCATGATAGACCCGCACATGCTCCCCACCCTCGACCTCCAGGCTGTCGGCTTCACCACCCAGATTGATAGCGTACCCGCCGCCACCCGCCGTCTTGCGACAGATCGAGCAGTAACAGAGGTTGAACGGATAGGGATGCGCCGACGTCAGCCGAAACCGGACCGCGCCGCAATGACAGGAACCTTCGAGTTTCATCGCCTACCTCCAATCAGTGCGGCCGATCGCCCTGCAAGGTAACCCGGCGCACATGCCGGCGATGGCCTTCATAGTCGTTGACCGCCCGGTGCATCAGACAGCGGTTGTCCCACACCGCGACCGATCCCTTCTGCCAGCGAAACCGGCAAATGAATTCGTCGCGGATGGCGTGGGTGTAAAGAAAATCGAGGATCGGCTTGGACTCCGCCTCGGTCATGTCGGCGAAACGCAGCGTGTAGTTCGGGTTGACGAACAGCCCCTTGCGGCCGGTTTCCGGATGGGTGCGCACCACCGGATGCTCGACCAGTTTGTCGCCGTCCTCGTTGGCGTCGATCGTCATCGAGACCGACTGGTTCTTACCGCCTTGGAACTTCGACTGGCTGCCGTAGGACCGGGCGCCGGTGTGCAGCGCCGTCATGCCGTCCAGCATCCGCTTCATGCCGTCGGACAGGGTCTCATAGGCCGCGTATTGATCGGCGAACAGAGTGTCACCACCGCGCGGCGGCACCTCAAGCGCATACAGCAGCGAACCCAGCGCCGGGGTTTCCAGAAAGGTGGTGTCGGTGTGCCAGTTGCCACCGAAATTGTACTTCCCGATGTCCTCCGGCTCCTTGACGATGTCGATGATCTCGGGATGGCCGTCCAGGCTCTTGACGAACGGGATCGCCACCGGTTCACCGAACAGCCGGGCCGCCCGCTTCTGCCGTTCCGGGTCAACCAAATCCTGGTCGCGAAAGAACACCACCGAATTGCTCAGGAACGCGGCATGCACCTCCTCGGCCTGCCGGTTGGATAGCGGTGCGCCCAGGTCGACACCATGGATCACTGCCCCGATCGATCCGCCGACAGGCTCGATCTCGATGGTGTCGTAATGGGTCGTCGCGGCCATGGCGTCCTCCGTTGCCGACATTGTGTCCGTATTTTGCTGCGGCTGCGTGCGCAGTCTAAGACAGGAATCCCGCTATCGGGCAACCGTCCGCAAGCCGATCGCGAAAGGCAGCATGGCCAATGCCATGATCACCGCCGCCGCCAGGAACGGCGCGCCGGGGAAGTAGAGCGGTGTGGACGCGGCGGTGAAATACCCGAACAACTGGGTCATCAGCACCGGGGTCACGATCATGGTGATGCCGGTGACGCTGCTGAGCGCGCCTTGCAGCTCCCCTTGGGCGTTATCCGGCACCCGGTTCGCCATCAATCCGGTCAAGGCGGGTGCCAAGATCGCACCAAGAGCGGTGATCGGAATGATCGCGTAGACCATCCAGCCCTCGGTCGCGAACGACAGGGCGACCAACCCGAGAATGCTGACGAGAAAGCCGAGCAGGGCGGTCATCGCCTCGCCGATACGCGGCAAGACCAGCCGTATGAGCCACCCTTGAACCAAGGCGAAGCCCACCCCCCACAAGGCGAGGGACAGACCGACCTGTCCGGTGGACCAGCCGAACGCCTCCTGGGTGTAGAAACTCCACACCGCCGGATAGGCGTATTGCGCCAGGTTGTACATAAAAAACGCCAGTACGAACCACGCCACCATGGGCACCTTGGCGATTTGCATCGCCACGCCCAACGGATTGGCCCGTATCCACGAGAACGGCCGGCGGTTGGCCGGGTCAAGCGTTTCCGGCAGGACGATGGCGCCGTAGCAAAAATTGCCAAACGCGATCGCCGCCGCGGCGTAGAACGGCGCGCGGGTGCTCAACTCCCCGGCCAAACCGCCAATGATCGGGCCGACAATGAAGCCGATGCCGAACCCCGCCCCCATCAGCCCGAAATTCTGCGCCCGCTTCTCCGGTGGGCTGATATCCGCCACGAAGGCGTTGGCGGTGGAATGGGTCGCGCCGGCGGCACCGGCGATCAAGCGGCCGAGGAATAACACCCATAAACTCGGCGCCACCGCCATGATCAGGTAGTCGACCGCCATGATGGCCAGCGACACCAGCAGCACCGGACGGCGCCCGAACCGGTCCGACAGATTACCGACGGTCGGGCCGAGCACGAACTGCATCAGCGCGTAGGCCAACGTCAGGAACCCGCCCCACAGAGCGGCCTGGCTCAACGACAACGCGGTAAGCTCGCGGATCAGGCCCGGGAGCACGGGGATGATAATCCCGATGCCCATCCCGTCGACCAGCACGGTGACAAACACGAAGGCGGTGGCGTGGCGGCCGGGGCTGGCGGGTACAGGCGGCGGCTGGATCATACCGCCCCGTATAACGGAAACCGCCTAAGGCCAGTTAATGAATCTCCGGCTCGGGGGTCGCCGCCATGCCCATCAGCACATCGAAGTCGCAGCCTTTGTCGGCCTGGGTGATGTGGTTGGCGTAGATGGCACCGAAACCGCGCTCGAACTTGCGGGCGGGCGGCACCCAGGCGGCGAACCGGGCGGCTAGTTCCTTCTCCGAAACGTCCAGATGCAGGCGGCGGCCGGGCACGTCGAGCTCGATCATGTCGCCATCGCGCACCTGGGCCAGCGGCCCGCCGACCCAGCTTTCGGGAGCGACGTGCAAGACGCAAGTGCCGTAGCTGGTGCCGCTCATCCGGGCGTCGGAGATGCGCACCATGTCGCGCACACCGGTCTCCAGGATCTTCTTCGGGATCGGCAGCATGCCCCATTCCGGCATGCCCGGTCCGCCCTGGGGTCCGGCATGCTGCAGGACGATCACGCTGTCGGCGGTAACGTCCAAGTCCGGATCGTCGATCCGGGCGGCCATGTCGTTGTAGTCCTTGAACACGATCGCCGGCCCCTTGTGCTTCAGCAGCTTGGGATCGCAGGCCGACTGCTTGATGATGGCGCCGTCCGGGCACAGGTTGCCGCGCAGCACCGCCAACCCGCCCTCTTCCGACAGCGGCGCCGACTTGCGCCGGATCACCTCCTCGTTCCAGATATCGGCGCCCTCGATATCCTCACCCAGGGTCTTGCCACTGACCGTCACCGCGTCGAGATGCAAATTGTCGCGTAGCTCGCTCAGCAGAGCCGGCATACCGCCGGCGTAGTAGAAATCCTCCATCAGCCAACGCCCCGACGGCCGAATGTCGGCGAGCCAGGGGGTACGCCGGCTGATCGCATCGAACCGGTCGAGATCGATCGGCACGCCCAGCCGCCCGGCCATGGCGACCAGATGCACCGCCGCGTTGGTCGACCCGCCCATGGCCATGACCACGGTGATGGCGTTCTCGAACGCCTTCTCGGTCATCACATCGGACGGCTTCTGGTCTTCCCATACCATTTCGACGATGCGTCGGCCGCAGCCGCTGGCCATGCGGGAGTGGTTGGCGTCGACCGCCGGAATGGCGCTTGACGCCGGCAGCGACATGCCGAGCGCCTCGACAGCACTCATCATCGTCGCCGCCGTGCCCATGGTCATGCAGGTGCCGGGCGCGCGGGCGATGCCGTCCTCGATCTCTTCCCAGTCCTTCTGCGTGATGTTGCCGACCTTAAGCTCGGCCCAGTACTTCCAGGTGTCGGAGCCGGAGCCCAAGGTCTTGCCGTGCCAGTTGCCGCGCAGCATCGGTCCGGCCGGCACGAAGATCGCGGGGATATTCATGCTGGCCGCGCCCATCAGCAGCGCCGGCGTGGTCTTGTCGCACCCGCCCATCAGCACCGCCCCGTCGCAAGGGTAGGAGCGCAGCAACTCCTCGCACTCCATGGCCAGCAGGTTGCGGTACAGCATGGTGGTCGGCTTTTGGAACGGCTCGGAGAGCGAGATCGCCGGCATCTCGACCGGAAAGCCACCGGCCTGCCAGATGCCGCGCTTCACTTCCTCGGCGCGCTGTTTGAAATGGGTATGGCAGGGGTTGATGTCGGACCAGGTGTTGATGATCCCGATGACCGGCTTGCCCTTCCAGTCCTCGCGGGCGTAGCCCATCTGCAGGGTGCGCGACCGATGGCCGAAGGCCCGCAGATCCTCGGCCCCGTACCACCGCGCGCTGCGCAAATCCTCATAGCGTTTGCGCGCACTGCCCTTTGACGCCATCGCGCCCTCCCCTGATCTCGTTTGGTTTTCGTTGCCGGGAGTCGAGCACCCGGCGGGGGGAGGGTCAAGCGGGGCGGATCACTCCTTCACCGCTCCGGTCATCGAGCTGACGTAGTGTTCGACGAAGAACGAGTAGACCAGGCACACCGGCACCGAGCCGAGCAGCGCGCCGGCCATCAGCGGTCCCCAATGATAGATGTCGCCCTCGACCAGCTCGCTCAGCACCGCCACCGGCACCGTTTTATTCTCCGACGACGAGATGAACACCAGCGCGTAGATGAACTCGTTCCAGCACAGGGTGAACGCGAAGATGCCGGCCGAAATAATGCCGGGAATCGACAACGGCAGGATGATCTTGGTCAGGATCTGCCACCGGCTGGCGCCGTCGATCAGCGCGCACTCCTCCAGCTCGTAGGGGATCGACTTGAAGTAGCCCATCAACAGCCAGGTCGAGAACGGGATCAGGATGGTCGGATAGGTCAGGATCAAGGCCAGCGGGCTGTCGAAGATGCCGTACTGGAACACCACCAAGGCCAGCGGGATGAACAGGATACTTGGCGGCACCAGATAGGCCAGGAAGATCAGGCCGCCGACCCAGCGCGCGCTGGAATAGCGGATGCGCACGATGGCGTAGGCCGCCATCACGCTGGCGACGATCGACAGCATTGTCGCCACCACCGCGACCAGCATGGTGTTCCACATCCACGACGGATAGTCGGTGTTGAACAGCAGGTGGATGTAGTGCTGCAACGTCGGCGCATCGACCCACCACGGATTCACGCTGCGGTCGATCAGCTCGGCGTTCGGCTTCACCGAGGTCAGGCCCATCCAATAGAACGGGAACAGCAGGATAATCAGGAAGCACAGAATCGGCAGGTACACGACGACGAACCGGCTCGGCAGCGTGACCAGGTAATCCATGCCTTCGGCGTCGTCGCGGGCGACGCCGACGCCGGGCGGGGTGCTTTGTGAGGTGGCGGCCATGACGAATTTCCTCGTGTCAGTCGTCGCTCTCGCCCTGCTGCCACTTGCGGCGTTGCAGGCCGAACCACGAGAACAGAATGGCGGCCAGCAGGAACGGGATCATCGCGGTGGAGATCGCCGCCCCCTCGCCAAGATTGCCGCCCATGATCGCCCGTTGATAGCTGAGCGTCGCCATCAGATGGGTGGCGTTGACCGGCCCACCCCGGGTCATGGCGTAGATCAGTTGGAAATCGGTGAAGGTGAACAGCACCGAGAACGTCATGACCACGGCGATGATCGGCGTCAGCATCGGGAAGGTCACGAACCGGAACATCTGCCAGCGCGAGGCGCCGTCGATGGTCGCCGCCTCGTACAGCGATTGCGGGATGGTCTGCAGCCCGGCCAGCAAGGTGATGGCGACGAACGGAATGCCGCGCCAGATGTTGGCGGCGATCACGCTGGCCCGGGCATTGTTCGGGTCACCGAGGAAATTGATGTTCTCGGTGATCAGGCCGAGTTCGATGAGTGACCAGGAGATGATCGAGAATTGGGTGTCGTAGATCCACCAAAAGGCGATCGCCGACAGCACCGTCGGCACGATGAATGGCAACAGCACCACCGCCCGGATCATTGCCTTGAACGGCATTTGGTTGTTCAGCAGGATCGCGAGATACAGGCCGAGCCCGAATTTTATGACGCTGGCGACGGTGGTGTAGAGGAAGGTGTTGAACACGCTGAGCCAGAACACCGGGTCCTTGTTCAGCCACTCGAAATTTTCCAGCCCGATGTAGACGCCATCACGGCCGATGCGGGTATCGGTCACGCTGAGCCAGATGCCGAGGCCGAGCGGGTAGGTCAGGAAGAGAATCAAGAACGCGCCGGCCGGGACCATGAACCAGAAGCCCAGCCAGTTGCGGTCGTACTTCAACCGGCTCCACAACCCCATCGGCGAGACTGTCGCCGAGCCGGTCCGCTCCACCTGGGTTGCCACTGTGATTCTCCTTCGCCGACGCGCACAAGACTTGGGGCAGCGTCCTCGACGCCGCCCCAAGCACGCTCTCGTTAGACGCGGTAGTAGCGCTCGGCCCGCCGTTGCGCGGTCTCCATCGCTTCCTTCGGACTGGTCTGACCGGTCGCCGCTTGGCTCACCATGTCGACCACAACGAAGTCGGCCAACGCCCCCGCCGCCGCGTAGCCAAGCGATCCGGCATAGCCCATGTCCAAGGTGCGGGTCGACGCCTCCTTGAACACCCGACGCTTGGGATCCTCGGTCCAGACCGTATTGGCTTCGTAGGCCTTCAGCGTCTGCGTGAAGTAACCGACCGACGCCTCCAGCCAAGCATCGTACTGATTGGCTTCCATCAGATACGACATCAGCAGCTTACAGGCGTTCGGATACTTGGTGTATTTGAACGCCTCGATCATGAACGGCAACTGCAGTTCGGTCGGTTTGCCGATCGGGCCGATCGGATAGAACGCGTGATCTATGTCCTTGGCGATGTCCATGCCCTGGCGGACCGCCGCCGCGTAGATCGAGATGCCGTTGTTGGTGTAGCCGAGTTCGCCGGACAAAAAGATCTTGTTGTTGTTCGAGTCGTTCCACGACGCGGTGCCCGGAATCCAGTACTCATACAGCTCCCGAATGTATTCGAGCGCGGCCTGAGTCTCGGCGCTGTTGATCGTGACGTTGCCGTCCTTGTCGACCAGCTTGCCGCCGTGGCTCCACACCAGCCAATGACACCACGCGTTGCCGTCACCAGTCGCCCGGCCCAGCGCCATGCCGCCCGGCAGACCGTTCGCCTTGAGCTTCTTGGACAGCTCCATCAGACCGGCGGTGGTATCGGGGAATTTCTCGAATCCGGCGTCCTGCACCGCCTTGACCCGGTAGTTGATGTAGTTGCCGCTCACGCACAGCGGCAGCGCCATCCAGTTACCATCGCGAATACCGTAGGCCGCCGGCGCGTCGTACCACCCGCCATATTTACCGCCCAGGTAGTCGGCGACATCGGTGACGTCGAGCAGCTTGTCGGGGATCAGATGCGGGATCGCCATCGGCCCCCAGATAATGTCCGGACCGGCGCCGACATTAGCCGCCACCGCCGCCTTAGGTTGGATGTCGTCGATAAACTCCTTGTCCAGACGGACCTTGATGCCGGTCGCCTTCTGGAACGCGGCGATGGATTTATCGAACTGGATGTCTTCGGTCTCAACGAACCGATTCCAGCGCAGCATCCGCAGGCTGGCGCCCTTCTCCGGCTTGAACGGTGACTCAGCGGCAAACGCCGTCGCGTGATCCAACAGTGTTCCGGCGCCGCCGAGCGCCGCTCCCGCCGCCAATACCGTCGTGGTCTTCAGCACGGAGCGACGCGACACGTCCTTTTTTCTGATACCGGTCATGCTCAATCCTCCCTTACGCGGCCACTCTGTCGCTGGCCGTATCGCTGGATCGGTGGGCATTGGGTGGGCGACCGATCCTTACGCCCGTTGATTCCATGCAGCCATAGCCGCGCGGAACCTCCTAAATCCTGCGCCCCGTGTCGGCGTCGAACAGATGCACCTTGTCGAGATTCGGCACCAAGGTGATGGTCTCGCCCGGGCGTACCGCGTACCGGTCGCGGAACACCGCCTGTAATTCGCCGCCAGCCGCTCTGGAGACCAAGAGGGTCTCGGCTCCCGTCGGTTCGACCACGGCGATCTCGCTCGTGATGCCGCGGTCGTTCTCACCGCCCAGTGTCAGATGCTCCGGCCGGATGCCATAGACCACCCGCCGGCCGCTCTGGCCGTCCCACCCGTCGCCCAGGGGCAGCGCCACGCCGTTGTCGGTTTCAACCACCGCAGGCCCGCCATTGGCCTTCACCATACCGGTGGCGAAATTCATCGCCGGCGAACCGATGAAGCCGGCGACGAAGGTGTTAACCGGGTTGTCGTACAGCTCCAGCGGCTCGCCAATCTGCTCGACAATCCCGTCGTGCATGACGACGATCCGGTCGGCCATGGTCATGGCCTCGATCTGATCGTGGGTCACATAGATCGAGGTGGTCTTGAGCCGCTGATGCAGCTCCTTGATCTCGGTGCGCATCTGCACGCGCAGCTTGGCGTCCAAGTTCGACAGCGGCTCATCAAACAGGAACACCTGCGGGTCGCGCACGATGGCACGGCCCATGGCCACACGCTGCCGCTGTCCGCCGGACAGTTGACGCGGATAGCGATCGAGAAACGGCACCAACCCGAGGATTTCGGCGGCGATCCTCACGCGTTGGTCGATCGTCGCCTGGTCGGCGCCGCGCAGCTTCATGCTGAACGCCATGTTGTCGACGACTTTCATGTGCGGATACAGCGCGTAATTCTGGAACACCATGGCGATGTCGCGTTCCTTCGGCGGCACCATGTTCACCACCCGGCCACCGATCGACACCTCGCCCGCCGTAATCCTCTCCAAACCGGCGATCATCCGCAGCAAGGTGGACTTGCCACATCCCGACGGCCCAACCAGCACGACGAACTCGCCATCGGCGATATCGATGTCGACACCGTGGATCACCTCGGTGCTGGCGAAGGATTTGCGTACATCGCGAACCAGGACTTCCGCCAAGGCCTCGCCCCTCCCTGTCGCCCTGTGGTTGATCCTGGGCGTCGTTTGACCGAGATTCTCCATATGAGATCCTCCCAACCCAAAAAGTGTGCCTCGGATCGGTATCACATGCAATCAGCTTGCATCTGACGGTCGCCCGAAGCGTGATCCGGTCGAAAAAGGACCAATTAGCGGCCATTCGGTGTTGA
>JABMNR010000048.1 GCA_013203465.1 Alphaproteobacteria bacterium
CCACCGCCTGCACGCGCGAGCCGCGCATGCCGACACAGGCGCCGACCGGATCGATCCCACTGTCGTAGGAAATCACCGCGATCTTGGCGCGCGAGCCTGGGTCCCGGGCCACCGCCTTGATTTCGATGATGCCGTCATAAACTTCCGGCACCTCCTGGCGGAACAACTGGCGCATGAAGTCGGGATGGGTCCGCGACAAGAAAATCTGCGGGCCGCGTGGCTCCTCCCGGACGTCCTCGATATAGGCGCGAATGCGGTCGCCTTGACGGAAGGTCTCGCGCGGCAGCAATCGGTCACGGCGCAGGATCGCCTCGGCACGGGCAATCTCGACCGTGACGTTGCCGTATTCCACACGCTTGACCACGCCGTTGATGATCTCACCCGCGCGATTCTTGTATTCATCGTACTGGCGCAGGCGCTCGGCCTCACGAACCTTCTGAACGATCACTTGTTTGGCGGTCTGGGCGGCAATGCGGCCGAAATCGATCGGCGGCAGCGGCTCCTCGATGACCCCGCCAACCTCCAACGATGGATCGCGGCGTTTGGCCTCGTCCAAGGTGATCTCGGCGAATTCGTCCTCGACCTCCTCGACCACGGTGGTGCACCGTTTGAGGAAAATCTCACCGGTGCGCCGATCAATCGTCGCCCGGATATCAAGATCGGGACCGTACTTCGACCGGCCGGCCTTCTGAATCGCCTGCTCCATGGCGATCAATACTTCCTCGCGGTCGATCCCCTTGTCGCGGGCGACCACATCGGCGACCTGGATTAGCTCCAGTTTCGGTTGCGTCGCGGTGTCCATTCCTGCGTCCATCCTCTCATACGGCCATTTCGGACCCCGAACCGGCCGGTCAGCGTGTGCCTTCGCGGCTGGCCTTCAGCAAGGCGTCAGTCAAGACCAACTTGGCCCGGGCGATGGCCTCGAACGGCAGCGGTGCCGTCGTACCCGGGTCGATCTCCACCAACACCCGGTTCTCGCCATCAACCCCGGCGAGCCGGCCATTGAACCGCTTTCGTCCCTCGATCGCCGGATCGACGTCGATCCGAGCGTCGAAACCGGCGAACCGACGGTAGTCCTCAAGGCGCATCAGCGGACGATCGATACCCGGCGAGCTGACCTCCAGCGTGTATTCGCTGGAGATCGGGTCCTCGACATCCAGAACCGCCGAGATCGTCCGGCTCAACTCCGCACAATTCCCCACCGTCATCGGGCCACGATCGGCGCGCTCCGCCATGATCTGCAGCGTTGGGCGGTCGCCGCCGGTCATCATGACCCGCACGAGTTCGTACCCCATCGCCTCGATCGACGGGCCAACAATCGTCATGATGCGTCGGGTATGCACGTCCGTCACGCGGTCTCCGCTCCTAATGGGGGCGGGTCGTCCGATAGGCCGGCACCAACAAAAAAGTGGGCCGTTGGCCCACCCCCGATCGAATCTCGATGAAAGCTGATTGGGATATATCGCAACCCCACCATGATCGCAAGCCCGGCCATTTTATGTCTCGGCATCTTTCAGTGACGCCGAAACTCAAGATAGGCGGGCGAACGCCCCTGACGGCGCGCCTTCGTCTCGTAACGGGTCTCGGGCCAGTCGGCGCGGCGGTCGGTGAGATCGGTGAGCTGAGTGCCGGTCCAGCGAAACCCCGGATGCGCCGTCAGCCGGGCCAGCATCCAGCGCAGATATCCAACGTCGTCGGTCGCGAGCCGCAGCAAGCCCCCCGGAACCAGCACCTCCCACATCCGGTCGAGCCACCCTCGCTGCACTAGGCGGCGGCCATGATGGCGCCGTTTCGGCCAGGGGTCCGGGTGCAACAGAAACACCCGCTCCAAACCTCCCGAAGGAAGGGCCTCGATCAGCGGTCGCGCATCGTCGGGGTGAATCCGAACGTTGCGCAGACCGCCATGAGCAATGTGGCGCAACAGCGAGGCCACACCGTTCACGAACGGCTCGCAACCGATGATGCCGACATCGGGGTTGTGCTCAGCCTGCCATGCCAGATGCTCACCGCCGCCAAAGCCGATTTCCAGCCAAACCGCACGGACCGGCGGATCGAACACGCCGCTCAGATCGACCGTGCCGACTGTCTCGGGTGGCGGTGGCATCAGGAGATCGGGCAGCCTATTCTCGATCAACGCCTGTTGGCCTTGCCGTAGCGGCCGGCCCTTACGGCGACCGTGGAACAACGAGTGCCGCGCGTCGACGTCCCAACTCACCGCACCGGTCCGCATCATTCGACCAGGGTCAGGTCAAGGCCGATTTCAGATCCTCGACCAAATCCAGCTTCTCCCAAGTGAAGCCACCCTGGTCATCCGGCTCACGGCCAAAATGACCATAGGCCGAGGTGCGGGCGTAGATCGGGTTGCTAAGCGCCAACCGTTCACGAATGCCACGCGGCGACAGATCAATCTCCTTGGCGATCACATCGGCCAGTTTGACTTCGTCAACATGACCGGTGCCATGGGTCTCGACGTAGATCGACAGCGGATGTGACACACCGATGGCGTACGATACCTGAATGGTGCATTTGTCGGCCAACCCGGCGGCGACGATGTTCTTGGCGACCCACCGCGCGGCATAGGCGGCCGAGCGGTCGACCTTGGTCGGGTCCTTGCCCGAGAAGGCGCCGCCGCCGTGGGGTGCTGCGCCACCGTAGGTATCAACGATGATCTTGCGGCCTGTCAGCCCACAATCGCCATCGGGACCGCCGATCACGAACCGACCGGTCGGGTTGATATAGATGGCGGTGTTGTCGTCCACCCAGCCATCCGGCAACACTTCGTGAATGAACGGCATGACCAACGCGTGCACGTCGTCCTGAGACAGCTCGGCGTCATGCTGGGTCGAAACCACGACAGACGTGGCACAGACCGGCTTGCCGTTCTCGTAACGCAGCGTGACTTGGTTCTTCGAATCCGGCCCGAAACCCTTGGCCGAGCTGCCTTTACGCGCCTCGGCCATGCGTCGGAGGATTTGGTGGCTGTAGTGGATCGGCGCCGGCATCAGCACATCGGTCTCGGTGCAGGCATAGCCGAACATGATGCCCTGATCGCCGGCGCCCTCGTCCTTGTTGCCCGACGCGTCGACGCCCATGGCGATGTCACTCGACTGCTCGTGCAACAGGATGTCGACCGACGCATCGCGCCAGTGAAAGCCCTCCTGCTCGTAGCCGATGTCCCGCACGGCCTCGCGTGTGGCCTGCTCCATGATCTCTCTGGTCACCGAAGCCGGCCCTCGCACCTCTCCGGCCAGCACGATTTTATTCGTGGTCGCCAGGGTTTCACACGCCACGCGGCTGCCCGGGTCGGCCGCCAAGAACAGATCGACGATGGTGTCCGAGATTCGATCGCACACCTTGTCGGGATGCCCCTCGGAGACGGACTCGCTGGTGAACAAATAGCTGGTCTGGCTCAATTGGGCCTCCATGTTTTTAGGGAACACGCTCGCGACTCGAAACGGGTCCGCAAATACCGGCCACGAAGCACGTCCTGAGCCGACAGCCACCGGTTCAGGATCGGGCTGGGGTTTAGGCGGGATTCCTGGTCGCGGTCAAGGGAGAACCCTACTCGACACGCGCATCAACTGTCGCTGCCATCCAACGCGTTGGCAATCGAGCGCGTCAGTTCGTACAGACGTCGGCGCGCCGTGGCATCTTGGATGCGGTAATACGCTCGCACCAGCTCGACCGTCTCGCGCCGTTGCATCGGATCACCCTCGCCAATCGCGGGGGCTATCGTCGGCGCGTCCTTGTCGACCGAATCCGGCAGATCATCGAAGAAGAAGCCGATCGGCACCTGCAACGCCTTAGCCAAGTCGTAAAGCCGGCTAGCGCCGATGCGATTTGCGCCGCGTTCGTATTTCTGCACCTGTTGAAACGTCAGACCCAAGGCATCGCCGAGGCGTTCCTGACTCATCCCGAGCAGCGTGCGACGCAGACGGACCCGGGCGCCAACATGCACGTCGATCGGGTTCGGATTTCCAGCCGTCGGGGGTCTGCCGACCCGCCGTCGGCCCGAACTCTGGCCCGTCATCATGTACCCCAATTGTCATTAACCAAGCGACAACCAACTACTAGACCATACACTTGTATGCAGTCAACGCTCCTAAAGCCCTAAAATCATAGAGTTTCAATCAACTTCACTGCTTTTTTTCAACCTCGAATGATCTCGCCAAAACCGCGATCCCAAGAATTAAAATAATCGCAAGAAAGAAACCAAGATCACCAAATTGTCCGTATACCGTGTTTACAATAGGCCTTGGCAAGTTCACGTCGAGGCTACCGGTCACACCGATCTCCAACCGCGCGAGAACACGGCCTACGGGATCGATCATCGCCGAGATTCCGGTGTTCGCCGCCCGCGCCATCGGCAGGCCCTCCTCGACACTGCGCAGGCGCGCGATGGCGAGATGCTGATGCGGCCCACTGAACCGGCCGAACCAAGCGTCGTTGGTGGCGTTCAACAGCCATTCCGGTCGCTGCTCCGGCGCCGTGACGGCACCTGGAAAGATCGCCTCGTAACAGACGAGCAATGACACCGATGGCGCGCCCAGCAACTCCAGCGTGCGCGGCCCCGGCCCCGGGGCGAAATCGCGAATACCCTGGACAATCGGCTCCAGCGGCAAGATGGAGCGCAACGGGACGTACTCGCCGAACGGCACTAGGTGGAACTTGTCGTAAATCCACCGCGGCACGCCGCGGCCTTCCAACGCCACCATGCTGTTGTGTAGGACCGGTGTGGCATCGCGGCGGTCGACCCTGGGGGCGCCAAAAAGCAACGTGCCGTTTGGCGGAATCGCCGCCGCGACCGCCCGCGCGATATCGGCCCGCGCGCCGAACAGATGAGCGACCGCCGTTTCCGGCCAAATCACCACCGTCGGCGCGACGACGGTCGGCGTTCCCGCCGACGTGACGGTAGCCGCCATATCGGCGCGGCTGAGTCGGAGATAGCGGCTTAAATGCTCCGGCTTCAGGGCGGGGTTCCATTTGTCCCGTTGCGGCACATTGCCCTGAACAATGCGCAAGCGCACGCCTTCGACCGCCGGTCGGTCGGCAATCGTCGCAATCCGTGCCTCGCCCCACAGCCAGGTAACCGACACCATCATAATCAGCCCGGCCGTTAACCATCCCACACGCCGGCGCGGCACGGCTGGATCGAAAAACAGTGCCGGTGCCGTGGCCACCAGCACGGTCGCCAGGCCCAGACCATAGGCACCGACGATCGAAGCGGGCTGTAACAGGGCCAACACCGCGTCCAGCGCCGCCCCGGGCAGGTTCCAGGGAAACCCTGTGAAAACGTGACCGCGCAGCCATTCGGTCAACCCGACACAGCCCGCGAACCCGGCCCACAGCGCCAGCCCGCGATCGGCGAGCCGGCGCGCGACCGCGGCGGCAACAGCGGTAAACAGCGCCAATATAGCGGGCAGACCAAGCACCGCGAACGGGATCAGCCAAGCGTGCTGGTCGGCGTTCACCACCATCGCATTGGCGATCCAGTGCAGGCCCGCGACGTGGTACCCGAGCGCCCACAGCCATCCGGCCAGGGCGGCGCCACGCCAACCAGGTGCGACACGAATAGCCCAGGCGAGAACTGACCAACCGAAGACCGCTGGCACCACGTCCAATGGCGGCAGAGCAAGAGCGGTAAGCGCTCCACTGAAAAGGACAAGCGCCGCTCGGACTCGCGCCGACAGGACGGTGGACACGATCGCGCCGATCACTAGATCATTCGGCGGCACGATCAACCGAATTTGGCCGCCTGCGCACCCGCAACGTGCGCAACCGCCGAGGGTCGGCGTCGGCGACCTCGAACTCGATCCCGGAACTGTGACGGATCACCTCGCCACGGGTCGCTACCCGGCCGGCCAGACTGAACACCAAACCGCCCAGAGTGTCGATTTCCTCGCGCTCCTCTGCGGTAAGCACCGGCCCAACCAACTCCTCAAACTCCTCCACCGTGGCGCGGGCATCGGCCAGGATGATTCCGTCATCACGCTCCGTGAGTTTCGGTCCTTCCTCAACCTCGTGCTCGTCGACGATGTCACCGACGATCTCCTCGACCAGATCCTCGATGGTGATCAGCCCATCGATCCCGCCATACTCGTCCACGACCAGCGCCAAATGGCGCCGGGTCATGCGCATCTCCTGCAATAGATCGAGGGCCCGAGACGACGGCGCGACGAACAACACCTCACGCAACAGTTCGCTGACCGCCACATCCTCGCCCTTGTGGAGATAGGCGACGACATCCTTGATGTGGACCATGCCAACCACGTCGTCGAGGGTCTCGCGGTAGACCGGCACCCGGCTGTGCGACGCATCGATCATCTGGCCCGCGAGGTCGGACAACGTCAACGAAACGTCGACCGCGACAATATCGGCCCGGGGAACCATGACGTCGTAGGCTGTGATGTCACGTAGGCCCAGCACGTTACGGATGATCGCACCCTCGTGCGGGTCGATCGGCGAAGCGTCTTCGCCGTTCTCGTCGATCAGTTCTTCCAGCGAGGCGCGCACCGCCGATGTTCCGCCACGGCCAAACCCAACCGCGCGCATCAACGTGCGCCATGCGTCGACGATCGCGCCACGTTCCGGTGCCGTCGGGCCGCCTCCGCTATTGGTTCCGGTGGTCTCGTTCATGCCGCCACGTCATCATCGGCATAGGGATCGGCGACGCCCAGACGCGCGAGAATGCACCGTTCCAACGACTCCATGACCTCCGCCTCGTCCGGGGCGTCGTGATGGTGACCCAAAAGATGAAGCACGCCATGCACCACCAGATGGCTCAGATGATCCGCAAGGGTTTTCCCCTGTTCGACTGCTTCGCGTGCGGAGACACCGTAGGCGATGGTGATGTCGCCCAGCGGTTTCGGTCCAGCCGGCGGCGCATAACCAGCAGGAAACGACAACACGTTGGTGGCGGCGTCCTTACCCCGATGGTCGCGATTGAGAACGCGCTGGGCCGGGTCATCAATCAATAAAACGGCAAGCTCGGCGCCACGGGAGCGTACGGTTCGATCCATCGGCGCCACCGTCAACGCGGCCTCGACCGCTCGACGCACCACGGCGTCGGCATCGTCCAAAGCCCGGCGCCACGCGGAGGCATTAATTTGTACGTGAAGGTCAGCCCAATCGTCCAACGCGAAGCCGGAGGGCCGGCCGCTAGATCGGGGGCGACTGTCGCCCTCGGGGGATGGATCGTCGTCGGTCATCGTCCGTCACTATCGGGAAGCAAGGCTGCTTCGCGTGAATTGTACGCCTGAACGATCCTCGTCACCAGAGGGTGGCGGACCACGTCGGCAACCGTGAATTCGACAAAGCCGATACCCTCCACACCACGCAGATGGTCGACCGCGTCGCGCAGCCCGGATTTACTGCCCAGCGGCAGATCGACCTGCGACGGATCACCGGTAACCGCCATGCGGGAGTTCTCGCCAAGCCGTGTCAGGAACATCTTCATCTGCGTCGGCGTCGTGTTTTGCGCCTCGTCGAGGATCACAAAGGCGTTGGACAGGGTCCGCCCCCGCATGAAGGCGAGCGGCGCCACCTCGATCTCGCCGGCCGCCAACCGCCGCTCGACCTGTTCGCCTGGCATCATGTCGTAGAGCGCGTCGTACAACGGCCGCAGATAGGGATCGACTTTGTCCTTCATGTCACCGGGCAGGAAACCCAGCCGCTCGCCGGCCTCGACCGCCGGGCGGGACAGAATGAGCCGATCGACCTGCCGAGTCTTCAGCAAGGAGCACGCGATCGCCACCGCCAGATAGGTCTTACCTGTCCCGGCCGGTCCCAAGCCGAATACCAGCTCGTTCTGTTCCAGTGCCTTGATATAAGCCGCTTGATTGGGCGAACGAGGCGCCACCGGCCGCTTCCAGTTTTCCAGCGTGCCTTCACCGGCGGCATAGCGGCCAATATCGCCGGTTTGGCCGTCGTCGATCGCCCACTTCATCGCCGCATCGACATCGCCGAGCTCAAAAACATAGGGCGCGCGCCCCTTGTCACGGGTCCTCTCTAGTCGCTTGTAGAGCGCTTCGAGGGACCGTTGCGCCACCGGAACATTGTCTTCGTCACCAAGAATCCGGATCGTGTTGCCAAACGCCTCCAGCGAGACCTTCAGCTTCTGCTCGATCCGGGTAAGATTGCGGTCGTGGTCGCCAAACAACAGCGGCAACAGAGAGTGGTCATGGAATTCAAGCTGGATAGACGTTGGAATAACGGTGTCCGTGCTCACGCAATCGCCCTTTCGGCGTTTGAGGACAATTCACGATCGATCCGGGGCATCTCCCCGGTGACCACGGTTCCGGCTAGGCTGTTGGCGCGCCCGTCGTCGATCCGCACCAGCAACTGCCGGCCAAGGAGCCGTTCCGGCGCCTGGACATGCACCGCCTGCATCCAGGGCCCACGACCGACTAACTGCCCCTCGCGACGGCCGCGACGTTCAAACAACACCGCCTGTACGCCGCCGACACTCGCTTGATTAAAAGCCAATTGCTGGGCGTTCAGAAGCTGTTGTAGCGCTTCGAGGCGGTCGGCTTTGACATCTTCCGGAATCTGATCGTTGAGCACCGCCGCCGGTGTCCCGGGTCGGGCGCTGTATTTGAACGAATACGCCTGGGCGTAACCAATTTCGCGGACCAAGCGCAGGGTCTCGACGAAATCGGCATCGGTTTCACCAGGAAACCCGACGATGAAATCCGAACTGAAAGCCAAATCGGACCGCGCCGCGCGCAATCGGTCGACCACCCGCCGGTAGTCGTCGGCGGTGTGCTTGCGATTCATCGCCGCAAGCACTCGATCGGCACCGGATTGCACCGGCAGATGCAGGTACGGCATAACGGTATCCACGTCTCGATGGGCCGCGATTAACGCATCGTCGACGTCGCGCGGATGCGAGGTGGTGTACCGCAATCGCTTCAAGCCCTCGATCTCGGCCAAACGGCGGAGCAGCGCGCCAAGGCCCCAAACCCGTCCATCCGGACCCGCGCCATGGTACGCATTGACGTTCTGGCCCAGTAGCGTGATCTCCATCGCCCCGCCGGCGACAAGACGGTTGGCCTCGGCCTCGATGGCATCGACCGGGCGGGAAAACTCGGCGCCACGGGTGTAGGGCACCACGCAGAACGTGCAGAACTTGTCGCAGCCCTCCTGCACCGACAGGAAGGCCGCTGGCCCATGGGCGCCGTTCTCCTCGGGCAGATGATCGAACTTGCTCTCGACCGGGAAGTCGGTGTCGACCACTCCGGATCCGCCAGAAGTTCCGCGCTCGGTTGCCCGGGCGACCAATTCGGGCAGCCGGTGATAGGTCTGCGGGCCGAAGACCAAGTCAACGGTCGGCGCCCGACGCACAATCTCCTCGCCCTCGGCCTGGGCGACGCAACCGGCGACACCGATCAGCACCTGTCGGCCGTCACGGGCCGCCGCTTCCTTCAAGAGGCGCAGGCGCCCCAACTCGGAGTAGACCTTCTCGGTCGCCTTCTCGCGGATGTGGCAGGTGTTCAGAATAATCAGATCGGCGCCCTCGGGAACCTCCGAGGGCGTATACCCATGCGGCGCCAGAACATCCGCCATGCGGGCGGAGTCGTAGACGTTCATCTGGCAGCCATAGGTCTTTACGTGAAGGGTTTTTGCCAAGGTCGTCGCCTACCACTCTCCGGCGTTGGACCCGACATGGACCGGGAATACGATCGCATTCAACTCGAAGTCGACTCCTCGATTCTTTGTTGTCTCGCAGGTCCAGCTTGGATGCGCGACAGTCCGCTCCACGAGCGTCTCTCTCGTGACCCTACGAATCGACGGCGCCAAGTCAAGCGACAGTGCGATGGGCAACGCAACTTTCCACATCATCGGCCCGCGTTGGCCCGCGCCAAACCCTGGGCAATGCTCTCGTGGCAACGTCGAGCAAGCTCCTTACGACTACCCGCATTCTCTACGGTAATCGGTGGGTGGCACTCCACGACCACGGTCAATTGGCCGAGCGATGCCACCGTCCACAGATGCGGAGCCAGATCCATGTCGCCATACCAGGCGAAGAACGGCCGCAAGCCGCGCCCTAGTGGAATGCCGTTTAGCCGGGTATAGGCGATCGAGACCGGTTGCACCTTTACCGGCTCGCCACCCAGCGGAACCTCGGCTGCCGCCAGCAGGCCGCTGCGAAACGGCAAGACGCGTGTGCCATCCCCGCTCGTCCCCTCGGGAAACAGGATCAGGTTGTCGCCCGCCGCCATGCGATCAACCAGCTCGTTGCCGTGCCGTGCCACATCGGCGCGCTTGCGGCGGATGAACACCGAGCGCTGCAGCTTGGCCAAGACACCAAACAACGGCCAGCTCGAGACCTCCGATTTGGCGACGAAGCACCCTGGAATCACCGCACCCAACACGGTGATATCAAGGTAGGAAATGTGATTGCAGACAAACAGCACCGGCCGTTCGCGCAGCCGTTGTCCTCGGATCACCACGTTGAATCCCATGATCCGGACGCACAGCCGGTGATAAAATTGCGGTAACCGCTCCGCCAGCCGCCAACCCAGCGCGACCGCGGTCGCCTGGACCGGGAGCAGCCCCGCGGTCAACCCGAAATAGAGCAAAAGCCGGGTGACCGCACGCCACCGCGATCGGATCAGGCCGCGTCCGAGACCCAGCAGCAGCCGCTCTTCGCGCGCGTCGAGCTGCACGGAGCCTAGGCGTGCGCCCAGTGAGTGGCTCGCGCTCACCGAGCCATGGCCTGGTTCAGCCGACGCGGCGCTCACACCCCCCGCGCCTCTCGTTGGTAGTGCTTGTAATATTTATCGGTCACAGCATCGGTCTGGACGATCACGCAAACATCGGTCGTGTTGAACTGGGGATCGATCACAGCACCATCGCCGACAAACCCGCCGAGCCGCAAATATCCTTTGATCAGGGGCGGCAACGTCGCGAGCGCCCGTTTTGCGTCGATCGATTCGCGCGGCGCTCGGTTCATCTCAATGTGCAGTCCCGGCAACGCCCGCACCAGTAAGCGGTCCGGCGCCAAGTGGTAATGGTAAAGGTAGCTCAGATGTTTGCTCAACGCGTCAACATCGTTGCCGGGCAACGAGGCGCAACCGAACATCAATGTGATGTCGTAACGAAATACGAAGGCGGCGATGCCTTTCCACAGCAACTGCATGGTCGGTCGGTTGCGATAGGCGGCGTCAACGCAGGACCGGCCGAGTTCCAGCAATTCCCCCGGAAAGGCGAGGATTTTGGCGATTTCATACTCACCGGCCGTATAGAAGCCGCCATGAGCCACGGCACGGCTATGCCGAATCAGCCGGTAGGTGCCGACCACCGAATCGGCTCCCGGCCCACGCACGTGATCGATCACTAACAGATGATCGGCGATCGCATCGTAGTCGTCGAAATCCCGGCGTCGCGCCGCCATCGCGCCAACCGGCTTGGCCGCCCGTTCATCGTAAAACACCCGATAGCGCAGGGCCTGAGCGGCGTCGACGTCTGCCGCGTCAGCCGCTAAACGCACCTCCATGGTCCCAGACACAGCGAGGCCAAGATCGCCGTTTGCCCCGGGGACCATCGTCGTAATCGCCGTTTTAGAGTCGGTCTCGCTCATTCGCCGCCGGTAGGGAGTTCCGCCACGCGCGGTTTCCGCGTCGACGGAATCGCTCCGCCGACGCGCCGGTCGTGGAAGTCGTGAATCTACATGGCGTTAACCATCGCGACAAGCGGCGTGAGACCGATCCCGGACTCCTTCGACAGGGAACAAGCTATCAGCGCTTGATGCGTTTTTGCGTGCCGAGGCCAATCGCTTTCGCGAGCTGGGAACGTCGCTGCGCGTAGTTCGGCGCAACCATCGGATAGTTCGCCGGCAAGCCCCAACGCTTGCGGTATTCATCTGGCGTCATCCCATAGGCGGCCATCAGATGCCGCTTCAGCATCTTGAGTTTCCGGCCGTCCTCCAAACACACGATGTAATCCGGTGTTATCGACTTCTTGATGGACACGGCGGGTTCCGGTGCCAATTCCTTGGCTTTTCCTCCTCCGTTCACGACGTTGGACAACGCCTTGTGAACGACGCGGATCACGTCCGGAACCGCCTCGACCGGCATACCCGTCTTGGACAGATGCGCGGCAACAACATTGGTTGTCGCGTGAAGCAAGATATCGTGATCATGCATGTCGGTCATAGTTCCATCCAATGGTTCAATACAATCGAGCTAATCCAGGCGAAGAACACCATTCGTCCATGGCCGGCAACGATGCTCACAAAAACACGCGCAATGCTATCGAGGTTAAACAACTCACCACGAGCTAGACGAAGAGGAAGCCGTCGGCCGAAAGGCTGGAAGACGGTACCCCCACGAGAGTAATGCTGTTGCCGCCGCCTAGGTCGATTACGGCGTCGCCACTCGCGGCATCACCGATCCTAGCGGACAAATCCGCGAAATCCGCAATGCCGCTCCCGTTAAGACCGGAGACCAACTGGATCATATCGCCGGCCTCCCAATCAGCGATCGTATCGGCCCCGGAACCACTGTCGAACACAAAAACATCGGCTCCCGCCCCGCCGGCCAAAACATCGTCGCCGGCGCCACCCGAAAGAGTGTCGTTGGCGAGATTGCCGAACAACACGTCGTTTCCGGCGCCGCCATCGATAACATCGGCGCCCTGGCCGCCGAACAGGGTATCGGCCGACGCCTCGCCCGACAGTTGGTCATCCTCAAGGTTTCCATACAACACATCCGCGCCGTCGCCGCCATAGAGGTTGTCGTCCTGTTTGCCGCCGTAGAGAGAATCGTCGCCCTGATCACCATAAGCCGTGTCGGAATCGGTGTTGCCATATATCACATCGGACCCTTCACCGCCGGACAGGATGTCGTCGCCGCCGCCTCCAACGAGGGTGTCGTCACCCAACGCACCATCGACGGAGTCGTCATCATCGGCACCGACGATCGTATCGTCATCGTCGGTGCCGTGAATCTGCTTGCCGTTCAGCAGGAAATCGCTGGCGCTTAAGTCGGCCGGCTTAACGCCCAGAATGGTCAAGCTATTGCCGGAGCCGAAATCGATCAGCGTGCCGCCGTCGGCGGTCTCGGAGAAAGAGGTGGATAACGTGGCGAACTTGTCCGAACCGCCGGCGCGAATCCCTTGATGCACCCGGATCACGTCTTCACCGACGGTGAAATCGGCGATCACATCGGCGCCGAACTTACCCTTGACGATGAACATGTCCGCCCCGGCGCCGCCGCTCAGCGTGTCGGCGTCCTTGTCGCCGAACAGGGTGTCATCGCCGTCTCCCCCGAACAAGGTGTCCGACCCCTTGCCGCCGTCGAGGTCGTCATCGCCGACGCCGCCATCCAGAAAGTCGTCGCCCTTGTCGCCTTCCAGTTCGTCGGCACCCGCACCGCCGGACAGGGTGTCGTCACCATTTTCGCCTTCAAGCTCTTCATCGGCAGCGGTGCCAACCAGGGCATCATTGCCCTTGGTGCCGCTGATCGTCTCCGGCTCGTCATCCTCGTCCGAATCATCGGAATCCAGGATGTCGTCATCGTCGATGTCATCGTCGTCGATCAGATCGTTGCTGGACATTTTGGCCTCCATTAAGAATTTAACTGTATTATATGTTTTACGGTTCAAATGACAAGTAAAAATATAGTTTTCATTAAGTTATCGAAGCCATTGAAAATTTTACATTAAACTGATGCGCGGTTATGCAATTCGCGTCGCATGGGCCTGAGAAGGACGATTGGCCTCATATGTCGAGGCGTTCGCTGATGCGGTCTGGGCACATCCAGGTCCGGCAGCAAAATCCCGGTTAACTAATTGGTTTCTCGGTTTTAGTTGAGACCGCGCGCCATCACCACCGCGTCGACCGGCGCAACGCGGCCACGGCGGTAATAGCCGGGTCGTTCGCCGGCCACGATATACCCGCGCGCGGCGTACATCCGGCACGCCGGGTTATTATCGGCGGCGACGTCGAGCACGACGCGTTCAGCGCCCAAGGAGGCCGCGACGCCCTCGAACATCGCGAGGAGCCGGCCACCGAGACCGGCGCGGCGAGCCTCCGGCGCCACCGCGATCGAGGTGAGTTCCGCCACCTCGCCGATGGCGTGCCCAAGCGCGTAGCCACACAGTGTGCCCGAGCCGGCGACCGCGACCAGCAAGACCGCGCCGGGCAGCGCGGCGAGCCGTGCGATAGAGGCCGCGTCCCATGGATCGGAGAAGCTATCGGTTTGCAACGCGGCGATCGCGGCCAAATCTGACGGCGCGGCGCCGCGTATCGTCACCCGTGGCGCCGTCATCGCGGCGGCAACACGTCCGGCGGGCGCATGTAAAAAGGCCGTAGGGCGCCACCACCCAACCGCAGAAACCGTTCGGTCGCCAAGGCCGCGACCACGCAAGCGTCCGGCCGATCGGCTTCCGGTACCGATTGAACATCAAACCCGTCGGCTACGAGAACCTCCGCCAAACTCGATCCGGCGTCACCCGCCAGACGCAGAGCGCCGTTGACCGCACGTTCACGGGCGCTGACACGTAACCCGTCGATTGTCACAACCGCTGGCGGGTCGATCGGCTGGGCCGGGCTCTCGAACCATTGAGCGTACAAATCCCGCCGCTTGCTGTCGAGCGCGACTAAAAGCGGCGCATCCCCGGCACCGGCACCAACGGCGATTGCTTCCAGGGTCGTAATCGGCACGGTCGCCGCGCCGGTCGCCAGAGCGAGGCCGCGTGCCGCCGCCAACCCGATTCGCACACCGGTAAAGCTGCCGGGCCCAACCGTGGCGGCGATCGCGGTGAGCTCCGGCCAAGCGATTCCGGCCGCCGCCACGACCTGTTGGATCATCGGCATCAGCACCTCGGCATGTCCGCGACTCATCGCTTCCGCCGCGGCTGCCAAGGGCACGCCATCACGGGCCACCGCCACGGAGCAGCCACCAGTGGCGGCGTCAATCGCGAGCACGATTGTCACCGGCGGCGGCCTTCGACGCCGGGATATGCGCCGGCACTTCGTTTCGTCAGACGCATCGGGTACTCTTGGGTGTATGAGATTCTTGTCATGTCTTCTGGCTCTCCCGTTCGTTCTGATGGCCGCGCTGCCCGCCATGCCGTCCATCGCCGCCGAGGGAGCGGTGATCTTCATGTACCACCGATTCGGTGAATCGGAATGGCCGACCAGCAACGTCCGTATCGATCAGTTCGAGGAGCATCTGACCGAGCTGAAAAGCGGCGGTTACACGGTTCTGGCCGTGCCGGAGATTCTGGAAAACATGCGCCGCGGTGTTGCGCTTCCAGACCGCACGGTCGGCATCACCATCGACGACGCCTATAAATCAGTCTTCACCGAAGCGTGGCCGCGCCTCAAGAAAGCCGGGTATCCGGCGACCTTGTTCGTTGCCACCGACGCGATCGACCGCGGGTCGCCCGCCTATATGTCCTGGGATGAGATTCGCGAGGTGAAGAACGGTGGTTGGAGCATCGGTAGCCAGACCGCATCACACCCGCACCTGCCAGAGATCGCCCTGGAGCGTACAAAGCTGGAACTTGACCGTTCGGCCCAGCGCCTTGCCGACGAGGTCGGCGACCGACCGACATTGTTGGCTTATCCCTATGGGGAATATGGCCTCGACATACAGCGGATCGTCGCTGAGCGCGGGTACGTCGCCGCCTTCGGCCAACAATCCGGCGTCATCCATGCCGGCAACGACCGATTCGGGCTGCCGCGGTTCGCTCTGAACGAGGCCTATGGCGGCATTGACCGCTTTCGTCTGACCGCCAATGCCTTGCCGCTTCCGGTCCGAGACCGGGTGCCGACCGATCTAATTCTACGAGCCAACCCTCCTTTGTTCGGCTTCACCGTCGGAGATGAAGTCGGTAATGCCGAGCGGATCGACTGCTACGCGTCAGGTCAGGGAAAGACCAAGACCGAGGCGTTGGGTCAACGGATTGAGGTACGGCTGATCGAACCGTTTCCGCCGGGCCGGGCGCGCATTAACTGCACGATGGCGGGACCTGAAGGGCGCTGGCACTGGTACGGCGTTCAGTTCTACATCCCACAGTGACAGGCATCGCGTCACCGGTTGTGATCGGCCGTCAGAGGCGAGCCTGATCGAAATCCTGCAATTGGTTCTGCTGGATAACCACGATCAACTCCTCGATATAAGCCTCGCGCCGTTCGCTATAGGACTGCAAGTAGCGGCTCAGCAGCAGCGAGTTGAGACGGCTCTGGGCCACACGGGTTTGCCGCCGGGCCGCACGAAAATCAGCATAGCTGGGATGGGTGTTGAGATTGTGGGCATAGGCCCGGACCGAATCCAAAAGACTGTCGAACGCGCGGATCGCGTGCCCTTCGCCATCATCGCGCTCGGTCGGCGCGATGCCCGCGCTTTCGTCCCACGTCCATTGCCCGAACAACGCGTTGCCAACCGTGGCGAAGCGTGACGTGCCCCAGCCGCTTTCAACGGCCGCTTGGGCGAGAACAAGCGAGGGAGGAAATCCGTCGATCCGGCGCAGCAGCCGAGCCCGCGCCGCCGCGTCGAGGCTGGCGATATCATCATCGACACCCAGCACCTTGTAGCGTCGGCTCAACGCCACCAACCAACGTTCGTCCCGGCGCGACAACCCTTCGCCATCCACGAGACGGCCGAGCAGATATCGAGCCCGTATCCGGTCGACCTCGATCTCCAGATTGACCCGCAGGATCAACGGCAGCACCACACGGAGGAACAACGCCTTACGCTCGTCGGCCGGTTCCATTTCAGCCATGCCGGCGGGAAAGCGCGCCAGATAGATGCGCGGAACCGTGGCGGCCGCGTCCCGCACATGGTCCAACCGGTATTCCGCTCGGGTGAAAATTCGATGCAATTGCTGGACGTTGGCGATACTGACACCGTGGCCAATCGACGGCAGGTCCGCCGGCTGCGCGATGGTCGGCCGACGTGACTCGGAAAGGCGGTCCGTTGCCGGCAGCGGGAATGACGGGGCGTCCATCGACAACGGGATAATTTGAAACCCGCCCGCAACGATGACGACGACAAGGGCGGCCCGCGACGCGCGGCCCTTGGGCATGACGACTCTGATCATCGGACGATCATAACGGGACCGTGGGCCATATTAAGACCCGTACCGTCATGATGCTGCCATCAGCGGCTCAAGGCTCAGTAAAGTCCGGCCGCGCGAACCTCGCGCACCTCGGGGATGTAGTGCCGCAGCATGTTCTCGATGCCCATCTTGAGTGTCGCGGTCGAGCTGGGACAACCGGCGCACGCACCCTGCATATGCAGCGTCACCACACCGTCGTCATAACCCTGGAAGACAATGTCGCCGCCATCCATGGCCACCGCCGGACGCACGCGGGTATCCAGCAACTCCTTGATCTGCGACACCACCTCGGCGTCCTCGGCCGCAACGTTTTCCTCGAGCGCCGCCTCGGACTCATCGGTGATCACCGGCTTGCCGGCGACGAAATGTTCCATGACAACGCCGAGAACACCCGGCTTCATCAGATACCATTCCTTGTCGTCACGCTTGGTGACACTGATGAAATCGCCGCCCAGGAAAACCGCGGTTACACCGTCGACCTGGAACAGGGCTTGGGCCAGGGGCGAACGCGCCGCGTCATCCTCCGACTTGAACTCGGCCGTGCCGGTCTGCATAACGCTCCGACCCGGCAAGAACTTCATGGTCGCCGGATTTGGGGTTTCTTCCGTCTGAATGAACATGTCGACCCTCCAGGATCCAATGGAAACGGTGCCGTCGCGACGGCAGGCCGTCCCACGAACTCACCCGCATACTTGGGGCCACACCCGGTGACGTCAAGCCATCTACCCGGCGGCGGTCCCGTGAGCCGCGCACTTGGGCCGCGCAACCTCGAGGCTCGCCAGCTGGTCGATGTCCTAACCAGCGATCACGACACCTCAGCCCCGACACCAATCGACCCGTCGATCACACCGATCGATTGGCTGCTCGGCCCGGCGGCGATCTACACCTCCCGTACCCGGCTGATTGGCGATCTCGGGCGGCTTCTGGTGGCACGTGGCCTGCCGTTGATGCGATTTACCGCGTTTCTCCGAACCTTGCACCCACAAGCAACTGGTTATTCGGTGATTTGGTACCGCGACGTCGAACAACCCCAGGCCTTGCGTATCCTGCGCGGGATGGAGGACACCGAAGCGTTCCGCCGCAGCCCGCTGCCGTTGATCTTCGAGGGCGCCGCCGGCATCCGCCGCCGGCTCGATATTGCCGACGAGAATTTCGACTTTCCCGTCCTAGAAGACCTGAAGGCCGAGGGCATGACCGATTACGTCGCCATGCCGTTGGTGTTCTCCGACGGGCTGATCAATTTCGTCACCTGGTGCTCCGACCGACCCGGTGGGTTTTCCACCGACGCGTTGAGTGAGCTGTGGGAGATGCTGCCGGCATTGTCGCTTCGATTGGAGGTAATGGAGCGACGGGCGCTGACCGAACAGCTCATGCGGATTTATCTCGGCCGACAAACCGCCGAGCGCGTGCTGTCGGGCCAGATCATCCGAGGGCGTGCCGAGAGCATTCGAGCGGCGGTTTGGTATTCCGACCTGCGGGACTTCACCATGCTAAGCGATCGGCTGGATCGAGACATCATCATCGCGCTGTTGGACGCCTATTTCGAGGCGGCGGTCCAAGCGGTGGAGGAGCGCGGCGGCGAAATCTTGAAATTCCTCGGCGATGGCATGTTGGCGATCTTCCCAGCCGACGAGAATTCGGGCGCCGAGGGTGACGAAGCCGCCTGTCGGGCAGCCTTGGCCGCCGCGCGCGATACCGTGACCCTGATCCGCGCCCTGAACACCCGACGTCTCCAGCATGACAAACCAACCATCGAATACGGCATCGCCCTGCATCTGGGCGAAGTTGGTTACGGCAACATCGGCGGGCCCGAACGGCTCGACTTCACGGTGATTGGCCCGGCGGTGAATCTGGTCAGCCGGATCGAAGGCCTGACACGCGTGCTCGGCGTTCGCGTCCTGGCGTCGGCCGATTTCGCCGAGACGGTGCATGAGACGCTGACACCAATGGGCGAGCATCCGGTCAAAGGGTTGTCGCGCCCGGTGACGGTATTCGCTCCCTCCGACCTGCTTTGAGTCGGTGTGGCCGCCATCATCCCTCCCCGCTTAACCGAGGATCGCGCGGTCATGCGCGCCAGCTTAATCGTTGGGGTGCTCTCGGTGGTGGCCAAACTCGCCGCCTTTGTCCGTGAGGCGATTATTGCCTCGCTGTATGGTCGCTCGATCGAGGTCGACGCGTTCTTCCTAGCGCTGGCGGTGCCGATCTTCCTGCTGAGCCTGATCGCCCATTCGTTCCAAATCGCCCTAGTGCCCACCTATCTGGCTGAACGCCGAACCGCTGGAGCCGACAACGCGAACGCCCTCGCCGCCACGGGTGCCACACGCATGTTGGCGCTGTTGGCCGTGGTGGCGATGACAATGGCGGCGGCGGCACCGCTCTATCTGCCGATTCTGGCACCGACGTTGAGCGCGGAAACTCTGGCGCTGACCGCCGACATGCTGTGGATCATGACGCTGTTCGTCGTGCTCGCCGGCGCCGCCCTGGCCTGGGGTAGCGTGTTGAACGCCGAGCGGCGGTTCGCGCTGCCCGCAATCGCGCCGATTTTCACGCCTCTGGTCATGGCCGGACTGCTGGTGGCGGCGCGTGACGAGCTGGGCATCGAAGCGTTGGCGTGGGGTGCGGTGATCGGCACCTCGATCGAGGCCGTGCTGCTCGGGATCGCCGTCCGGCGGCGCGGCGGTTCGGTGCGCCCGCGCTGGCACGGCCCGGACCTCACCCCGCTGCGGCGACGCTGGGGCCCGGTGCTGCTCGCCACCCTGCTGCTGTCCGGAGCTGGATTGATCGATCAGGTGATGTCGGCCGCTCTCGGCCCCGGCGCGGTCTCGGCGATTGGGTATGGCACCAAGCTGGTGCTGGCCGGCTTGCACGTGGCGACCCTCGCCCTCGGAGTGGCGGTATTGCCGGCCTACGCCGATGGGGCGGTGGCCGATCCCGACGGTCTCCGCCGGCAGCTGCGGCGACATCTACTGGCGGTAGCCGTGCTGTCGATTCCGGCCGTCATCGTGGTGGTGCTGATTGCCGAGCCGGTAATCCGGTTGTTGTATCAGCGCGGCGCCTTTGGCCCCGAGGATACGATTCTGGTCGCAAACGTCATGGCCGCCTATGTGCTTCAATTGCCGGCCTATGCGGCGGCGGTGATCCTGGTGCGGGCGGCGGCGGTGTTGGAGCGGGGCCGCAGCTTGGCCCTGGCAGCGACCGCGAACCTGATCTTGACCGTCGCGCTGAACGCCATCTTCATGAGCCTATGGGGAGTGGTTGGTATCGCGCTGGCCACCGCGCCAGCGTTTCTAGTGACGGCGATTCTGCTGTATCTGCCCATCGATCAAGCGCTTGCCCGATCGGCCACCGCCAGGGCCTCCTCGTAAAGTGCGATCAACCGCTCGCAAACCATTTCCATACTGAAATGATTCTCAACCCGCCGACGCGCGGCCCGTCCCAGCCGCCGCCGCCGATCCCCGTCCGTGGCCAAGGCAACCAGCGCCTCGACCAATGCCGCCGGATCGCGCGGCGGCACCAGCAGACCGGTCACGCCATCCACCACCGCCTCGCGACAGCCGGGCACGTCGGTCGTCACCGCCGGCCGGCCACAAGCCGCCGCTTCCAGCAGACTCATGCTCAACCCCTCGCGGTGTGACGGCAGCACGGCAACATGCGCCCCGCGCCAAACCGCCGGGATATCCTCGGTCGCACCCTGCCAGGTCACGGCTCCCTCCCGGGTCCAGCCGTTCAGGGTTGCTTCTGGAATCGCCGTGGGGTTTTCCGGATCGGGCGCGCCAACCAGCCGGACCGTAAGGTCGATGCCCCGCGCCCGCATCCGGCGGGCCGCCTCCACCAGATCAACCAGCCCCTTCTCGCCCAACATGCGCCCGGTAAACGCCGCGACGATCGGGCCGGCCGGTTCCTCGCTCACCGTGAAGCGGTCGAGATCGACGCCGGTGCCGGGCATGACGACGACCCGATTGGATGGCACGCCGATCAGCCGCGCGACCATCTGCTGATCATCGGCGTTGAGCACCATCGCCCGGGTAACACCGTCTCCCAACGCCCAGCGCAGCAATCCGGTCACGACCTGGCGCAGCAGCCATGTCTTGATGCCACGGGCCGTGAACACATGCCCAAGGCCCGGCAACCAGGCGCAGCGTGCCGCCACCCCGGCTCGGCGGGCGGCGATGGTACCGTAGATCACCGGCTTCATGGCCACCGTCTGAACCAGATCGGGTGCCAAGCGACGGCACAGCGCGGTCAGCTCATCCACAGCGCCGAGATCGGCACGCGGATCGAGGCCGGTTCGGTCCAGCTTGGCGAGCGGGTGGACGCGGATACCCGCCGCCGCGATCGCGGTCGCATGGCCGGCACCGCGCCGACCAAAACGGGCGGCCAAATGCACCTCCGCGCCAGCGGCGACCAGCGCCTCGGCCAAAGGCAGATAGTGCAGACCGAAGAACCAATCCTCCGCAACAATCCATAGGATTCGACGGCCATTCATTCCCGAGCGGCGACGCTCGGTCATTAACCGTTGGGACGCAGGAAGCCGACGGTATCGTAAACTTCGGCGACGATCGGTCCGGCAATCGCCCGCGCCCGTGAACCGCCCTTGGCCAAAACCCCGTCGACGTACCCAGGATCGGCGGACAATCGCTTCATCTCGGCGCCGATCGGCCCCAACACGTCGACTGCCACCTCCGACAGCGCCTTCTTGAAGTCACCGAAACCCTTGCCGCCGAACTCGCTCAGCACATCGTCCATCGATTGGTCGGAGAGGGCGGCGTAAACACCAACCAGATTGCGCACCTCCGGCCGACCCTCCAACCCCGCCACCTCGCTCGGCAACGGTTCGGGGTCGGTCTTCGCCCGGCGGATCTTCTGGGCGATGGTGTCGGCATCATCGGTCATGTTGATGCGTGACATGTCGGAAGGGTCCGACTTGCTCATCTTCTTGGTGCCGTCGCGCAGGCTCATCACCCGGGTGGCGGCACCGAGGATCTGCGGCTCGGGCAGCGGGAAGAAATCCACCCCGAACATCGAATTATACGCCTGGGCGATGTCGCGACTCAGTTCCAGATGCTGTTTCTGGTCGTCGCCGACCGGCACGTGGGTGCCCTTGTAGGCCAGGATATCGGCCGCCATCAGCACCGGATAGACGTAGAGCCCGACGGTGGCGTTATCGCGGTTCTTGCCGGCCCTTTCCTTGAACTGGGTCATCCGGTTGAGCCAGCCAAGCCGGGCCACGCAGTTGAACACCCAGGCCAGCATGGCCTGCTCCGGCACCTGCGACTGGTTGAACAGGATGCAGTCGCCCGGATCGATGCCGGACGCGATCATGCCCGCCGCCACCTCCCGCGTCGCCTGACGCAGCACCGCCGGGTCCTGCGGGACGGTGATCGCGTGCTGATCGACGACACAGAAGATGCAGTCGTAGCTCCGCTCCTGCTGCAGCGCCACCCAGTTGCGGATCGCCCCCAGGTAGTTGCCGAGGGTCAGGTTTCCGGACGGCTGAATGCCGGAGAAAATGCGTTTCATGATCGGGCTCGCGGGTCGCGTGGTCAAAGAGCGAGGGTTATCCCCGCCACGGCCGATGGAATCAAGGTATCTCGCGTGTGCCACCGCGCCGGAATGCCGCCCGAAGTTCCGCCGGTCGAGCGGCGCCGAGCACAACACACGCGGTCCCATAGACCATCAACCCGAGCACGACCAACCCGACCAATCCGATAATACCCGCCACGGAATCCGCTTGTAGCCAAGATTCAAACACCCGGCTCACCGCCCATACCGCCAGCGCCATACCGCCCGCCGCCAGCACGATGCGCGGCGCCCGGCGGATCAGCCGGTCATCCGGATCGAAATGCCCGCGCTTGTGCAGCAGCCACGCCAAGGTTCCGGCGTTTAGCCAGGCCGCCAGAGTGGTCGACAGGGCGATGCCGACATGGGCGAACAATGGCAGCAGCGCCAGATTAAACGCCAGATTCGCGATCACCGCCGCCACCGCGACCTTGACCGGGGTGGCGGTGTCCTGGCGCGCGAAGAAACCCGGCTGGAACACCTTGATCAGTACGAAGGCCGGCAAGCCAGCGGCGAACGCCGCCATCGCGGCGGCGGTGGCGGCACTGGCCTCGGCGGTGAAGCGGCCGCGCTCGAACAGCACCGCCGTCACCGGCTCGGCGATCACCGCCAAGGCGGCGGCGGCCGGCACGGTTAGCAACAAGGCCATCTCCAAAGCACGGTTCTGGGTATCGCGCGCCTCGGCCTCCCGGCCGCCACGCACCTGACGCGACAGCAACGGCAGCACCACCGTACCAATCGCCACCCCGACCACGCCCAACGGCAACTGCACCACCCGGTCGGCGAAATAGAGATAGGAGATCGCCCCCGCCGGTAGCAGGGACGCCAACAAGATGCCGATGAACTGGTTGACCTGCACCACCCCGGCGCCTAGCGCGGCCGGTGCCATCAGGGTCAGCAATCGTTTGACCTGCGGCGTCAGGCGCGGCCAACGCAGGGGCGGAAACGCGCCGGACCGGCGACAGGCCAACGCCAGGAATAACGCCTGCGCCAACCCCGCCGCCGCCACGCCCCAGGCCAAGGCATGACCCGGCGTCTCCAGCCTGTCGACCGCCGTCACCAAGGTGATGATCAGAATCAGGTTCAGCAGGATCGGCGCCGCCGCCATCGCCCAGAATTTCTCCAGGCTGTTCAGAATACCGCCCCACAACGCCACCATGGAAATCAGCGGCAGGTAGGGGAAGGTGATCCGCGTCAACTCGACCGCGAGGTCGAACCGCTCCGGCTCGTCCGCGAACCCCGGTGCCAGCACCAGCATGACCCACGGCATGGCGATCTCGGCGACCAGCAGGAACGCCAGCAACACCGTCAGCAGCACCGCCTGGACCTGCCCCGCGAAAGCCAGCGCCGCCTTGCGCCCGTCACTCTCCAACGTGCCAGCGAATAATGGCACGAAAGCAACCGTCAGCGCCCCCTCGCCGGTCAAGCGCCGAAAGAAATTCGGGATCTGGAAGGCAACAAAGAACGCGTCCGCCACCGGCCCCGCGCCAACTATGGCGGCGATCAGCACATCGCGCACGAAACCGGTGACCCGGCTGATCATGGTGTAGCCGCCGACAGTGGCGATGGCGCGGGCGAGGCTCATGGTGTTCGGTGTACGTGATTCGGTACGCTCGACCTATCCCGTGATTGCGGCGGGTTCGCGGCCAAAAACCGTCGTTCAGTCGTTGGCCGCCCCCAACGCCTTCATCAGTACGGCCCGAACCTCGGCCAGCTTGCGCTCGCTGTCGATCTTCAGGCCGAACACGTTCTTGACGTAGAACACGTCGACAAACCGTTCACCATAGGTCGAGATCAATGCCGAATGGATCTGCACGCCAGCCCCCGCCATAGCCCGTGTTATGCGCCACAGAACGCCCGGCTCGTCCCGGGCGTTTATTTCGACCAGGGTGTGGGCGGCGCTGGCCGTGTTATCGATCAGCACCCGCGGCGGCACCTTGAGCGCCCGGGTGCGTTTGCTGATCGTCGGCTTGCGGGCCTCGATCGCCTCTTCCAGGCGCAGGGTGCCCTCGAGCGCCCGCTCGATCGACGCCACCAGCCTGGCGATCTTGTCCGGCCGGTCGAACGCCGTACGCCCCTCGTCCTGAATCATGAAGCTGTCCAATGCCATGCCATTGGCCAGCGTGAAGATGCGCGCATCGACCACGTTGGCACCGCACGCCGACATGGCACCGGCGACACGAGAGAACAATCCCGGATGATCGGTGGCGTAGACCGTCACTTCGGTCGCCTCACGATGGGCATCGACCCGGGTATCGACCGCTAGCGGGGCCTTGTCGCGGTTGGCTTGCCGGATCAGACGAGCATGGCGGGCGTGGGTCTCGGCATTATAAGCCAGCCAATAGGGCCCATAGCCGAGGGCGGTGTAAGGCTCGATCTCCTCGGCTGGCCAATCGGGCAACTGCTCGGCCAGCCGCGTCTTGGCCGCCGCGACCCGGCTCTCGATCCCGCGCCGCGCCGATTGACCCGCCAGCGCCTCGTCGGCGGCGTAGTAGAGATCGCGCAGCAGTTGCGCCTTCCAGCCGTTCCATACATGCGGGCCGACGCCGCGAATGTCCGCCACCGTCAGCACCAGCAACAGCCGCAGGCGTTCCGGCGATTGGACGACCTTGACGAAATCCTCAACCGTTTTTGGGTCTTGGATGTCGCGCTTGAAGGCGGTGTTGGACATCCACAGGTGCCAGCGCACCAGCCACGCGACGGTATCGGTCTCCTCGTCGGTCATGCCGAAACGCGGGCACAGCCGGCGAGCCACCCGCTCGCCGAGAACCGAGTGATCCCCGCCCCGGCCCTTGGCAATGTCGTGCAGGAACGCCGCCACATACAGCGCCCGACGCGACAGCGCCTTATGGACCACCTCGGTGGCGATCGGCGCGATCTCCGCCAGCTCCCCCTTCTCAATCGCGTGCAACACACCAAGGCAGACCAGGGTATGCTCGTCGACCGTGTAGACGTGGTACATGTCGAACTGCATCTGGGCCATCACCCGACCGAAATCCGGCACGAACTTACCCAGTACCCTGGCCTCACTCATGCGGCGCAGGATGCGTTCCGGCCCCTTCGGGCTCGTTAGCATCTCCAGGAACAGCCGGTTGGCCTCCGGATCGCGGCGCAATGCGCGGTCGATGCGGTTCAGGTTCTGGGTAATCAGCCGCAACGCCACCGGATGGATCATCGCGTCGCGGGCCTGGGCCTCGTGGAATAGGCGGATGATGTTGACCGGATCGCGTTCGAAGGCATGATCGTCGACGACGGTGACCCGGTCGCCTTCCATACGGAAATCACCGAACCGCGCTTCGCCCCAAAACCGTGGCAAACGCAATCGCGGACGTCGCCGTTTGTGCTCGGCCTCGATCGCGGCGCAAAAGATCCGAGTCAGGTCGCCGACATCCTTGGCGGTCAGGTAGTAATGTTTCATGAAACGCTCGACCGCAACGGCACCGGCGTGGTCGGTGTAGCCCAGCTTGCGAGCGATGATCGGCTGCACATCGAAGGTCAGTCGCTCCTCCGGCCGGCCGGCCAGATAATGAAGGTGGCAACGGATGGTCCAAAGCTGCTTCTGCGCCTTGGCGAAGCGCCGCGCCTCGTCCAGCGCCAACACGCCACGGCCGACGAGCTCCCTCACGTCATCGACCCGGTAGACGTATTTGCCGATCCAGAACAAGGTGTGCAGGTCGCGCAAACCCCCTTTGCCGTCCTTGATGTTCGGTTCGACGACGTAACGACTGTCGCCCATGCGATGATGGCGCTCGTCGCTCTCGGCCAGTTTGGCCTCGACGAAATCGAGCGGCGAGCCGGTGGCCACATCGGCGAAGAACCGATGCCGCATCTCGCCATAGAGATGCGCGTCGCCCCACAGGAAACGGGATTCGAGAAGCGCTGTGCGGATCGTGATGTCGGCCTTGGCCTGGCGAACGCATTCCTCGGTCGAACGGGTGGAGTGGCCGACCTTCAGGCCAAGATCCCACAGCAGATACAGCGTGTATTCGACGATCTGTTCGCCGCGCGCGGTCTGTTTGTAGGGTCTCAGAAACAGCAAATCGACGTCGGATTGTGGTGCCAGCTCGCCACGGCCATAGCCTCCGACGGCGGCGACGGCGATACGCTCGGCATCCGTCAGGCTGGTGGTTGGGTATTCGCGCCCGGCCGCGTGATCGGCGATCACCCCAAGCAGCTGGTCCATCAGCCAGGCATGTCCACGCACACAGGCCGCCCCGTCGTTGCTGGTCTCGAAGCGATGACGAATCTCCGTCGTTCCGGCGGCCAGGGCGATCTTGAGCCGGTCGAGGATCGCCACCCGGCGTGTTACGTCGTTTGCCTCGTCCTTGGCGATCACGGCAATTTCGCCGGCCAGCGTCTCGGTGTCGCACACCGCCTTGCGGTTCGGCACCCGTTTGCCGGTAACGGCCAAGCCATCGACCACCAGGGCAGCCTTCGCCTCGCGGCGCTCCGAGGGCTCAGCATCAATGACGGCAGCCATTCATATTCCTTTCGACGTCTCCCTTGGTCTCCGCGCGCAGGATAGGGATCGGACGACGCGAACGCTACGACCGGCTTGCGAGCCGGCCGCAAATCCCCGACGCTCGCCATCATGAACGCGACACAGGATCGTGCAGAAGTGGTGATCGTCGGCGGTGGGGCCGTGGGTTCGGCCACCGCGTATTTCCTGGCGACGGACCCCGATTTCACGGGCCATATCGTCGTGGTGGAGCGTGACCCGACCTACGCCCGCGCCTCGACCCCGCTGTCGGTCGGCGGCATCCGTCAGCAATTCTCGATCCGCGAGAACGTTGAGATCGGCTTGTTCGCCCGCGCCTTTATCGGACAAGCCCCGGAACTCTTGGCGGTGGATGGTGAGGCGCCCGATCTCGGCTTCGTCGAGGGCGGCTACCTGTTTCTTGCCTCCGAGGAAAACCGCGCGATCCTCGCCGAGAACCACGCCGTCCAGACCGAGGCCGGCGCCACCATCGTTTGGCTGGACACCGATGCGCTGACGGAACGGTTTCCCTGGATCAACACCGATGGGCTCGCCGCCGGCACCCTGGGCGAGCGCGGCGAGGGGTGGATCGACCCGAACACCCTGTTGCAGGCATTCAAGCGCAAGGCCCGATCGCTCGGCGTGCGGTACGTCACCGGCGAGGTGACGGCGATCGATAGGATCGGCGGCAAGGTCGAAGGCGTCCGCCTCGCCGACGGCAGCCGCATTGCCTGCGGACACTGCGTTATCGCGTCGGGCGCCAATTCCGGCGCCGTAGCCAGACTGGCCGGTGTCGAGCTCGCGGTCGGCCCGCGTATCCGCACGGTCTATCAAATTGATTGCCGCACTCCGTTGAAGCCGCGCCTGCCGCTCACCATCGACACCACGGGCGTGTTTGTCCGACCCGAAGGCACCGGCTATGTCTGCGGCGTCTCGCCGCCCGAGGACGACGACCCCGAAAGCTGGGCGATCGAAGTCGACTGGCGGTGGTTCGAAGAGGTGGTGTGGCCATCGATCGCCCACCGCATCCCGGCGTTCGAGGCGATCAAGCTGACCGGCGCCTGGGCCGGGCCTTACGATTACCACGCCCTCGACCAGAACGCGGTGATCGGCCGCCACCCGGAGATCGGCAACCTTCTCATGGCCACCGGTTTCTCCGGCCACGGCCTGCAGCAGTCGCCGGCGGCGGGACGGGCGATCGCCGAGTTGATCACCCATCGAGCGTATCAGACCCTCGATCTGACCCGGTTCGGCTACGAGCGGGTGTTGGCAGGCAAACCGTTACGAGAGCGGAATATCGTGTAGCCAACCAAACAGTCTCCTTACCGCATCACGTCCTTGGTTGGCGCGAACCCGACGACGGCGTAGGCTATTGGCCACACAAGTTTCCGGGAGGATGTGATGACCGCGCCATTGCCGTTTCAGCCCCGGGGCGTCATTCCCGCCTGTCTGCTGCCGTTCGACCGCGATCTGGCGATCGACGAGCCGGCGTTTCGCGCCCACCTGAACGATGTCGGCGCCGTCGACGGTATCACCGCGATCACCATCAACGCTCACGCCACAGAGGTCGCCACCTGTTCGATCGAGGAACAGGAGCGGGTCATGGCGATCACCATGGAGGAGGTCGGCGACCGCCTGCCCGTGGTGCACGGGGTCTATGCCGACGGCTCGCATCAGGCGGCGCGGATCGCCAGACGCGCCCAGCGCGATGGTGCCGGCGCGCTGTTGGTGTTTCCGTCGAACACGCTCGGCATGGGCGGGCAGCTACGGCCGGAGATGGCTCTCGCCCACCTCAAGGCCATCGCCGACGCCTCGGACCTGCCGATCATCATCTTTCAGTATCCGCTCGCCGGCGGCCTCGGCTATCCGGTCGATACCTTGCTGCGGATGTGCGACGCCGTGCCGACGGTGGTCGCCATTAAGGATTGGTGCAACGACGCCAAGCAGCACGAACAGCAACTGCGCGAGCTGCACGCCCTGTCGCGCCGGGTCAACGTGCTGTCGACCCACAGCTCCTGGCTGCTGTCGTCGCTGGTGCTCGGCTGCGACGGACTGCTCTCCGGGGCCGGCAGCGTGATCGCGGCGCTTCAAGTCGCGCTGTTCAACGCCGTGCAGGCGGGCGATCTGGCCGAGGCGCGGCGCATCGCCGACCGCATCTATCCGACGACGCGGGCGTTCTACGACCCGCCGTTCCTCGACATGCACAACCGCATGAAGCACGCGCTGGTCCATCTCGGCCGGCTGCGCGAGGCCCATGTGCGCCCGCCGCTGATGAAGCTGCCGGATGCCGAGATCCGACGCATCGGCCACGCCATGGACGCCGCCGGCCTGACCGGCGAGACGGTGTATTCAAAGGTGGCGTGAGACCCGCTGTCAGGGTCGCGCTGGTACTTAATCCGCTGCGTACTGCTTCAGGAATTCCTCGCTGGGCGGAATCGGCTTGATCACGTCGATCAGAACACCATTCGGATCGCGGGTGATGAAGTGTCGTTGGCCAAAGGGCTCATCTCTCAACGAAAGCAGGATCGGCAACCCCTTTTCCCGCATGTGCCGGAACTCCGAATCGATGTCTTCGACCTCGAAGTTGATCAACAGACCGGACGCGCGGCCGCGGCCTTCCTCGGGAATTGTGACATGATCCCCATGCAGGATCGCGATGTTCACCGTCTCGTCCTCACGCGACTTCAGGTGAATGTACCAATCGCTCTCGAAACTCGGCTCGAAGCGAAAATAGTCCCGGTAGAACTGGGCCGTTCCGATCACATCATCGGTCATGAGCACCGGGTAGAACTGCGTGCATTTCATTGCTTTCACTCTCACGAAATTAAACATACAGTCTGCATGCATGTAATTTATTAACATACAGGCTGAATGTATGCAAAAAAATTTCACGCGACGCTCGAACAAAGAACGCACCGAGGCCACCCGCGCTGCGCTGATTGCAGCAGCTCGCATGTTGTTCGTGGACAAGGGCTACGCTGACACCAGCACGCCAGAGATCGTTAATGCGGCAAAGGTGACCCGCGGCGCGCTCTACCACCATTTTGCCGACAAGGCCGATCTGTTCCGGGCGGTGGTGGAACGTGAGGCACAAGCTGTTGCGGAACAGATCGAGCGAAACACAACAGAACCCACCTCTGCGCTCAACGCCCTCGCTAGCGGGGCAACTGCCTATTTCAACGCCATGGCGATACCTGGACGGGTACGCTTGCTATTGCTCGACGGACCGTATGCGCTCGGGCACACCGAGATGCATCGGATCGACCAGAACACTGGCGGCGAAAAGCTGCGGCAAGGGTTGGCCTTCGCCCTTGACGATAACAATCGGACGAATGTTTCGTTGGACGCACTAGCCGACGTGCTCTCCGCCGCCTTCGACCGCGCCGCGCTTGCAATTACCGACGGAAAAAACGCCGACGAATACAAAGCCGCCATTCAATTAATTCTAAACCGATTGCTGAAACCGGATTGAGTTATTCAGCAGTTAGCTTGCCCCGCAGCGCATACAGCGCCTCCAGCGCCTCGCGCGGGGTCATCGCGTCCGGGTTGAGGCCGGCCAGCGCCTGTTCCACGGCGCCTGGTCCAGTCGATGCCGCGGGCGGTTTCGCGGCGGCGCTGAACAGCGGCAGGTCGTCGATCAACGTGATCGCCGCCTTGCCCTGCTCCCCCGCCTCCAGCCGTTTCAGAACATCCTCGGCCCGGCGCACCACGGCCTCCGGCAGCCCGGCCAACTTGGCGACGTGAATGCCGTAGGAACGATCCGCCGCCCCGGCGATCACCTCATGCAGGAACACGATGTCGTCCTTCCACTCCTTGACCGCCATGGTGTGGCAACTTAGCGCCTGCAACCGATCGGCCAGGGCGGTCAGTTCGTGATAGTGGGTGGCGAACAACGCCCGGCAGCGGTTGGTCTCGTGCAGATGCTCGACCGTCGCCCAGGCGATCGACAACCCGTCGAAGGTGGCGGTGCCCCGGCCGATCTCGTCGAGGATCACCAGGGCGCGCGGCCCGGCCTGGTTCAGGATCGCGGCGGTCTCGACCATCTCGACCATGAAGGTCGAGCGCCCGCGCGCCAGATCGTCGGCCGCTCCCACGCGGCTGAATAACCGATCGACCACCCCCAGCCGGACCCGGCGCGCCGGCACGAAGGCGCCGATCTGCGCCAGGATGGCGATCAACGCGTTCTGCCGCAGGAAGGTCGACTTGCCCGCCATGTTCGGGCCGGTCACCAGCCACACCCGGTCGTCGGAACCGAGCGCGCAGTCGTTGGCGACGAAGGCGCCGGGCCCGTCGGGCAACATCGCCTCGACCACCGGATGCCGTCCGCCCTCGACCTCGAAGCCGGCTCCGTCGTCGACCATCGGCCGGCTCCAATCGCGGACAACCGCAAGATCGGCCAACGCCGCCGCCACGTCCAGCCGCGCCAGGGCCGCCGCCGCCAGGGCGATGGCGTCGCTCTCCGCCAGCGTGACCGCCAATAGTTCCTGAAACACCGCCAACTCGACCGCCAATGCCTTGTCGGCGGCGCTGGACAGCTCCTTCTCCAGTTCGCCCAGCTCGACCGTGGTGAAGCGTGCGGCGTTGGCCATCGTCTGGCGGTGGATAAACCCCTCGCGGCCCATCAGCTTGTCGGCATGGGCAGCGGTCACCTCGATGAAATAGCCGAGCACGTTGTTGTGCTTGACCTTCAGGCCCGTGACCTTGGTCGCCTCGACATAGGTTGCCTGCAGGGCGGCGATCAGCCGCCGGCTCTCGTCGCGCAGGCCGCGCAATCGGTCCAGCTCCGGCGCGTACCCGGCGGCGATAAACCCGCCATCGCGCACCAACAGCGGCAGCTCCTCGGCCAACGCCCGGCTTAGGGTGTCAACCAAGGCCGCGTGTTCGCCCAGATCGTCCACCGCGTCGCCAACGGCGGCAGGCGGGGGTTGCAGCGGCCCGGCCGCCGCGATCGCCGCGCGCACCGGCCCGATCTGCGTCAACGCGTCGCGGATCGCCGCCAGATCGCGCGGCCCGCCCCGGTCAAGCGCCAAGCGGGACAGCGCGCGATCCATATCCGGAATCCGCGCCAACACCACACGCAGGTCCGTACGCGCACGCTCGACGGTGACGAAGAACCCCACCGCATCGAGCCGCGTGGCGATCGCCGCGGGATCAGTCAATGGCGCCGACAGCCTCGCGGACAACAGGCGGGCGCCCGCACCGGTCACCGTTCGGTCGATGGTGGCGAGCAGGCTGCCCGCCCGGTCGCCCGATAACGTTCGGGTAAGCTCCAGGTTGCGGCGGGTAGCGGCGTCGATTTCCATCACCCCGCCGGGCCGCCATCGCCGTGGCTGGCTCAAACGGGGCATTTTGCCTTTCTGGGTCAGCTCCAAATAGTCGACCAGGGCGCCGGCCGCCGATAGCTCGGCCCGCTCGAACGCGCCAAAGGCGTCCAATGCGGCCACTCCATACAACGCCTCCAGCCGGCGGCGGCCGTTCTCGCTGTCGAACCGCGCGCTTGGCAGTGGTGCCAGCGCCGGGCGCCAGTCCGACAGCGTCATGGCCAGTCGCCCATCCGCCACCAGCGCCTCCGATAGCAGCAGCTCGGACGGCGCCAGCCGCGCGAGCGTCGCCTCAAGGCCGCTTACGGTGACCGGCTGGGCTTGGAAATCGCCGGTCGACATGTCGACCCAGGCGAGACCGAGCCCACCGCCGGCCTCGGCCAGCGCCGCCAGATAATTGTTCCGGCGGCTGTCCAGCAACGTGTCCTCGGTCAGCGTGCCCGGGGTGACGATCCGGATCACGCCGCGCTTCACGATCGACTTGCCGCCGCGCTTCTTGGCCTCGGCCGGGTCTTCCATCTGTTCGCACACCGCGACCCGGAAGCCCTTGCGGATCAGCCGCGCCAGATAGGCTTCGGCGCTGTGATGCGGCACGCCGCACATCGGGATCGGCTCACCCTGGTGCTCACCGCGCTTGGTCAACGTGATGTCGAGCGCTTGGGCAGCGGCGACCGCGTCCTCGAAGAACAGCTCATAGAAATCGCCCATCCGATAGAACAACAGACAGCCCGGATGCGCCCGCTTGACCTCGAAGAACTGCTCGAACATCGGCGTGGCACCGACGGCGCGGGCCTCGATACGCGCGAGGATATCGGCGTCGGTTGCAGGAGAGGATTGTGGTGCGCTCACGGGTGGTTCGAACTCGGACTGATGGATTGACGAATGGTTGGCGGACCCTAGCACGCGAGCGGCGCGGATCGCCACGTCGAGCGGGGCTTTCCCAGCTCCCCGGCGACAGGTAACGTGGTGACAATCAAATCAAGAAAACACCCACAGGGACGGCCAAGGAAACGCCATGGAAACCGATAACCGCACCGACGCCGAAGAGGCGCTGCTGTTCCACAGCTCGGGCCGACCGGGAAAGATCGAGATCACCCCAACCAAACCGCTGACCACCCAGCGCGAGCTGTCGCTCGCCTATTCACCCGGGGTTGCGGTGCCGTGCCTGGAGATCGCGAAGGATCCCAACACCGTCTACGATTACACCAGCCGCGGCAACATCGTGGCGGTGATCTCGAACGGCACGGCGGTGCTGGGACTGGGTGACATCGGCGCGCTCGCCTCCAAGCCGGTGATGGAAGGCAAGGCGGTCCTGTTCAAACGCTTCGCCGACCTTGACGGGATCGACCTAGAGGTCGACACCAAGGACGTCGACGAATTCGTGAACTGTGTGCGCTACCTCGGTCCAAGCTTCGGCGGCATCAATCTGGAGGATATCAAGGCGCCGGAATGCTTCATCATCGAGCAACGCCTGAAGGAGCTGCTCGACATCCCGGTGTTCCACGATGACCAGCACGGCACCGCGATCATCGCCGCCGCCGGCCTGATCAACGCCTTGCACCTGACCGGCCGCAACATCAAGGACACCCGGCTGGTGGTCAACGGCGCCGGCGCCGCCGCCATCGCCTGTGTCGAGCTGCTCAAGGCCATGGGCATGCCGCATGATCACGTCATCCTCTGCGACACCCGGGGGGTGATTTACCAAGGTCGCGAACAGGGCATGAATCAGTGGAAATCGGCCCACGCCGCCATCACCGACGCCCGCAGCCTCGCCGACGCGTTGGACGGTGCCGACGCCTTCTTCGGGCTGTCGGCCAAAGGAGCGGTGACCAGGGACATGGTCCGCTCAATGGCGGACAAGCCAATCATCTTCGCCATGGCCAACCCGGACCCGGAGATCACACCGGAAGAGATCAAGGCGGTTCGCGAGGACGCGATCATCGCCACCGGCCGGTCGGATTACCCGAACCAGGTCAACAATGTTCTAGGGTTTCCCTACATCTTTCGCGGCGCGCTGGACGTCCGCGCCTCGGAGATCAACGAGGCGATGAAGATCGCCGCGGCCCATGCGATCGCCGAGCTGGCGCGGGAGGACGTGCCGGACGAGGTCGGCGCCGCCTATTCCGGCCGCCGGCTGCACTACGGCAACGACTACATCATTCCGGCGCCATTCGATCCCCGGCTAATCGCGCACGTCTCGGGCGCGGTCGCTCAGGCGGCGATGGACACCGGCGTGGCCCGACGGCCGCTTGAGGATATGGACGCCTACCGGGCCGAGCTGACGGGACGTCTCGACCCGACCGCGGCCAGCATCCAGAATATTCTCGACCGCATCCGCAAGAATCCGCGCCGCGTGGTGTTCGCCGAGGGCGAAGAGGAGAAAACCATCCGCGCCGCCGTCAGCTTCAAGAACGGTGGCTACGGCCACCCGATCTTGATCGGGCGGGAGGACCGAATCCGGAAAACCATTGCTGAAATAGGCATCAACGGCGCCGAGGAATTGGAAATCCACAACGCGCGGCTCTCCCACTTCAATCAGAAGTACATCGCCTTCCTCTTCGATCGCCTGCAAAGGAAGGGAGCGCTACACCGCGACTGCCAAAGAATGGTGAACCAGGACCGCAACGTGTTCGCCGCCTGCATGGTCTCCGCCGGCGATGCCGATGCCATGGTGACCGGTCTGACACGCGCATTCGAGGTGGCGCTCGACGACATCACCCGGGTGGTCGATCGACGGCCGAACGAACTGATCATGGCGTTCACCATGGTCATCGCCCGTGGCCGGACCGTGTTCATCGCCGATACCAATGTCAATGAGCTTCCAAGTCCGGAAGAATTGGCCGATATCGCCTGCCAGACCGCCGCCCGCGCGCGCGCCTTCGGTCATGAGCCGCGGGTGGCCTTGCTGTCATTCTCAAATTTCGGCAGTCCCATGCGCGAGAAAACGCTGCGCATTCGCGAGGCGGTCGCGGTTCTGGACGCCCGCAACGTCGACTTCGAATATGACGGCGAGATGGCTGCCGACGTGGCACTCGATCCCGAGATGAAGACCCTGTACCCGTTCTCGCGGCTCAGCGGGCCGGCCAATGTCTTGGTCATGCCGGCCCTGCATTCAGCCAACATCTCCTACAAACTGCTGCAACGTTTCGGTGGCGGATCAGTCATCGGGCCAATGTTGTTGGGGTTGGATAAACCGGCACAGATCGTCCGGATGGGTGCGACGGTATCCGACATCGTGAACGCGGCCGCCATCGCGGCCCATGAATCGCTCGACCCCTAACCCAGCAGCCCCCCGCCGGCCATCCTCGCGTGTAACGGGGTTGCATGGACCATCGCCGAGCCGGCGGGAGGGCATCGGGCCGGGGGTGTTTCGACACCGATAAGGATCATGACCGACGACCACCCCTCCCTGGCCGGGGACCCTGAGCCCAAAGTCGGCCGCACTCAGCGGCGGGTTACCGTGACCGACGTCGCGCGCGCCTCATGCTTGCTACTGCTGCCCACTCTCGTGGTTGTCGTGATTGCGGTGATGGCATTTGACGTACCATTACTCTATGCGCTGAGCGGAATCCTGGTTGTCGCAACGGTCATCGGCGCCATGGTGCGGCGACATTATCAGGAGCTCGCCGTGCTGCTTGGCCGCCTAGAAGCGCGCGCCGCCGCCGAGGATCCGGCCCAGGTCTTGATCGATCATCAAGGCGCTATCACGGGCATCGGCGACGTTGGTCCAGCCGCCGATCTCGCTCTGGCCTTGGAACGTTCCGACCGGCGGCTCTTGAACTGGGCGTCGGACGTCGCGCGGGAAACCGCCTCCCGGGCCTTGGTGATCGAATCGATCCCTGATCCATTAGTGCTCATCGATACCCGCTCGCGCGTTGCCTTGGCAAATCGGGCGGCGCGTGAGCAGTTCGGCCACCAGATCGTGGGTCGTGATCTCGCGGCGGTGATACGGCAGCCGGAAGTGCTCGCCACGGTGCGCCGCGCTCTTAACGGTGGCGCCGGTGGCGACGTGGAAATCGCGCTGGCGGCCCCGGTGGAGCGGGTGTTCGGCGTGCGTATCCAGGCACTGTCCGCGACTCCAGATCAACCCGCCTCGGCCTTGATGCTGTTCGTCGACCTATCGGCGGTGCGGCGGGTGGAACAGATGCGCGTCGATTTTGTCGCGAACGTCAGCCACGAGCTGCGCACGCCATTGGCCACCTTGATGGGCTTCATCGAGACCCTGCAAGGGCCGGCCCACGACGATGGCGAGGCCCGCGACCGGTTTCTAGAGATCATGCGGTCCCAAGCCAACCGAATGAGCCGTCTGGTCAACGATCTGCTGTCGCTGTCACGGATCGAGAGCAACGAGCACGCATTGCCCAAAGGACGGGTCGCGCTGCCGCCTTTGCTGAACACCGTCAGGGCAACCCTGGATCTGGAAGCCCGGCGCAAGGACATGCGGGTGCGCCTGGAGATCGAAGACAATCTGTTCGAGGCGGTCGGCGAGCAAGATGAACTCGTGCAGGTGATCCAGAACTTGATGGACAATGCCATTAAATATGGTCGACCCGGCACCGACATCACGGTATCGGCCCGCCGCGCGATCGATCTGCCGACCTCCTACTCCGACCCCCGGCGCTCAGCCGTGGCGATTGCTGTGCATAATCAAGGCGAGGGCATTGCGCCTGAGCATATTCCACGGCTGACGGAGCGGTTCTATCGCGTCGACACCGCCCGCTCGCGCGCGTTGGGCGGCACCGGACTTGGGCTCGCCATCGTCAAACATATCCTCAGCCGTCATCGCGGCACCCTGACGATCGAGTCCGCCCTCGGCAACGGCAGCACATTCACGGCCTACCTTCCCGCCGACGCCGCAAACCAGACCACGCCAAACGCATCCGCTGTCTGACACCGTAACAACGACCTGTCTTGCGTGGCCGCCGGGCCTTCGCGGCCGGCTGTCATAAAACCTTCATCTCAATGTCGTAAAAGCTTTGTGACCCGGTCGGTACAAGCCGCCCACCGGGTCGTGCCGCCAGCCGGTGCGCGCGAACTCGGACACGCCATCCTGCCATGCCAAAGACTGGAGGCATTTCATGACTTTATCATTCGGTAAGGCGGCCGCGATCGCCGCAATCGGCGTCGTCGCGATGACCGCGAGCGCCGAGGCCCGCGACCAGATTCGTATCCTCGGCTCGTCGACCGTGTTTCCGTTCGCCACGGTGGTCGCGGAGACCTTCGGCAAAAGCACGCCGTTCAAGACCCCGGTCATCGAGTCGACCGGTTCCGGTGGCGGCCTGAAGTTGTTTTGCCAAGGCGTCGGCACCGACCATCCGGACATCACCAACGCCTCGCGCCGGATCAAGAAATCCGAGGTCGAGCTGTGCGCCGAGAACGGCGTGACCGATGTTATCGAGATTCAGATCGGCTTCGACGGCATCGTGCTCGCGAACGCTAAGACGGCGCCGACCTATAAGTTGACCCGGGCTCAACTCTTCCTGGCCCTGGCCAAGCAAGTGCCGATCGACGGCAAGCTGATCGCCAATCCCTACACGACTTGGTCGCAGATTGACCCGGCACTGCCCAACGCCAAGATCGAGGATCTCGGCCCGCCGCCGACCTCCGGCACCCGCGACGCCTTCGTCGAGTTGGTCATGGAAGCGGGTGCGGAGGAGATTCCATTTC
>JABMNR010000049.1 GCA_013203465.1 Alphaproteobacteria bacterium
GATCGGGACGTTCTTTGCCCGCCTGGGGCCTTCCGGCAATATCATGGGCGCCTTGTACAAAAGCTTTATCGTCTCGGCGGTGCTGTCCGCTGGGGCCATGTGGCCGGTGACCGAGTATGTGGTCGGATTTTCGACCATGATATCGGTCGGAGATATCGAATTCACTGGCCGCCACCTATATTATTGCGGTCTTATCGGCCTAGTGGTAACCGGGTTGCTGATCTGGATCACCGAGTACTATACCTCGACCGAATATTCGCCGGTCCGCTCGATCGCATCGGCGTCGGACACGGGCTCGGGTACCAATATTATCCAAGGCCTGGCGATTTCCATGCAGGCGACGGCAGTGCCCGCGATCATCATCTGTATCGCGATCGGCGTGACTTACCAACTGGCTGGTTTGTTCGGCATTGCTGTCGCGGTGACGGGGATGCTCTCGCTGGCTGGTATGGTGGTTGCGCTTGATGCTTATGGACCGGTTACCGACAACGCCGGTGGCATTGCCGAGATGGCCGATTTGCCCGAAAACGTGCGCAAAACAACCGACGCCCTGGACGCGGTTGGCAACACGACCAAGGCTGTCACCAAGGGCTATGCCATTGGATCGGCGGGGCTGGCGGCTTTGGTGCTGTTTGCGGCCTACACAGCGGATCTCCATCATCTGACTCAAGTCAACGATCAGTTTGCTGGTGTGGCCGCGGATTTCTCGCTGAGCAACCCCTACGTCATCATCGGATTGTTCTTCGGTGGCATGCTCCCCTACTTGTTCGGTTCGATGGGGATGACGGCAGTCGGGCGCGCAGCTGGCTCGGTGGTGATTGAAGTGCGCCGGCAGTTCAGGGAAATACCCGGCATCATGGAGGGAACCGGGAAACCCGATTACAGCCGGGCGGTTGACCTGCTGACCAAGGCCGCGATCAAGGAGATGATCGTGCCGTCGTTGCTGCCGGTGCTTGCGCCGTTGGTGATGTTCTATGCGGTCTCGTGGACCGCGGGTTTGGCCGCAGCCTTTTCCGCGTTGGGTGCCATGCTGGTTGGCGTCATCGTTACCGGACTTTATGTTGCGATTTCGATGACGGTCGGCGGTGGTGCCTGGGACAACGCCAAGAAATACATCGAGGACGGCCACCACGGCGGCAAGGGCTCCGAAGCCCACAAGGCAGCGGTGACCGGCGATACGGTCGGTGATCCCTACAAGGATACCGCCGGCCCGGCCGTGAACCCGATGATCAAGATCATCAACATCGTGGCTCTGCTGCTGCTGGCGGCGCTCGCGCACTGATCCGACGGTTACCGACACAAAAGGCCCCGGAGTGATCCGGGGCCTTTTGTCGTAGAGTGAGGAGCCCGTGCCGAGGGACGGGGCTCATACCATGGGTCTCTATCCGTGAACCTTGGTATCAGTTGTCCTCGGGCGTGAACCGGCCGATATTGCCGATCAGCTGCTTGATCAAGGTGATGCGCTGGCCGGCGGTCGGCGTCTCCCGGCTGACGAAGACGATCTTCTTGCCGTCGCTGAGGTTGAGCGCCCCGATGGTCTTGACCAGACCCGCCTCGTCAAAGTCGATATAAACCACCTTGCGGTCGAGGGTCTTGGGCCGGTAGAAGGCCTGCCGCTCGGTGATTTGGCCGATATAGTACCAGGTGGGTTCGCCGAAACTGCCGCGTGCCGAGGGCGTTCCCATCAGGCCTAGCACCGTGGCCTGATCGGTGCGCCCGGGTTCGACCTTGGCGAGGGCGTCCGGGTCCACCATGTTGCCATGGGTCGTGAGCTGCGGACTGCAAGCGATCAGACCGGCGAAGGCGATGCCGACGATGGTGGCGCGAAAGAACGAGACTGGGCGGTTCGACGGCATTGGATATCCGTGATCGGGGAATGGAAGCGTTCGGTCATAGTGTCCTGGGGGCCACGCAGCGAACCCGCAAGGAGAGAAATGGTTTTCGAGCGGCTTTTCAAGGGGCGTAACACCAAACACGCGGCGGCGGCGCTGTACGACTCCGTTGTCCAACAGGCCCGCCGGCCCGAACTGTACACTCTGCTGGGCGTGCCGGACACGATCGATGGTCGGTTCGATGTGCTGGTGTTGCACGTGCATCTGATCCTTCGCCGTCTGCGCGGCGACGGCGCGTCGATGACGGGTTTCGCCCAAGCCCTGTTCGACGCCTTGTTCTTCGACATGGATCGCACGCTGCGCGCCATGGGGGTCGGAGACATGAGTGTGGGCAAGCGGGTGAAGGATATGATCCGCGCCTATTACGGCCGCGCGGCGGCGTATGATGCGGCGTTGCAGGTCGACGATGACGCCTTGTTGCTCGACGCTCTTGGCCGGAACGTGTTCGCCGGCGCGCCGGGCCCCGATGGTGGCGTGGGTCTGGCCCGCTACGTGCGCCGCTCGGTCGACGCCATCGCCGCCCACTCATCCAGCGACATCCTGGCCGGCGGCGTCCGATTCCCCGACCTCCTTCCGATGGGAGATGGCGTGTGAGCGGCCTCGCGCTAACCCTCCGGGCGGACCGAATCGGTCACGAGCCGAAGCATCTGGAGCTCGTCTCGGGTGCCGAGGAGCGTGCCGCGCTGATCGAGCGCTTCGATTTAATTGACCTGCCTGCCCTGGCCGCCTCGCTCGTCGTGCGGAAACGCACCGATACCGGTTGGATCACGGTCACCGGGTCGGTGCGGGCCACCGTGGTCCAAACCTGCATCGTCACCCTGGAGCCGGTCGAGGCCGTGCTGGAAACCGAACTGGAGGAGTTGTTCGACGCCGCCGCCGAGCCGGATATGGTGGAAATCGACATAGATCCGCTGGCTGACGTTCCGGAGCCGCTTGTGGACGGGCGCCTAGACCTGGGCGAATTGGTGGCCCAGGCTTTCGGCCTTGCACTCGACCCTTATCCGAGAGCCTCTGGCGCGGCGTGGCCGGAAACGGTATCGGATCCGACGGACGCGCCTGTCGATCGCACCATCGAGGCGTCACCCTTCGGCAAACTGGCGGGGTTCGCGCCCGGTGCAAAAAATCGGTAACCTTCTTGTTCCAGGTGGGAGTCTTGCTTTATGAAGCCCAACGCTCACACCGTCGACGAATCCTGCTATGGCGGCTAAAATCCCATTGTATCGCGACGGAAGGGGTGACCATGCCGACCATCATCGGACAGCGGCACGGATGGCGCTTCGATATAGGTGCCGGTTGGAGATGATAAGAGGAAGCCGCGTTTGACACGCACTCTGACCATCGCGTTGGATGCCATGGGGGGCGATAATGCCCCGGAAATGGTGATCCAGGGGGCGGATATCGCGCTTGAACGTGACCCCCATCTTGTGTTCATTCTCGTCGGTGACGAGGCGCGCATCCGTCCGTTGCTGAAGAAAACCAAGCGGCTGCGGACCCGCGACCCCGAAATTGTCCATACCGACAAAGCCGTCGGCTCCGCCGACAAGGTATCGGTAGCCTTGCGTGCCGGCCGCGGGTCGAGCATGCGGTTGGCGATTGATCTGGTCGGCGCGGCGCGGGCGGATTGCATCGTCTCGGCCGGGAATACCGGGGCGCTGATGGCGATGGCGAAAGTCGTGCTGCGCACGGTGCCCGGCATCGACCGACCGGCGATCGCCAGCCTGTTTCCGACCCTGAAGGGTGAGAGCGCCATGCTCGATCTGGGCGCCAACATCGATTGCGACGCCACGAATCTGGTGCAGTTCGCGATCATGGGGCAAATCTTCGCGCGTACGGTGCTGGGGTTGGAGCGGCCGCTGGTCGGATTGCTGAATGTCGGCTCGGAAGAGCAGAAAGGGCACGAATCCGTGCGCGAAGCCTCAACCATCCTGCGCGGCATCAAGGATATGCCATTCGACTTCCACGGGTTCGTGGAGGGCGACGACATTACGGCCGGTACGGTCGACGTGGTGGTGACCGATGGGTTTACCGGCAATGTCGCGCTAAAGACGGCCGAAGGCACATCGCGGTTGATTGGCCAGTTCCTGCGTGAGGCTTTCCGCAGTTCGTGGCTGGCGAGGATCGGCTATGTGCTGGCCCGTGGCGCGATAGGGCAATTGCGCCAACGCATCGACCCCCGCCGCTACAATGGCGCCATGTTCCTTGGGCTCAACGGCATCGCGGTGAAGAGCCACGGCGGTACCGATGCGCTCGGCTTCGCCAGTGCCATCGCCGTGGCGGTTGACATGGCGCGCCATGGCTTTGTCGATAAGGTGAAGACCGAACTTAAGAGTTCGGGACTTCATAAACCCGCGATGAAACCGGCGGCGGTGGCGACGGCATGACAAGACGTTCCCTGATGATCGGTTGCGGCAGCTATTTGCCGGAACGGATCATATCGAATGACGAGCTGGCGGCCCGGCTGGACACCTCGGACGCCTGGATCCGCCAACGTACCGGCATTGGACAGCGCCACGTGGCGGCCGAGGGTGAGAAGACCGGCGACATGGCGATACGCGCGGCCGAGCGGGCTCTGGCTCATGCCGGACTCGAGGGCGAGGACATCGATCTGATCGTGTTGGCGACCGCGACGCCGGATGACACGTTTCCGGCGACCGCCGCCCGGGTGCAGGCGGCGATTGGCGCGCTCAACGGCTTTGCCTTTGACGTCCAGGCGGTCTGCGCCGGCTTTATCTACGCGCTCGCCATCGCCGATAACTTCATCCGCGCGGGTCAGGCGCGGACGGCGCTGGTGATTGGGGCGGAAACCTTCTCGCGGTTGCTTGATTGGAACGACCGCGCGACCTGCGTGCTGTTCGGTGACGGGGCCGGCGCCGTGGTGCTGCGCGCCGCCGATCAGGCACCGGGCGCACCAAGCTGGGGGGTGCTGTCGACCCATCTGCACACCGATGGACGCCAGCGGGACATTCTGTATGTCGATGGCGGCCCGTCCTCGACCGGAACGGTCGGTCATCTGCGGATGGTCGGCAAGGAAGTGTACAAACACGCGGTGACCAAACTCGCCGCGGTGATCGACGAGGCATTGACGGCCAACGGCCTCGACGCCTCCTCGGTTGACTGGCTGGTGCCGCATCAAGCGAACCGCCGGATCATCGAGAGCATGGCCCATAAGCTCGGCATGCCGCTCGATAAGGTGGTCTGTACCATCGAACGACACGCCAACACCTCGGCCGCGTCGGTACCGCTGGCGTTGGACGAGGCGGTCCGCGATGGCCGCGTGAAAGCGGGTGATCTGGTGCTGTTCGAGGCGATTGGCGGCGGGCTGGCATGGGGTGCGGGGTTGGTGCGATTTGGCGTTCCCGCCGAGGCGGCGCCGGCTCCCGTCGAGATAAGACGCGAGGAAGTCGAGCCAATCGCCTGAAATTGCCGACTTAATTGACCACCCCTTTGGATGCGGGTAATCTGCCCCCTCTTCAAGGGGGTGATCATGACCGGCCATACCGTTACGCGTGCGCATTTAAGCGAATCGGTCTACCAGGAGGTTGGTCTTTCGCGAAACGAATCGGCGGAACTCGTCGAGTCGGTTCTCGATCAGATGATCGACGCATTGGCTCGCAACGAGATGGTCAAAATCTCGTCTTTTGGTAGTTTTTCCGTCCGACAAAAAGGCCAGCGGGTGGGCCGCAACCCCAAGACCGGCGAGGAAGTTCCGATCCTGCCGCGCAAGGTTTTGGTGTTTCGCCCGTCCCATGTCTTGAAAAACCGGATCAACAAAGCGCTGGGCGGCAACTGACCACTTCGCGACAGCGTACGGGGACCGCACACCAATGGCCCAAATCGACACCACGGCAACAGTTCGTCGGAACGGCAAATCCGCCGCCGCCTTTCGCACCATCAGCGAGGTGGCCGATGATTTGGAGGTGCCGCCGCACGTCTTGCGGTTCTGGGAGACCAAGTTCACCCAAGTCCGCCCGCTGAAACGCGGAGGCGGCCGGCGGTATTATCGCCCGGAGGATGTGGCGCTGCTTCAGCGCATTCGCGAGCTGCTGTATCGCGAAGGTTACACCATCAAGGGGGTGCAAAAGCTGTTGCGCGATGGCGCCGTGCGGATGCCGACGGCGGGCGAAACCGCGCGTGCCGCGCATGCGACGAACCCCGTCAAAGGCGGACGTCCTCCCGCGGTGAATGGTAACGGCGTCGACGCCGACGTTAAGGACGCGATCGGCTCCGCGCTCGACGATTTGCGGGCTCTCAGGCATTTGTTGGCGGCGGCGCGCCGGTAATTCGCTGCCCCGCGTGGCCCGCTCAACCTCGGCGCGCGCGGTCATAGACCGCAAATGGGATCACGTAACGGACGACCCGAGAAGGCAACTCGGGCTCTGGTTCCGTGCCATCATCCAGCTCCCAGGGTTGGTATCGGCTGGCGCCCACGATGACGTTGGGCCGGCCGTCGTCATCCAACATGGGCAACAGGATACGCTCGCCGGACCCCGCCCGCTCGATCGACTGCAAGTAAATCGTGCCTTGGGACCAGCCGATGCCGCCCTCGTCGAGCAGCAGCCGATAATGCGCCTCGACCAGCGGCAGGATGTCGGCCGGGATGAACTCATCGAGATATTTTCCCGCGATCATACCGCTGTACCGCAACCGCACGTCCTCACCGGCGAGACGGCATAGGTGCCGGGTTCTTCCATCATTCTGGACGCGCTGGTAGACCCACATGAATGCCATGGCTTTTGGAAAGGCGATGGCGTCGAGATCGGCGCGTGCGGGCAGGGCGCCGCCGGCGCGGTCGCGCAGAGCGCTCCAATGATCCAACAACTGGCGAAACCCCGGCTCGTCAATCGGCGGCATGTCCTCGACACGTTCGATGGTTTCACCATCGTGCTCGAAGACGATTGTCGGATTGAGAGGCATCGGAGCGTCACCACTTCAGGATGGGTGCTCAGAATACCCGCGATACAACCCGGACGATAGTGCGCGATCGACCAATATCGAGTCATTTGCGTGACTTGATATTGGTCGTGAATCGCCCTCATCTTTAACAAGATAGAGCAGATCGTGAGCAATCAGAGCCATTAAGTGGCTCGGATTGCTCACGATCTGCTCTAGTTGGCAATTGCGATCCGGCATCCAACACATGGCGTTGTCCGGCACGTGGGGATCGCCTATAGTCCGCCGCGTCGGAGCGTAGCGCAGTCTGGTAGCGCACCACACTGGGGGTGTGGGGGTCGTGGGTTCGAATCCCGCCGCTCCGACCATCGAACGATAGCCAAATCAGCCTATGAGCCGGTGTGTTGTGCGGTCGAACTGCGGTGTCGACGCTACGGCCAGGGTTGGTCGACCGGTTGCATGCCGACGCGTTTGAAATAGGCGTCGAAATTGGTCTCCGGGCCGACAAGCTGGTGCACTAGCTTGGCGATGCGTGCTCGGCGATCAGGCACCTTGTAGGGCGGGCCGACCTCGTTCACCGGCTGCGGCAGGATGCACCGCGAACCGTCGACCGCGACCAAGGTGTCACGGAACACCAGCGCGCCGTTGTACAGAAAGTCGAGAATGACCGCTTGAGCCCGCTTGTTGGGCAGTTTCTGCACCCATTCGTCGTTGAAATTCTTATCGGTCACCAAGCCCCAGGCCAGCCCGAACCGCACGTCCTTGGTGAAGGTCATGGTGGTCGTGTGTTCCTGAAGATCGAAATCCACCGTGCCGCCGCCGGAGGCGCGAACCGGAACGACCCGAAACATAAAGGTCGGCAACACCGTGGTACGCCAATCCGCCGGCTTGCTGGCCGCGACGACCGTCAAAAAATCCTCAAGAGTCATGAACCTGCCCGCCCGCCAATGGTGCCGCGATCATGGCGGAGCAGGGGGGCGCCTGTCCAGCAATGGTCACGGGCCACGGGCCACGTCACGTCCGGTGGATGTCAGTTTGCAGACCAGCCAGTCGGGCTTGAGGGGATTATCGAACCAAGGCTCGGCCCAGCCTCGATCCATGCAGGCGCGAACGGTCCGGGTGTTCACCCGCTGGCCGTTGCGGTCGAACAGCGGCAGCTTGCCGCCCGGTTGACCCAGCCCGCGCGCAAGCCACTCCCGTTGCGCCGGGGTTGCCTTGATCGGTTTGTCCTTGGCGACCGCCTTGGATGTACTCACCATGCCACCACCTCCCGGGCCGGACTTTAGAAGCGGTGGCCGTGACCGTCCACCGGCTTGCCCGTCTTATCCCGGCCATGAGATAACGGTGTTCCCCACGGAGGTGTTTTCATGAACGGGCTCGCATCCTCTCGATTGGCGCTTGGCTTCTCCAGCGCCGGTCACAGCTTCGCGCACCTGCTGATGCTGCTGTACCCGACGGTGGTGCTGTCGCTCGAGGGCGCATGGGACATGCCGTTCAGCGACTTGATCACCCTGATGCTGGCGGGGCAGGTCCTGTTCGGCGTGATGGCGATCCCGGCTGGGTGGCTGGGCGACCGGTGGAGCGCGCCCGGTATGATGACGGTGTTTTTCATCGGCACGGGCGGGGCCTGCGTGGCGACGGGCTTCGCCGAAGGGCCGCTCTCCATGGCGGTCGGCCTGGCGGGCATCGGTTTTTTCGCCGCGATCTACCACCCGGTCGGCATTGCCTGGGTTACCCGCAGCCCGATCTTGCGCGGCCGCGCGTTGGGGATCAACGGCGTGTTCGGTTCGCTCGGCACGGCGGGCGGCGCGGTCGTCGCGGGCAGCTTGGCGACGTGGTTCGGCTGGCAGTGGGCGTTTTTCGTGCCGGGAGCCATCTGCGTGGCGGTCGGCATCGGACTTCTCGCCGCCATCCTGCTGGGAGCGGCCGACGACCCGCACGAGGAGGCGAGGGCGGCCCCGCATGAATCCAGCCGCGGCGACATGATGCGTGGTGGTCTGGTTCTACTGTCGACCATCGCGCTCAGCGGCATGGTGTATCAGTCCACCTCCTTCGCCATGCCGAAGCTGTTCGACCAGCGGCTGGACGGCGTGGTCGACACGGCGGCCGGCATCGGCGTGTTGGTCTCGGTGGTCTACGGTGTCTCGGCTCTGGCTCAATTGGTGGGCGGCTGGCTGGCCGACCGTTATGATCCGAAACGGGTCTACGCTCTGTTCTGGGTGTTGCAGGTACCGTTTCTGCTGCTCGCCGCCGGTTTGGTCGGGCCGGTGCTGGTCCCGGTCGCCGCCTTCATGGTGCTGACCAACACCATCCTGGTTCCGGCGGAAAACAGCCTGTTCGCCCGGTTCACGCCGCCGGCTTGGCGCGGCACCGCTTTTGGCGTGAAATTCCTCGTGTCGCTCGGCGTATCCGCGGCGAGCGTGCCGTTGGTCGCGGAGATGTTCCGTTTCTCCGGCGATTTTCACATCATGTTGTATGTGCTGGCCGGCTTCGCGCTGGCCGGTGGGGTGGCCGCGCTGGCCCTGCCGTCGCGCGGCGCGGTGATGCCGGTCGCGCAACCGGCGGAATAGGGCGCCATGCCGGCCGATCCTGACACCGTGATCATCGATGGCCTCGACCATCTGGTGCTGACCGTGCGCGATCTGGACGCGACGGTCGCCTTCTACACCGGTTGGCTCGGGATGGCGGTGGTGACGTTCCGGGGCGGCCGCAAGGCGCTCGCCTTCGGGGAGCAGAAGATCAATCTGCATGTCGCCGGCCAGGAGTTCGAGCCCAAGGCCGACCGGCCGGTGCCGGGATCGGGCGATCTGTGTTTTCTCACCGCCACACCCGTGGTGGATGTGATGGCGCGAGCCGAGACCCTGGGCATCGCCATCATCGAGGGCCCGGCGGAAAAGGCCGGTGCTCTGGGGCCGATCCGGTCGGTCTACGCCCGCGATCCGGACGGCAATCTGATCGAGGTGTCGAACCGGCTGTATTGAGCCTTCCGCTCTCGGCGCCGGCTGCTGGTCCTACCCCCGGGCGGCGAAGCGAATGGCTTCCTCGGCGGCGCGGATCAACGCCCGGGCCTTGCTCATGGTTTCCTGCCACTCGAACTCGGGATCGCTGTCGGCGACCACCCCGCCGCCGGCCTGGACATACATGGTGCCGTCCTTGACCAGGGCGGTGCGCAAGGCGATGCAGGTGTCCATGGCGTTGGCCGAGATGTAGCCGACGGCCCCGGCATAGACGCCGCGGCGCGAGACCTCCAGCTCGTCGATGATCTCCATCGCCCGCACCTTCGGCGCGCCGGATACCGTGCCGGCCGGGAAGCCGGAGAACAGCGCCTCGACCACGTCCTTGCCCGGCGCCAGCTTGCCCTCGACGTGGCTGGCGATGTGCATCACATGGCTGTAACGCTCGACGGTGAACTGCTCCTTCACCGACACGGTGCCGATCTCGGCCACCCGGCCGACGTCGTTGCGGCCCAGATCGAGCAGCA
>JABMNR010000227.1 GCA_013203465.1 Alphaproteobacteria bacterium
CAATCAAAGGTTTTGATATGTTTGCCAAATCAACCACCTCTCCTGTATTTGGGTCAATAACCATGCTAGATGAGCCTGAGACCGCCTTATTCACCACGGCCTCGACAAGAGTCGCATGTTCCCAGTTTTTCCGTGAAGAACTAAATTTGCGCTCACCTACCATGCTCCCAAACTCGATAATCTTGTCGCCGATTCCCCTCGCGAATTCGAGCGCGTCGTCGTCTCCTGAGAGCAGGTGCCACGCGAGCACGCCTTCCGTCCAGAAATGGCTGGGATAAGCTCCGGCGAACGTGTGATCCGCGCTGTGGGCAGGCGTGCAGCGGTGCTTCCAGCGGTGGTCGCTGTAGTGGACAAAATCAACTTCGATGGCGTGCCGGGCGTACCAGCGAAGTGGGCGAAGCATATCCGCGCGGCGGGAGCGAAGAGCCTCGCAGGCGATGCACCAGATCACGTCATACTCGTTGTTGGCCCAGACCTGCTCGTATTGCGTGAAGTCAGACCACGGCGTCGCCGCGAAGTGCGCGCCTGCATGGAACTGCATCGCCTTAAGTTCATCGTCAGAGACGGTCGGTTTCAGGCGTCTGCCGGTGCTGAGATAGGTGGTCTGGTAGCCGGGGTCGGGCGTGTCGCCAAGATCGATAAAGTCAGCGACGGTGGGGGGGCAGGCGCATTTTCGAAGGTAATCATCGAATCGCTGCGCATCGCCGGCCCGATGAGGCAGCAACTCTGCGAGATCGAAGTAGCCATGTGAAACATCGGCAGGCCAATCGGCCAGAACGGGCTCCGGACTTGTCGTCGCCAGCGAGGATTCAAAGGTCTGCCGAGTCGGCGTTGGTGATGGTGGGCCGAAGGCAAAACGCACGGTGACGCTTCGAGAGCGGCCTTGCGGAAGATTCATCACGCCGGCGAAATCGGGCCAGAGTTCAATATCTAGTCTGCCCGGCGCGAGTGTCATGGCTTTGGGCAGCATCTCGCGAATATCATCCATGGCTACAGCCATCCATCCGTGCTTACCGGTGGCTCCGAACCAATGGGATACCTGATCGCAAGGCGGCATCATGTGCGGTGGATAGTCCGTGTCATCCCGTAGCGGTGCTGCGTCGACCAGCCGCCATACGGTTGCGCCGTCATGGCCGACGGCCGCCCGGATTTCGTCTGGTGTACTGACGAACCGCGGCTTGCCGACCAGGCCGTGGCTGGTCTGTACGAGGTGATGACGCTGATGCGATGGCAGTGACCATGTAAAACGCAGATTTTCAATTGGCAGTGACGCGACTTGGGGAATGTCATGAACAAACCAGACCCGCGCGACAACGGTCGGCAGGCCGGCGAACAGATCGAGGCGGAGGCGGTATGCGATGCCCGGATCGCCTCGATCCGCAACGCACCGTCCGGCGACTTGTATGGCGGCCCGAATCGGTCCGGGCTCGCAGATCGTCACCTGCTGTTCGCCTGCTCCACCGGTGAACCGCCGACCGCGGCACATGTAAGTAATCGCCGGGCGATAATCCTGCCCGAAAGCGCTGAGCGTTGTATGGCCGTCGGCTTCCGATTTGACACGGATATCGCCGCAATCGATGGCAAGCCGATCAACGCCCTGTTGGACCACGACCGACTGCTTCATCGCCGGCCTGGCATCGCAGGGCATGAGTTGCAA
>JABMNR010000050.1 GCA_013203465.1 Alphaproteobacteria bacterium
ATGCGCCACACCGCCTCCATGCCGAGTTCGGGAAACTCTTGTATCTCGACCTTCTTGATCGAGTTCAGCGCCAGCTTAGCGGCCGAACCACCGACCGAGCCGAGATAGAAGCCGCCGTGCTTCTTGCAGGCCTCGCGCACCACGGGCGAGCGGTTGCCCTTGGCCAGCGTCACATAGCTGCCGCCAGCGGCCATGAACGGCTCGACGTAGCTGTCCATGCGGCCGGCCGTGGTCGGGCCGAACGAGCCCGAGGCGTAGCCCTCGGGGGTTTTGGCCGGGCCGGCGTAGTAGATCGGATGGTTCTTGGCGTAATCTGGCAGCGGCTTGCCCGCGTCCAACAGCTCCTTGAGCTTGGCGTGCGCGATGTCGCGGGCGACGATCACCGTGCCGGTCAGTGAGACCCGGGTCTTGATCGGGTATTTCGACAGGGTCGCACGGATCACATCCATCGGTTGACCAAGGTCGATCTCGACCGCGTCGGCGGTCAGCTTGCTTTCGTCGATGTCCGGCAGGTATTTCGCGGGGTCGGCTTCAAGCCGCTCCAGGAAGATGCCGTCGCTGGTGATCTTGGCCACGGCCTGCCGGTCGGCCGAGCATGACACGCCGATGCCGATCGGACAGCTGGCGCCATGGCGTGGCAAGCGGATCACCCGAACGTCGTGGCAGAAGTACTTGCCGCCGAACTGTGCGCCGATGCCCATCTCGCGGGTCATCCGTAGAATCTTCGCTTCCCATTCAAGGTCACGGAACGCGTGGCCGCGCTCCGATCCTTGGGTCGGCAAGCCGTCGAGATAGCGGCAGGAGGCCATCTTGACGGTCTTCAGGTTGTATTCAGCTGAGGTGCCGCCGATCACGACCGCCAGGTGGTAGGGCGGACAGGCGGCGGTGCCGAGGGTGCGAATCTTCTCATCAAGGAAGCTGGTGAGCGACTCGGGGTTCAGCACGGCCTTGGTCTGCTGATAGAGGAAGGTCTTGTTCGCGGAACCACCGCCCTTCTGAATGAACAGAAATTTATAGGCGTCGCCCTTGTCGGCGTAGAGTTCGATCTGCGCCGGCAGGTTGGAGCCAGTGTTCGTCTCGTTGAACATGTCCAGCGGCGCCAGCTGGCTGTAGCGCAGATTGTGGTTCTGATAGGTGTTGTAGACACCGCGTGCCAACGCCTCTTCGTCGTCGAAGCCGGTGAAGACGTTCTGGCCCTTTTTGCCCATCACGATGGCGGTGCCGGTATCCTGGCACATGGGCAGCACGCCGCCAGCGGCGATCGAGGCGTTCTTGAGCAGGTCGTAGGCGACGAACCTGTCGTTGTCCGAGGCGTCGTCGTCATCGAGGATGTTACGCAGCATCTGAAGATGGGTCGGGCGCAGCAGGTGCGAGATATCCTTGAACGCGCACTCGACCAGCGTCGTCAGGCCCTCGGGCTCGACGGTCAGCACCTTTCTGCCGCCAAGGCTCTGTACGGCGACGTGATCGCTGGTCAATTTACGGTACTCGGTCTGATCGGGACCGAGCGGGAACATTTCGGTGAAATCGAACGCCGTCATCGGATAGCCCCTCGTGAGTATCAGCTTGGTGCCATGACGCCGCGTGGCGCGGTCTTCACTTTTTCTTGCGGAAATGGTCGAGCGAGACGACCTCTCCCGAACCAGACACTTCCGGCGCCTGGCCGGCGTCGTTCTCTCCGCCGCCATCGCCGCTTGGGGGATCGGTGGGATCGTTGCCGTCCTCGCCACCTTCTCCCTGCTGCTGGAATTGCAGGCCGAACTGAACCGATGGATCGGCGAACCCAGTCATGGCTTCGAACGGGATCGTCAGCAGCTCGCGCTTGTCGTTGAAGCTCAACGCCACCTGAAACCGCTTGTCCTCGATCTCAAGGTCCCAGAACTGATATTGCAGCACGATGGTCATCTCGTCGGGATAGCGCTCAATCAGATAGGGCGGGATGTTAACGCCCGGCGCCTGGGTCTTGAAGGTGATGTAGAAATGGTGATTCCCTGGAAGTCCCCGGCTCTCGGCCCGGCGCAACGCATCGCGCACGACGCCCCGCAGGGCATCCTCCACCATGAGGTCGTAGCGGAAAAGGTCGTCCGTCATTGGCTCCTAGGGGCTTGCGATCCTTGATCTATGAACACCACTGGCGCGCGGTGCTTCAAGGGAAAAATCCTTTTGCCGGTGCCAAAGGGGTCTGACGGAGGTGTGGAAGAGGTGCGGGCCTTCTGTTGCTAGGCGGCCCGCGGCCCCACGCTACGACGCTAACCGTAACGAATTTTATCGAGACTACCGAACTGCTTACGCAGCCAGGCGCGCCTCAGCATAGTTGTCATTCGCAACTACATTATGGCCCGATATCGGTGGTACCATGCCGAGCGAAAAAACCGTCTTTACCACGCGCGTCGATCCTATTTCGCCCCCAAGCTCCGCGCCAACGAGCCCTTTTTATCGGGCTGGTCCGTGACCGAGATATCGGCCCGCGGAGGAATTTGGTGGAGGCGCCGGGTACCGCCCCCGGGTCCGCTACGCTTATGCCACGCTTCGTTTATCGCCATAGCCGGCTTGCGCCGACGCGATAGATATAAGCGCTCGTGTCGTCATGTGAAAGGGGCGTGCACGCATGTTGTACGACTCAGGTATCATAGCCGGTGATTCGACGGAGGAGACCGATGCGGCAGTATCTCGACCTGATGGCTCGCGTTCTCGACGAGGGCGTGCTCAAGGGCGATCGTACCGGGACCGGAACCCGAAGTGTGTTTGGCCATCAGATGCGGTTCGATCTGGCTGGCGGATTCCCCATGGTGACGACAAAAAAGCTGCATCTGAAGTCGATTGTGCATGAATTGCTTTGGTTCCTGGCCGGTGACACCAACATCCGCTACTTGCGGGACAACGGTGTACGGATATGGAACGAATGGGCCGACTCGAACGGCGACCTTGGCCCGGTTTATGGCAAGCAGTGGCGTGATTGGCCGACGTCCAGCGGCGGTACGGTCGATCAGATCAGCCAGGTGGTGGAGCAGATCCGGCTCAATCCCAATTCCCGGCGATTGGTGGTGTCGGCGTGGAACGTCGGTGAGTTGGACGCCATGGCCCTGGCGCCATGCCATTGCTTGTTCCAGTTCTACGTGGCCGACGGCAAGCTGTCCTGTCAGCTCTATCAACGCTCGGCCGACGTGTTTCTCGGCGTGCCGTTTAATATCGCCTCCTACGCGTTGCTGACGCACATGATCGCTCACGTCACCGGGCTGCGGCCGGGGGATTTCGTGCATACTTTCGGTGATGCGCATCTGTATCTGAACCATCTGGAACAGGCGCGCGAGCAGTTGGGCCGCGAGCCGTTGCCGCTCCCCAGGCTGTGGCTGAATCCAACGGTGGACGATATTTTCGGCTTCCAGTTCGACGATATTCGGATCGACGGTTACCAAGCGCATCCGCATATCGCCGCTCCGGTCGCGGTCTAGACGAGGCGGGCGGAATCGAGTGTCAGGACGCGTGGATCCTCTGGCCGAGGGTGACCGGCTCGCCAAGAGCGGCGACAGCGCAGGCGCCATGGCGGCGTATGAAGCGGCGTTCGATGGCGCGCCGATCACGGCCCGCGCCCGCGCCGCCGAGTTGCTGCTGGAGATCGGCCGGGCCCAGGGCGCGCTAACCCACGCCGAGGATGCCTGGAGGATCGCGCCCAACGCGCCGGAAGCCCTGCTGCTTATGGGGCGCGTCGCTTGGCGGGTGGGCGCTGTCAAAGAGGCCCTGCGCTGCCTCGACCGGATCGGCGAGGGCTCGGAGTTCTGGCCCGCCGCCCAGGCCGAGCGGGCGGGCGCCTTGTTGGCGGACAATCGTCCGGATGTGGCTTACGAACATGTTCGGGATGCACTAAAGCAGCATGCGGGCGAGCCCACGCTATGGCTGGCCATGGGGCATACGCTGATGGGTCTCGACCGGTTGGAGGATGCCGAGGCGGCCTACCGCAAGACCACCGATCTGTTGCCGGGATCGGGCCGGGCACTGGCCGGTGTGGCCGAGGTGTGCCTGCGTCTTGGCCGGCCGCAGGAGGCGGTCGAGGCCGGTGAGCAGGCGGTCGAGGCGTCGGGCAACGACCCGGTGGCGCGCACGGTGCTGGCCCATGCCCTGCTGGCCGTCGGCCGCCATGAGGAGGGGTGGGCGGCGTACGAGGCACGGTTCCAAGCCTTCACCCTCGATCGCCGGGTTGGCGCCCGGCCACGGTCGTTCGAGTTCCCCTCCTGGAACGGCAGCGACCTTTCGGACAGCTCGATCCTGGTTTGGGGCGAGGGCGCGGCCACCGATGAGATTTATTTTTCGGCGCTGTTGCCGCAGCTCGTAGCGCAGGCGCCACATCCGTTGATCCTGGAATGCGACCCTCGGCTGGAAGGCTTGTTCGCGCGGTCGTTTCCAGTGGCCAGCGTGATCGCGCGCGCCAACCCGCCGGCCGAGGAGATTACCGACCGGTTCTTTCACTGGCAGACGGCGATTGGCGGTCTCGCGCTGCGGCTCAAGGCCTATGAAGGCGACTATGGCGCGATGACCAATGGATATTTGGCGGCCGACGCAGGCCAGATCGAACGGTGGCGCGGTCGTTGGACCGAGAGCGGAGCCAGCCGGGTGATCGGCCTCGCGTGGCGCCACCCCGATACCGAGGCGGCGCGCCGATCGGTGCCACTGGCGCCGCTGTTGAATGGGTTGGCCAAACCCGGTCGTGCGGTGGTCTCGTTGCAACGTGGCATGACCGACGAAGAGCGGGCCACGGCAGGCGAGCGCATGCGGATCGAGCCGGACTGGGACACCAACGACGTGGACGATCTGGCGGCCCGGACCGCCGCCTGTGACGTGGTGGTGAGCATCGATTCGCTGGTGGCGCATCTGGCCGCCGGGCTGGGACTGGACACTCGGATTCTGTTGGACACCGGTGCCGATGGGCGCTGGGGTATAGGGCGGATACGCACGCCCTGGTATCCGTCGGCGTCACTGTACTGGCAGGGTCGGAATGGGGCCTGGGATAAAGCGATTGCCGCGCTTACGCAGGCGGTTGATGGCGGGTGATCCGCCGTAGCGTATCGAGACACCGGTGCATCACGGCGGGCCAATCGCCGGGGCTGTCCGGCGCGATCGGCCGCAATGAGCCAAGCCAGTAATCCCGGTCGTCGAGCCTGGGTATCCAGGTTTCGCCCCGGTGCAACTCAATCGTTGGCACACCCAGTGCCGCCGCGAGGGCCGCCGTGGAGCCGGAAATCGCGACCACGGCATCCAACCGCGTCATCAATGCCGCCAGCCCGTCTAGATCACCGCGCTTGTCGAGACCCTCGACCGGCGCCGGCGCGGCACCGAACAGCTCCTGGAACCGCGCGCGGTCGGTATGTGAGTCGGTGTACTGCAGATCGACGGTGACGATGTCTCGCGCCGTCAACAGTGGGCCGAAGGCCTCCAATGGCGGATAGAACGGGCGCCGCGCGTGGGTGGTGACGCCACTGCTCCACACCAGGCCGATGCGCAACTGGCCCGGTGCGGCGGGAGGGAGCAACGGCTCGACACGCGTGATCTGTCCGGGATCGGCCGCAAGGACTCCCAGCGGGGCCATTGGTCGCGTGCGCGCCGCGCCGAGGCGCAGCGGCAGGCTGCCAGCCTCGATCCAGGCGACGGGGGGATGCGGCAGCCGATCGAGCCAGCGGTAGCGGAACACCGGCCGCCGGCCGCCTTCGGTCCGCCGGTCATGCGGCCGCACGGTTGCCCAGGGCAGGCCGCGTGCCAGCAGCGTGACCAGCCGGGGTTCGATCTCGACCACGATATCCTCGACCCCCGCCTCGCGCAGTGCCGTCAGGCCGGCGGCGAAACGGATCTCGTCGCCCAGTCCTTGTTCGGCGACGACCAGCAGGGGACCTGTCAGTGGCGCTCCTGCCCAGCGTGGCAGGGTGAGCCCTTCGCGGTGTGGTGCCGTGGCCAGAGCCGGGGTCAACCGAGTCTCGTAGGCGGCGAAACCCTCCTCCACGCGGCCGGAGGTCAGCAGGGCTATGGACCGGTTGAAGCCGATGTCGGGATCGTCGGGCGCCAGCGTCGCCGCACGGTCGAGGGCGGCGAGCGAGTCGGCGTGACGGTCGAGACGGGCCAGCGCCTCCGCCCGGTTGGCGTGGTGACGGGCGTCGCTCGGGTCTCGGTCGATCAGGCGTTCGTACAGCCGCAGCGCTTCCTCGGCGTCGCCCTCCGCCAACCGGGCGGCGGCGAGCGATGCTGTTACCGGCGCCACGGTTGGTGCGAGGTCATGGATCCGTTGCAGGATGGCCAAAGCGGGCGCCACCTCGTCGCGCGCGACCATCACGTTGGCCAGATTGGTCGCCGCCTCGACCGAGGAGGGCAGGAGCCGCAACACACCGCGATACGCCGCCTCCGCCTGCTCAAGCAGCCCGGCTCCCTGGGCGAGCCGACCGACCGCGAACAGCAGGGCCGGATGCTCGGGGTATCGATCGATCAGCGGGAAGAGCGCGTCCAACCCATCGCTGGGCCGGCCGTCGGCGGCAAACGCATTGGCCGCCGCGATGGCCCGGTCGATCTCCTGTTGGGCGCGATCGTCGAGGGTGGGCGGACCCGTCATATCCCCATCATGCCATTGTCCGCGTTGCCGCCACCATCGCCCCCGTGCCACCTTCCGCCACTTCGTCGATGTCGTGGTGTGCCGTCATGCCGACCCGTCCACCGATTATCATCGTCGCCGCCATCGCCCGCAACCGGGTGATCGGCGCCGATGGCGGCCTACCGTGGCATCTACCCGCCGATATGAGGCGGTTCAAGGCGATCACTCTGGGTAAACCGATGATCATGGGACGGAAGACCTTTGAGTCGATCGGCCGACCATTGCCCGGCCGGCGCACGATCGTGGTGACCCGCGATTCGAGCTGGTCGAGGGAGGGCGTGGATACCGCCACGACGATCGAGGCGGCGTTGATGATCGCGGCCGAGGCCGCGCCTGAGGCGGTAATCATCGCGGGTGGCGGCGAGATTTATCGCCAAACCCTGCCTCTGGCCGACCGCCTGCGTCTTACCTGGGTGGATGCTGAGGCTGCGGGCGACACGCTGTTCCCGGAGGTCGATTGGACCGTGTGGCGCGAGGCGAGCCGCGAGGACCACCCGACCGACGGCGGTCAACCGGGTTACAGCTTCGTCGATTACGAAAGGATGTAAGGCGGTTTACTCGAAGACGATTTTCGGCGGTTCCAGGCGGCCGTCGCCTAGCACTTTCGTCACCTGGCTCCATACCGCGTCGGCCACCCCTTGGAAGGCGATGGCGTGCGGGCTATCGGGGGCGGCGGCGACGATCGGGGTGCCGGCGTCGCCGGCCTCGCGGATCGCCAGATGCAGCGGAATTTCACCGAGGAACGGCACACCGAGACGCTCGGCCTCGTGCCGGGCACCGCCGTGGCTGAAAATCTCGCTGCGCTCGCCGCAATGCGGACACAGAAAATAGCTCATGTTCTCGACGATGCCGAACACCGGCACGTCGACCCGCAGGAACATGTTCAAGCCTTTTCGGGCGTCCAACAGAGCGATATCCTGTGGTGTCGAAACGATGACAGCGCCGGTCAGCGGCACCCGTTGCGCCATGGTAAGCTGGGCGTCACCAGTGCCGGGCGGCATGTCGACCACCAGAATGTCGAGCTCGCCCCAGGCGACGTCGCGGATCATTTGCTCCAGGGCGCTCATTACCATCGGGCCGCGCCAGATGGTGGGAGTGTCCTCGGCCACCAGGAAGCCGATCGACATGCATTTGATGCCGTGGTTCTCCATCGGGATCATGGTCTTGCCGTCGACGGTCGTCGGCTTGCCCCGGATCGCCATCATGCGCGGCAGTGACGGGCCGTAGACATCGGCGTCGAGCAGACCGACCGCCAGGCCGAGACGGTTCAGCCCCAGGGCCAGGTTGGTGGCGACGGTGGACTTGCCGACCCCGCCCTTGCCCGAGGCGACAGCGACGATCGAGCGAATGCCGGTAACATCCGGCCGTGCCGGCATGGCGCCTTGTCGTGGTGCGGGACCGCCGGCTGGTCCACCGCCCGTGTGAGGCTTTGGGGTGCTCGCGCCGGCCGGGCGGTGTGCGGTCAGCACGGCGGTCGCCGAGGTAACGCCGTCCAGCGCCAACACCGCCGCCTCAGCCGCCGCACGCAGCGGTTCGAGTTTTTCTCCCTGGGCTGGATCGACCTCCAGCGCGAAGCCGATATTCCCATCCTTGACGACTAACCCGCTGACAATCGCCAACTCTGACAGCGGTCGAGCGCTGGCGGGGTCCGTTACCGCATCCAGGGTGTGGCGGATCGCGTCCTCGGAAACCCTTGCCATCGCTTGAAATCCCTTCGTTCCCGCCAATATGCCGATAGCGAGCGGAGGGCGTGAATGCCGTCCGCCGATCGCAAGCAGGGGACATAGGCCGACGACGACGGCTTTGCAACGCGCCGTCCGCGTGCTAGTGCGCGCAGTGCGGTCTGTAAGCCAGTACGATTGTTACGGCCAAATAAGATTTTGAAGGCAGGGAAAGGACGACGCGATGCCGTGGAACGAACAAGGCGGCCAAGGACAGGGTCCATGGAGCGGGGGCGGCGGGTCCAATGGCGGCGGCGGTGGACGCGGTAAGTCGCCCTGGGGCGGCGGCGGCGGTCCAGGTGGTTCCGGTGGGCCCTCGCCCAAGGATATCGAGGACATGCTGCGACGCGGGCAGCAGCGGTTCCGCGGCATGATCCCGAGTGGGTTTGGTGGTCCACGTCTAATTCTTCTCGGGATCGTGGGTCTGATCGTGCTGTGGGGCTTGAACGGTCTCTATCGCGTGCAGCCGAACCAGCTCGGCGTCGAGTTGGTGTTCGGTAAGTATGTCGGCCTGCCGACCGAGCCTGGTTTGCACTGGAACTGGCCCTCGCCCATTGGTCAGGTGTTCCGCCCCGACGTGACGCGCGAGAACCGGGTCGAGGTCGGGTTCCGCTCAAGTGGCGATACCGGCAGGACCGGAGCCGTGCGCGACGTTCCCGAGGAAAGCCAGATGATCACCGGCGACGAGAACATCGTCGACATTGATTTCGTGGTGTTCTGGCGGATCGGGAAAGTCGAGAATTTTCTCTTCGAGCTGCAAAACCCCGAGTTGACCGTGAAGTTCGCCGCCGAGGCGGTGATGCGAGATATTATCGGCCGGACCCGTATTCAGGACGCGCTGACCGAACGTCGTGGCCAAATCGAGGTGGCGGCGCAGACGCAACTTCAGGGACTGGTCGACGAGTACAAAGCCGGCATCGAGATCCGATCGGTACAGCTGAACCAGGTCGACCCGCCAAGCCAGGTGATCGACGCGTTCAATGAGGTGACCCGTGCCAAGCAGGATCTGGAGCGGCTCAAGAACGAGGCCGAGGCCTATCGCAATGATGTCGTGCCGCGCGCCCGGGGCGAGGCGGCGCAGCTGGTCGAAGGGGCTGACGCGTATCGTCAGGAGGTCGTGAACCGATCGCAGGGTGACGCGAACCGGTTTGTTTCGGTCTACAACGCCTACAGTCAATCAAAGGACGTCACGACCAGACGAATTTACCTGGAAACGATGGAAGAAGTTCTTCGCAGCGTGAACAAGGTGATCATCGACGACAACGGCAGTGGTAGCGGCGTTGTGCCCTATTTGCCGCTACCGGAAATCCAGAAGCGCCTCGGCGCGTCCAACGAGCCCAGCCAGAAGGGGACCAACTGATGTCACGTACCCTTGCGATCATCGGTGTCTTGGTCATTCTGGGGGGCATCGCCGCTTCTCAGGCATTGTTCGTGGTCGATCAAACGAAGCAGGCGCTAGTGCTCCGGTTTGGCGAGGTGCGGCGTACGGTTAAGGATCCGGGTTTGAACGTGAAAATTCCGTTCATCGAGAACACGGTCTACTACGAAAAGCGCGCCTTGGACGTCGATGCACCCAGTGAAGAGATGATCCTGTCGGATCAGAAGCGCCTCGTGGTCGACAGCTACGCGCGCTATCGCATCATCGAGCCGCTGGCCTTCTTCAAGGCGGTCCGGACCGAGCGCGCGGCGGCCTCGCGTCTGTCGGTGATCATCACCTCGTCCCTACGGCGCGTGCTTGGCAACCAAACGCTGTTCGACGTGTTGTCGGAAAAACGCGCGGTGATCATGGCCAATATCAAGCGTGAGGTGAACGACGAGGCGCAACGGTTCGGCATCGAGATCATCGAAGTGCGCATCCGCCGCGCCGATTACCCCAGCGCCATTCGCGAGAACATCTACAACCGGATGAAGTCCGAACGCGAACGCGAAGCCAGGGAATTCCGCGCTCAAGGTAACGAGCAGGCGCAGAAGATTCGCGCCGACGCCGACAAACAGCGTGTGGTGCTCGTGGCCGAGGCGCAGAAGCAGGCCGAGACCCTGCGGGGCGAGGGTGATTCACAAGCCATCAAGATCTACGCCGACGCCTTCGGCAAGGATCCGGAGTTCTTCGCCTTCTACCGCTCGATGCAGGCGTACCGGAACGCGCTTGGCGGCGGTGACACCACCATGGTGCTGTCACCGAGTAGCGATTTCTTCGAGTTCTTCAATTCGATGGAAGGTAGCCCGTCGGTGCCGTCGCAATGATTGGCCAGTGATTGGCGCGAAGTGTTGATCGGCGAGCGCCATGCAGGATTTTCTGACGGCGCTCGCTCTGGTCTTGGTGATCGAGGGGATGCTCTACGCCGCTTTTCCCGGGCCGATGAAGCGTATGGTCGCGGCGGCGCTGGACGCGCCTGACGGTATTTTACGCGGTGCCGGGTTGGCGGCGGCGGTAATTGGTTTGGCCGCTGTGTGGCTGCTTCGTGGTTAGATTGTCTCGTTCCGCGCAATATCGCCGCGTCGGTGCCCTATTGTAAACACAGCGGAATGACTTTTTAGTGACTTAAGCGGAACGTTGATTGTTCGCGCCGGCTACCCATTTTCCGTGGTGTGTTGCAAAGGCGGTCTATTCTGTTCCGTAGCGACATTGAGGAGAGGAATTGGTACCCATGACCGTGCTCGCCCCCCAAACCTTCCTTTCGAAGACCAATTGGTCGACCGGACGCTCCGTTATGCGCGGCGCGCTCGCCGGTTTCGTTGCCATTGTTCTGCTGTTGCCGTCGACGGCCGGAGCCAAGGCGCCGCCCGAGAGTTTCGCCGATCTCGCTGAGCGGCTGCTGCCGTCGGTGGTGAACATCGCCACCACCCAGACGGTGGAGGCCACCCGCGGCCCCGACATGCCGCAGTTCCCGCCGGGTTCGCCGTTCGAGGAGTTCTTCAAGGATTTCTTCGAGCGCAATGGCGGCAATCAGCCGCGCGGTCCGCGCCGCGCGCAGTCCTTGGGCTCGGGCTTCATCATCGGTCCGGCCGGGATTGTGATCACCAACAATCATGTGATCGCCGACGCCGACGAGATCACGGTCCGGTTGCAGGACGACACCGAATACAAGGCGACCTTGGTCGGCACCGACCCGAAGACCGATGTCGCGGTGCTGCAGATCGATCCGGGCGATCGCGAATTACCGTATGTGACGTTCGGTAATTCCGACGCGCTGCGCGTCGGTGACTGGGTTGTTGCCATCGGTAACCCGTTCGGCCTTGGCGGCACCGTGACCGCCGGCATTGTGTCGGCGCGAGGGCGCGACATTGGCCAGGGACCGTATGACGATTTCATCCAGACCGACGCCTCGATCAACCGGGGTAATTCCGGCGGCCCGCTGTTCAACCTCAATGGCGAGGTGATCGGCATCAACACCGCTATTTTCTCGCAATCCGGCGGGTCGGTCGGCATCGGCTTCGCGGTCTCGTCCAAGCTCGCCGCGGGCGTGGTCGACCAGCTGCGTGAGTTCGGCCGCACCCGTCGCGGCTGGCTGGGTGTCCGCATCCAGCAAGTGACCGACGAGATCGCCGAATCCCTGGGCCTTGATACCGCTCGTGGTGCGCTGGTTGCCGAGGTGACCGATGGCGGTCCGGCCAAGGCAGCGGGTATCAAAGCGGGTGACGTCATCGTTTCGTTCGACGGCAAACCAGTCGCCGAGATGCGGGAGCTGCCACGCATCGTGGCGGAGACGAAGGTCGGCGAGAACGTGCCGGTGACCGTTTGGCGCGACGGCGGTCCGGCAACCGTGACAGCACGGCTGGGCGAGTTGGAACAGGCTGAGCAGGCCAGCCTGCAAACCACCTCGCCCGATCAGAAAGGCCCGGCGCCCTCCGATCAGAGTCATGTCGCCTCACTTGGCCTTGGTCTCGGCACACTCACGCCGCAATTGCGCGGTGAATATTCGCTCAAGGACGGTGTCGATGGCGTGGTCGTGACCGCTGTCGACGAGAATGGACCGGCGGCCGAGAAGGGGATTAAGCCGGGCGACGTGATCGTCGAGGTCTCTCAGAACGAGGTTAAGAGCCCGTCCGACGTCGAGAAGGGTGTCCAGGCGGCACGCGACAAGGACCGGCAATCGGTTCTGTTGCTGATCGACCGTCAGGGCGAAATGCGTTTCGTTGCACTCCGCATCAACAAGGGCTGACCCCCCCGCCCCCCAAGCCCTTATCGCGGAGTGTGAGACGGCGTCGGTCCCCATAGGGATCGACGCCGTTCTCGTTTTGGCCGTTCTTGTTTTGAATGTCAGCGCGCGCGGGTGCGAGCCATCATTTGGTGCCGCGGCGGCCTCATGACGGCCTTACGCCGGTCGGCGAATCTCTTCGGCGCGGTATCCCTGAAGGTACAGCAACCCGGTGAGATCGGCGTGGTCGATGCGGAAGCTGGCCGCTTCCTTGACCGCCGGCTTGGCGCGAAACGCCACGCCCAGGCCAGCGGCGCCCAGCATGGCCAGATCGTTCGCGCCATCACCGACGGCGGCGGCGGTGTCGATGTCGAGGGTGGCCGCCAGTTCTTGGAGAGCGCTCAGTTTGGCGTCGCGGCCGAGGATCGGTGGGATCACCCGGCCGGTCAGAGCCCCGTCCGCAATCTCAAGCCGGTTCGATCGATCCTCGTCGCAGCCAAGCCGGTCGCGGATCGCGCGGGTCATCGGCTCGAACCCACCCGACACAACCGCGCAATACGCACCGTTCGCTTTCATGGTGGCGACCAGGGCCTCGGCGCCGTCGGTCAGGGTAAGGCCCGCGACCACCGCGTCGATGGCGCTGTCGGTCAACCCCTTCAGCATTCGGACCCGCGCTTTCAGCGCGTCTTCGAAATCCAGTTCGCCGCGCATGGCGCGGGCGGTAATGGCGGCAATTTTCTTTTTAATACCGGCGTGCTCAGCCAACTCGTCCAAGGTTTCACCGACGATCAGCGTCGAGTCCATATCGGCGATCAAAAGTCGCTTGCGCCGCCCCTCGGCGGGTTGCGCGTTCACGTCCACCAGTGCTCTCGGTAACCCATCCCGGACGGCGCGGGTGGCACGGGCCGGCTCGATCCCGTCGTATGGCAGATCGACCGCCACACCGGGGGCGAGCGGATCGACCGTCCCGACGGCGGCTCCGGCACGCGTCAAAATCTCGGCGGCTCGGGCGACCAGGTTGTCGGTGACGTCGCGCGCGTTCGGCGCGCCGGTGAGCGTAAGAATCTGTCGCATGATCAACCATCTTGCGTGGGAGCGCCTTATGGCGTAGCCGCACCGGTTATGTCCAGTGACCCGTCACTTCCCGACGCGCTGATCACGGTTCTGGTCGTCGCCGGACCAACCGCCAGCGGCAAGTCGGCTTTCGCCCTGGAGGCGGCCGAGGCGTTGGGCGGTGTGGTGATCAACGCCGACTCCATGCAGGTGTTCCGGGAGCTGCGCATTCTCACCGCGCGGCCCAGCCCGGAGGACGAGGCGCGGGTGCCGCACCGGCTGTACGGTGTGCTGTCGGCGGCGGAGAAGGGGTCGGCCGCCTGGTGGCGGGACCGAGCGCTGTCGGAGATCGACGCCGCCCATCAAGCCGGCCGCATACCGATTGTCACCGGAGGTACCGGGCTCTATTTGCGGGCGTTGATCCAGGGCATCGCCACCATACCCCCGGTGCCGGAGGGCGTTGTCGCCGAGGCTCAGGCGCTGCAGGCCCGGATCGGCGGCGTGGCGTTTCACCAGGCGCTTGGCGCGCTTGACCCCGTTTTGGCCGCGCGGTTGCAACCCGGTGATACCCAGCGTCTGCTGCGCGGCTGGGCGGTCGCGACGGCGACGGGCCGGCCGTTGTCGGCTTGGCAGGCGGACGTGGTGACACCACCCGCCGGCCTGCGCTTCATATCGGTTCTGTTGTTCCCACCAAGCCCGGCGTCGGTCGAGGCGATCGAACGACGGTTTCGCCTGATGATCGACGCCGGTGCCGTCGACGAGGCCCGGGCGCTGACGGCGCTGGAGTTGAACCGGTCGTTGCCGGCGATGAAGGCGCTTGGCGTGTTGCAATTAATTGATTTTATTGAAGAAAAATACTCTCTTGATGCGGCGATCGAAGCCACCGTCATCGCCACGCGGCAATATGCCAAGCGCCAGCGCACGTGGTTTCGTCATCAATTCGTGTCGAATTGGACCCTAGACGCGCAATTTTCGAAAAGTAGTTTTCAGGAAATCTTTCCAAAAATTCACAATGCTGTGTTGACGCCCGAATCGTGAGCGACTAGGTTCCGGCCGGTCGGCGCGGGGTCATTCCCGCGCCGTGCCTGTCTGAAACCCTGATCTCAACCCTTGAGGCCGGCCGCGAGCGATCGGCCTCGACTGCAGCAGAAGGAGCGGAACGGTGGCCAAGCCCCGCACGATATCACCCCGTCACGCCACGACCCCGGACACCATCATGTCTGGCGCGGCCGTCATTCTCCAGGCGTTGAAGGATCAGGGTGTTGATGTCATCTTCGGCTATCCCGGCGGGGCGGTATTGCCGATCTATGACGAGCTGTTCAAATCCAACGCGGTCCGGCACATCCTGGTCCGGCACGAGCAGGCGGCGGTGCATGCGGCCGAGGGCTATGCTCGGTCGACCGGCAAGGTGGGTGTGGTTCTGGTGACCAGCGGTCCCGGTGCCACCAACGCGGTGACCGGCCTGACCGACGCGTTGATGGATTCCATTCCGGTGGTGTGCCTGACCGGTCAGGTGGCGACGCATCTGATCGGCAATGACGCGTTCCAGGAGGCGGATACCACCGGCATCACCCGGCCGTGCACCAAGCATAACTACCTGGTCAAGGACCCGGGGAAATTGGCCGAAGTGATGCACGAGGCGTTTTACGTCGCCAAAACCGGGCGTCCGGGACCGGTGGTGGTCGACCTGCCGAAGGATATTCTGGTCGCCGACTGCCCCTACACCAACAGCAAGGCGGCGGAGCCCAAAAGCTACCGGCCGCAGGTGACGGGTGACGTGGGCGCGGTGGAGAAGGCGGTCGCGATGATCGCCAAGGCCAAACGTCCGGTGTTCTATGGCGGTGGCGGGTTGATCAACGCCGGGCCGAAGGCGTCGAAACTGTTCACCGAGTTCGTGCGCAAGACCGACATTCCGGCGACCCTGACCCTGATGGGGTTGGGGGCGCTGCCGGCGTCGGACAGGCATTTCCTCGGCATGCTGGGCATGCATGGCACCTACGAAGCCAATATGGTCATGCACGATTGCGACGTGATGGTCTGCGTCGGCGCCCGCTTCGACGACCGGGTGACCGGCCGTCTGAACGCCTTCGCGCCGAACGCGGCCAAGATCCACATCGACATCGACCCGTCCTCGATCAATAAAAACGTGCCGGTGGACGTGCCGATCATCGGCGACGCCGCCACCGTGCTTGAGCAGATGCTGGCGGTGTGGAAAGCCAAGGGCTACAAATCCGACGGTAAGGCGCTCGCGGCGTGGTGGAAGCAGATCGACGCTTGGCGGGCCAAGGATTGCCTCGCTTTCACGCCGGACGACACCATCATCAAGCCGCAGCACGCCATCAAGCGTCTGTTCGAGAAGACGCGGGGCATGGACTGCTACATCACGACCGAGGTCGGCCAGCACCAGATGTGGGCGGCGCAGTACTTTGGTTTCGAGGAGCCGAACCGCTGGATGACCTCGGGCGGGCTCGGCACCATGGGCTATGGCTTTCCGTCCGCCATGGGGGTGCAGATCGCGCATCCCGACGCGTTGGTGATCGACATCGCCGGCGAGGCGAGTTTCCTGATGAACATGCAGGAACTGTCGACGATGCGGCAGTACAACCTGCCGGTCAAAGCCTTCATCATCAACAATCAGTGGATGGGCATGGTGCGCCAATGGCAGGAATTGAGCCATGGCGGCCGCTACTCCGAGAGCTATTCCGAGGCGCTGCCGGACTTCGTCAAGGTGGCGGAGGCATTCGGCGGGGTCGGTTTGCGGGCCAGCAAGACCAGCGAGCTTGACGACGTGATCGATGAGATGATCCGCACGCCGCACCCGGTGATCGCCGACATCTGTGTCAAGAAGGACGAGAACTGCTTCCCGATGATCCCGTCCGGCGCCGCCCATAACGAGATGCTGCTCGGCCCGGACGACCGGACGGAAAGCCAGACCTCCGAGGATGGCATGGTCCTCGTCTGATCGACGTGCATGGCAGCCCCTACACGGGTTGCCGTGCCTCTCGCACAATCCGCTCCGCCAGGGCGTCGAGATCGCCCCGTCAATCAATCCCCTTGGGGAGACCCAATTTGACACCGACCGAACGACCCATCGCACAGCACACCATCGCCGTGCTCGTGGCCAACGAGCCCGGCGTGCTGGCTCGCGTGATCGGACTCTTTTCCGGCCGCGGCTACAATATCGAGAGCCTCACCGTGTCCGAAGTGGATGAGGTCAACGCCCGCTCGCGCATCACTATCGTCACCTCCGGCACGCCGATGGTGATCGAGCAGATCAAGGCGCAGCTGGCTCGCCTGGTGCCGGTATACGACGTCCACGACCTGACCATGGAAGGCCCGCATGTCAGCCGCGAGATGGCGTTGGTGAAGATTTCCAATACCGGAGAAAACCGAATCGAGGCCCTGCGCATCGCCGACACCTTCCGCGCCCGAGCAATCGACAGCACGCTGGCCAGCTTCGTCTTCGAGTTGACCGGCGATACCGGCAAAATCGACGCGTTCATCGATCTGATGACGGCGTTGGGCGAGGTCGAGGTGTCGCGGACCGGCGTGGTGGCGATCGCCCGCGGCGCTGCCTTGCACATGCCGTTGGTGCGGAAGCAACCCGCCGTCAAGCGCAGAAACACGAAAGCGGGGGGCGAGGTGTGATCGCGCTGCCTCTCGCCACGGGCGCATCGGCGCAAAGCCCTTTGCATCGACAGATTCTGGACGGGCGCCCGCCGGCCCGCTAAACCGGCGGCCGAACGCCGTCAAACCGAGATGAAACGCCGAACCCAAGACCCGATAGGAGAGGACCGACCCATGCGCGTGTATTATGACCGCGACGCCGACGTGAACCTGATCAAGTCCAAAAAAGTCGTGATCGTCGGCTACGGCAGCCAGGGCCATGACCATGCCAACAACCAGAAGGCCAGCGGCGTCAAGAACGTCGTGGTGGCGC
>JABMNR010000051.1 GCA_013203465.1 Alphaproteobacteria bacterium
CGCAAAGGCGGCATATTGGCTTCACCCTCTGGGTTCCGCATCTTACCCGCCCTCCAACCAACCCAACATACTGATATGTATACCACAATCGCACAGTGCTGGCGTCAAATGAACGGTGCACATGGGAAATCCGGGTTGAATGCCGTTCCTTGGATGCCGACCGTGCCTCGACCGCTCCTACTCGCGGTCGTTTTAGCCCGTGCACCGGTCGGGGTGAAGCCCGTTCGCGAGGCTGCATTCCCTTTGCGGCAAGGGTGTGTCAGCGTCGCGCCCATGGCGCCGCCACTCACCACTCCATCGTCGGCTTTCATAGTCCCGCCGGATGACGCCATGCGCGGCATCCTTCTGCTTATCGTAGCGGAATTCCTGTTCGCCGGCATGGACACCGTGGCCAAGCATCTGAGCCAGGATATGCCCGTCGGCATGGTCGTCTGGGGGCGTTACGCCTTTCATCTGGGGTTCATGCTGTTGCTGTTCCCCGGGCGGCGGTTGCTGCCGCTTCTGCACGTCCGGCGCAAGGGGTTGGTGTTACTGCGTGGTGTGCAGTTGCTGGTGGCAACGTTCTGCTTTTTCACCGCCATTCGCTATATCCCGCTGGCCGACGCGGTGGCGATCGGCTTCGTCTCACCGCTGTTCGTGGTGGCGCTGTCGATCCCGCTGTTGGGCGAGAAAGTCGGCATCCGCCGCTGGTCGGCGGTGATTATCGGATTCCTGGGTGTGTTGATCATCATCCGGCCAGGCTTCGGTGAGGTGCATTGGGCCTATGGCCTGATGATCTTCCTGGCTTTCGTCTTCGCGACCTTCGTGATCAACACCCGCATCCTGACCCGCAGCGAGGGCGTCATGCCGTTGCTGTTCTACACCGCGCTGTTTGGCACCCTCGGTTCGTCGCTGGCGCTGCCGTTTGTCTGGCAGACACCCAGTTGGGAGCAATGGGGGTTCATGGCGCTGATGGGGGCAATCGGCGGTGGCAGCCATCTGATCCTGATCAAGGCCTATCAGGTCGCCAGTGCCTCGCTGCTGGCGCCGTTCCAGTATGCTCAGATCATCTTCGCCACCGGCTTCGGGTGGTTGGCGTTTGGTGATTTCCCCAGCGTGTGGGTCTGGAGCGGTGCCGGTGTGGTGGTGGTGAGCGGCCTCTACGTACTGCACCGCGAGCGGGCGGTCAAAACGGATTAGAGGTTTTTGGCCTTGCCGCCGACCGTGAACACCGTCAGCAGCGACACCGCCATGAACCCGGCGATCACGTAGAACACAACGCGCGGCTCACCCTGGTCGAGCAGGAAGCCGAACACCAAGGGGGCGACGATGCCCCCGAGGCTGAACCCGGTCGACACGAAGCCGAACACCTTGCCCATCGAGCCCGGCGGGGTGACCGAGCGGACGATCATGTCGCGGCTCGGCATGATGATGCCGTGGGTCAACCCCTGCACGGTCATCAGCACCACCAACAACCAAACCGGCATCGCGAACGACCCGACGATCAGCACTCCGATACCGGTGAGCAGGAAGCATATGGCCGCCACGCGGTTGTGGTGGCGGGTGCGGTCGGCGATCACCCCACCCAGTAGAATGCCGCCGGTGGACCCGATCAGATAGCCGGTCAACCCTAGGGTCGCCGCCTCGATCGGGGTGCCGTACAGCGCGTTCAGGGCCGAGACCAGGAAATTGTTGATCCCTCCCGAGCTGAGCGACAGCAGCATGAAAAACAACAGGCACATCAGGATCATCGGGTTCAACAGGATCGATCCGCCCGCCGCCTCGGCGGCCGTTTTACCCGCGACGGCCGCCTTCGCCTTCCGCCTGTCCGACCCGGGTTCATGCTTCAGGGTGCGGCCGAACACCACCAGCGCCAGCGCCGCCACGATCCCGGCCACCCCGCACAACGCCACTCCGGTGCGCCAGCCGACCAGCCCCTCCAGGAAGATGATCGTGGTCGGCGCCACCGCGAAGCCGGCGAAGCCGGTGAAGGTATGCAGCGAGAACGCCCGGCCCATTCGCTTCTCCGACACCGAGGCGGACAGGATCGCGTAATCGGCCGGGTGGTAGACCCCGTTGGCGATGCCGGCGATCGCCATCAGCAGCAAGATCGCCCAGTACTCACCAGCCACACCAATCGCCAGGAATGCCGCCCCTTCCAGCGCCAAGCCGCCGATCAGGATCCATTTGGCGCCCAGCTTGTCGACGATGTAGCCGAACGGGATCTGCGACACCCCGGTCGCCGCCGAGAACACGGTGATGAACAACCCGAGTTCGACGAAGCTCACGTCGAACTCGGCCTTCAGCAACAGGAACAACGGCGGCAGCAGCAGGATATAGAAATGGCTGAAGAAATGAGCGACGCCGATCAGGCCGATGACCTTGGCGTCGCCACGAAAGGAGCCGGTATCCGCATCGTCGACGGTGGGGGTGTTGGCGGTCATGAGGCGGGTCGCTTGCGAGTGGGCCTCGGAAAATGAGCGTACGCCGACGCCGGGTCAAGTGAGCGCGCGAAGGACGACGCCAACGCATGATGCTCGACGGCGGTGGTGCGAAGCCGCTATGTCGAGACATGACCGCGCGCCAGTCCATTGTCCTGATGATTGCCGCTCTCATCGCCATGATCTGGTTGGGCGTGGCCGGCGGGGTCGCGGTGTGGACGTGGGCACCGGTATCGGCCGACATCATTCGTGAACGCGACATGGGTAGGCGCGGCTGCGTTAGCCTTTATTCTGAGCCGGAACGAATACAAAGCTGCGAAGCGCTACACGAAACAACTTACGTGATGGAGTTCAACGCCGCCGTGTTCACCCGACTGCTGATCGCCGCCGGCCCGCTCACCGGTGTCGGCGTGTGGGCGCTCGTCGTCCGTCGCCGCCCGCGCGCCAAACCCCGAATGAAACGATGAGCCGAGCGCCGGCGAAAACCGCCGCGCCACCCCGCGCCTGGCAACGCATGCTAAGCGGCCGGCGGCTCGACCTGATCGATCCCTCGCCGTTCGACGTCGAGCTGGAGGACATCGCCCACGGCCTGTCCCGGGTCGCCCGGTGGAACGGCCAGACCTCGGGGGTCTTCGCCTATTCGGTGGCCCAGCATTCGGTCCTGGTCGAGACCCTGGTCGGCATGCTGGACAAGGACTTACCGATCAAATGGCGGCTGGCGGCGTTGCTGCACGACGGCCCGGAATACGTGATCGGCGACATGATCACCCCGTTCAAGGCGATCATCGGCCCCGACTACAAGACGATCGACGCCCGGCTGATGGCGGCGATCCACCTGCGGGTCGGCCTGCCCGCCGCGCTACCGACGGCCATCACGGCGTTGATCAAGCGGGCCGACCGCATCGCCGCCTATCTGGAAGCGACACAGCTCGCCGGGTTCGCCCCGGCCGAGGCGCGGACATTCTTCGGCACGCCACGGCTCGGCCGCGACATCCGGATCGAGCCGGTCGCCCCCGACGAGGCTAAGCACCGCTACCTCGCCCGCGCCCGCGTTCTGGGCGGGCCGGTAACGGGTTGACCCGACACACCGACCGCTTAACTACATTTTAACGTGTGACCGATTTCCAATGCTTTTTCCATGTGTCGATCTCCGACTCTGCGAAGAAATGCCTGGAGTATTTTCGGTCGTAAATGCCGTCAATATCACTGTCAGAAAGAGACAGTTGTCCGACAAAATATTTGTAGTACTCTTTGTCATTATTGTACGCGCCTTTCATGGATGTATCGCGCGCACTTCTCAACTCGTTGGGGAAGCTGATTTCCCCAACGTCTTCGCCATGGGCCTCCGAGAGCGCAACCCGCAGCGCACTTTCAATTCTGTCGGTTCTAAGCAGGATCAATTTATCGTCAATGCGCCCTAGCTCTGATTTCACCGAACATGGGGATAACACGGCATATCCATTTTCTGGTGAGAATGGTGTAGCGAAAACATCAAAATTAAAGTTCTCCATAAATTCCCGTTGAAAATAAGATTCAAATCCTCCGTCATTTAAAAAATTATTATACAATACTCCATTAAAAATTTCTAACCACTCCATAGTGTGTTCAGATAATGGTTTTACTTGATCAAACCAAGGTAAGTTTTTTGCTAATCTTTCATTCGAATACCGCCAAAAAGTTTGTGAAATTATCGTCGATAACGTATCCCTCACCGTTGATATAAAAATGACCGGACCAAGTTCCCTCATATCGCGGAAGGTTTTCGCTCGTATCGGTTTTCTCTCTAAATCTTGATGGCTGTGAACGGGTTGATTTTCGATACCGTGCCGTCTCAAGGTATCCGATAGGTATGTCGTCCCCATTCCAGAAAGCGTACAAACATGAACTAACAAATTGCTTTTCATTTACTGACCCCCTCTACGCTTCGACTAGATTGGGACGCCCGTTGAACAGCGCGTTGCCGGGTATCTTTATCAGTCGTAATGAAGATTACCCTCGGTCAGCAAAACCATGCCGACTAGACCATATGTTCGCCTGAGTAAGGGGCGATCCGTCTCAGGCGAACATATGGTCTAGTCAGTTTACATCATATCCGTTTAGGAGCATTATCTTCACAACGCATCATCAAAAGAAAGTCGTGTCTGATGCCGCGAGTTTACATGGTGCGTCACGGAAAGTCAGCGCGGCCCTGGGATCAAGATCCAGATTCAGGGCTGTCCGATCTAGGCCGCTATCAGGCTGATTCCTGGGCTTGTGCGTTCGGTCACCATCGTGTGGCTATGCCAATTCACGTCTCGCCCAGAGCTCGTGCACGCGAAACAGCCGCATCGCTCGCGGCCATTTGGAAATGTACACCAACGATCATTCCAGAACTAGACGAGATACCGATACCACCCGACGTCCCCCTGGCTCAACGCTTAACTTGGTTACAACCCGGATTTCCCATGTGCACCGTTCATTTGACGCCAGCACTGTGCGATTGTGGTATACATATCAGTATGTTGGGTTGGTTGGAGGGCGGGTAAGATGCGGAACCCAGAGGGTGAAGCCAATATGCCGCCTTTGCG
>JABMNR010000052.1 GCA_013203465.1 Alphaproteobacteria bacterium
ATCGCCTCGACAACCCGGAAACGAAGATCATTCCCGTAGCAAAACCCCATATCTGCCTCCCAGATCTACTTGGGACACAGAATCATGTGTGAACCCGTTTGGGAATCCCTTGATTCACATTTCCTTCAAGCCGCTCTAGAGCGCGTTAACACCACGATCAACTCCGAATTTACCTCATCAACAAACCCGGTTTTAACATCCAAGATATAGAGGCCCGTTTCTTTTGCCGCCGCTTCGATATCTGGGCTATCCACATGAGCGTAATGCATGGTTGAAGTATCTGCCTGTAATATTTTTCCTGTGTCGTCTAATATTTCGACTAACGATACGACAGAACGAATACGGTTGATCAAATTGTAGCGAATATCTTTCACTGTATGTTCAATTGTGATGGGCATTTCAGTCTCGCCCTGCGTCGTCGAAAATGAAGATTTCAAGGCATCAATTTCATGTCGCGGCACTTGTCGTGAAAGAAGATCAGGCGCTGGTAAATGCAAAACCGCGGTTCCATCCGGCACTAGATGCGAGGCCACGCGCGCTAAACAAGCCAGCCGCGCCTCGGGCGTCAGAAGATAACTAAACCCATAATACGCGATGAGAATGAACCCGAACGAATGAGGAAGGGTAAAACTCTCCAACCGCTGTCTGGTGATGGATATCGATCTCCCTGTGTCGGCGAGCGCACGGGCTCGTTTTTCGGCGGCTTGCAATAAGTTTGCCGAGACATCAAAGGCGCTGAGATGACCGTTGGGCTTCGCAAGTGTCGGGAATAATCGGCCGGAGCCACACGCGGCATCCAGAACGCGTGTGTGCCCCTCTGCCAACGATTGATAGTAGGCACAATCGCCTTTTAAATTTGGCGCATGCGAATACAGCGTATCGTACAAATGGACGTGCAGCCGCGCACTATCGAAAAACGCTGCACCATCCAATGTGCTCTCCATAACGGGTCACGCCCCATGCGGTGGTGCAGTTGAGCGGCGGGTTGACCATCGGCGCTTTACGGTGAGGTCTGATTGCGACACCAAGCATTGACCGGCAGGGCGACCGATGACCGACGACATGATGACCTGGCGCGGGCTGGCCGAGAAGCCCCCCCGGCGGCCGATCGGCGGCGCGGGATGACCGGCGTTGCCGCCTCCTAAAGCAGCAGCTGCGCCGCGCCCCAGATCGGGCCGGTGTCGCGGGCTTGCAGGAACACCGCCAGCCGGTCGGCGCCCTGATGCCACGCGGTGGGATCGACCTCCACCGCCAACATCGACCCATCGTAGCGGCCGATCCGCGAGAAGCCGCGGACGACGTTGAAATCCTCCAGCGCGCGGCCGGAGTTCTCGCCGCGCGGCACCTTGGTCACGTGCCGGGAATCCATGGCGGCGAGGAACAGGTCGGCCCGGCCCGCCCGGGCGCTTTTCGGGATAGCGGCCTCGGGCACGGCGACGGCCAGGGCACCATTGGCGGCTCGGGCCAGGCGGATCGGGATGCTGGTTCGCTCGGCCGGACCCATGGCCTGACGCTGCTTGATCTTGCCTTCCACGTCCCACCAGCGTGAGCCGACGGCGTCCACCACCCCGTCGATCACCATCTGCGGGGTGTAGATCGTGCGTTTGCGCAGGCTGGCGGCGTAGAGCCGCTGGCGCGCGGTATGGGCGGGATCGCCGAACGGATCCTTCCAGCCGATGTAGTCCCAGTAATCGACGTGAAAGGCGAGTGCGATGACATCCGAGCGCTGCGCCAGCTTGCCGAGAAACTCGTCGGCCGGCGGGCAGGAGGAACAGCCCTGGCTGGTGTACAGCTCGACCAGCACCGGGTGGGTGGACCCGGCGGCATGGGCGGCGGGGACCGGCCGGCCCGCGAACGCGAGGCCGGCGGCGAGTCCAGTGGCGGTAAACGCGCGGCGCGTGATCATGGGCGACAAGATAGTGGCTGATTGCCCTCACGGCCATTGACGAGAGCGTGAGGTCTTTGAACGCGCATGAACGTGCTCATGGGGCTTGCTGTGGCCGCAAGATGTCCCAGACGTATTCGTTGGAGACGAAGACCGCGGTGTCGGTGACGAAATCGGCGGCGACAAACGCCGTGGCGACGCCGACCCCGCCACCAAAAACATAGCCGAGGACGAAGATGCGGCTGCTGTTGACGCCGCGATACAGAATGGTCTTTTCCAGCAGGGTTCGTCCCGTGGTCTCGTCAAGCGGCGGGCCGAAGGTCTGCCAAGTGTATTCGAAGCCGTAGTACAGCGCCGCCGTCGTGACCGCGTTGGCGGCGAAGAAGCCGGCGGTGGCCAAGGCGCCGCCGCCGATCAACAGATCGAACAACACCAGATCGGCGGCGTTGCTGACGGCCTGATAGGTGATGGTCTTGTACAGCGTGCGCTGCCAGGCCGGCAGCGGCGCCGGGATGCTGGCGGTCGCGCTGGTGGGCGCCGCCGCCTGCTGGGCCAGCGCCGGCGCCGAGACCAGCAGCATCAGCCCCAGGATCAGCGGGACCAGCCACTGTCGGCATACGTGACGTGGTGCGCGGATCATCGATCCGACCTCCAAACCGTCCATGGCCTCCCAACCCCGGTGAGTGTCGCAAGCCGACGGGGTTTCGTCAAAGCCGTTCCGCGTTGGTCTACACGGCCACGCCAAAACGACAGAAGCTGCCCACCGCGCATCAAGACAGCGTGCGGCCCTGGCGCGAGGGCTTCGAGTGCTTATGGGGTTTGCTGTGGCCGCAAGATGTCCCAGACGTATTCATTGGTGACGAAGATCGCGGTGTCGGTGATGAAGTTGGCGGCCACGAACGCGGTGGCGATGCCGGCGCCGCCGCCGAAGGTGTAGCCGAGGGCGAAGTTACGGCCGCTGTTGACGGCACGGTACAAAATGGTCTTTTCCAGCAGGGTTCGTTCCGTGGTCTGGTCAAGCGGTGGGCCGAGGGTCTGCCAAGCGTATTCGAAGCCGTAGTACAGCGCCGCCGCCGAGACCGCGTTGGCGGTGAAGAAGCCGGCGGTGACCACGGTACCGCCGCCGATCAGCAGATCGAACAGCACCAGATCGGAGGCGTTGGCGACGGCCTGATAGGTGATGGTCTTGTACAGCGTGCGTTGCCAGACCGGCAACGGTGCCGGGCCATCAGGCGCCGGACCATCAGGTGCCAGGCCATCAGGTGCCGGGCTATCGGGCGCCAGCGTGTTGGCGGCGGTACCCGGTGACGCCGCTTGCTGGGCCAGCGTCGGCATGGGCCCCAACAGCATCAACCCGAGGGTCAGCGGGGCCAGCCACCGTCGGGATACCAGACGCAGTACGCGGATCATCGATCCGATCTCCTAGACGTCCAAAGGGTCCCAACACCGGCGAGTGTCGCAAACCGGGTCGTTAACGTCAAAGGTTCCGCCACGCGCCCAGGGGTGCCGGGGGAAGCGACGGGGCTCCGAGCGTGCGCCGGAACCCCGCGCGCCGTGTCTTGGCGTTACGCCGCCTGGCTGAGGTTGCGCAGCACGTAATGCAGGATGCCGCCATGGCGGTAGTAATCGACCTCGTTGACGGTATCGATTCGGCACAGCAGGTCGATCGTCTTGGTCGAGCCGTCGGCATGGGTGATCGTGCACGGCACCGTCATGAGCGGGGTGATGCCGTCGGCGATGCCGGTGATGTCGATGGTCTCCTCCCCCGTTAGGCCCAGGGTCTTGCGCGTGGTGCCCTCGGGGAACTGCAATGGCAGCACGCCCATGCCGACCAGGTTCGAGCGGTGGATGCGCTCGAAGCTCTCGACGATCACCGCCTTCACCCCGAGCAGCCGCGTGCCCTTGGCCGCCCAATCGCGGGACGAGCCGGTGCCGTACTCCTTGCCGCCGATCACCACCAGCGGCGTGCCCGCCGCCTGATAGGTCATGGCGGCGTTGTAAATCGGCTCCTGCTTGCCGGTTTTCACGTTCCTGGTCATGCCGCCGGTGACCCCCGGCGTCATTTCGTTCTGCAGCCGGATGTTGGCGAAGGTGCCGCGCATCATGACGTCGTGGCTGCCGCGGCGCGAGCCGTAGGAGTTGAAG
>JABMNR010000053.1 GCA_013203465.1 Alphaproteobacteria bacterium
ATCGCCTCGACAACCCGGAAACGAAGATCATTCCCGTAGCAAAACCCCATATCTGCCTCCCAGATCTACTTGGGACACAGAATCATGTGTGAACCCGTTTGGGAATCCCTTGATTCACATTTCCTTCAAGCCGCTCTAGAGACTCGTGCTGGCCCGTGGGACGTGGAAAAAGACTTAAATCTGAATGATCCGACATCGGACATTTTATTAGAAAAGTACAAAAACGGAAGGTTCGGCTCGTTTAGTTATAAGCTGAATAAACCTGACGGTGATTTCGTTTTAGATGCTCAAGATAAAGTTAACAAATATAAGAATATTAAGGGGTCGCTAAAAAACGAAGTGACAAAGGTTTTTGGTAACTCCATAGCGGGGAACTCGTCTGGAGAACTGCTATTTTTGTCTGATATTGGCATGTTGGGAGATTATATAGAATTTATTAAGAAGCTAGATATATGCCCGTCAAACACGCTGTACCGGTATTATTACTATTCAACCTTGATTACCCGAATCCTTGCTCTGCTTAATAAGGAAAAAGTTAGAATCCTGGAAATAGGGTCAGGCGTTGGCTTCATGCCATTTGTTTTCGAGACGCTTGGTATTATTGAATCCTATACGTCAATTGATTTGAGCGGAATGATGGGGTATTGCGCTTTTAATATAAGCAATACCTTTCCAGATGTGGAGTTGAATTTTGATCCAGAAAAGCTAAATGATGAAACTTGTAAATGGAATTTCATTAAGCCGGATTTGTTTCCAAAAATTGGAGAGAACAAATTTGATCTAGTGATAAATTTTAATTCCTTCATGGAAATGGATCAAAAAACCGTCCGATTGTATTTTGATAATATTTATAGAACGGCGAGTCAGGGGTGCACATTCTTTAACAGCAACCGTGTTAACAGCGCCTTGCGCCAATCCGATGGCAGCGCCTTTTTTTCAAACCCGTTAAGTTATCCATACAGGGACAGCGATCACGTTATCGCGTGGGATATCGACCCGATAAGTTTCGCCGGGCGCCAGATGGTTCGAGGTGAAATTCCCCGACACAATGGGTTCCTTCGTGCCGGCATTATCAACCCAACCGACAAGCACCGTGCGCTTGGCACGTATACACTGGTCCCTCATGCGGAGGCGATGGTCGCCCGACCCGGCGCCGGGTGAAGGGGGCTACCCCGGATAATTCACCACGCGTAACGATTTGGGCGGCGAGCACGATGTAACGCGCTGATATCGTGTATTATTCTGGTGTCGAAGCAGTCTCACCACGGATCAACGGAAGTCGCGCCCGCCGTTCCATGTCGATGGTATCACACGGTGGTCGTGGTCGACCGGCTGGTCGGGTGGATCGCGGCTCGTTAAGCTGCCACGGAGCAAACAACCCCCCGCTCTGGAAAGGCATCGCATGACCACGGATTTATCGGGACGGGTCGCCTTGGTTACCGGGGCGGCCGGCGGGATCGGTGCCGAGTTCACCGGTGCCTTGCTGGCGGCGGGCGCGACCGTCGTCGCCGCCGACGTCTCACAGCCCGCTCTGACAACGCTGGGCGAACGGATGGCGGCGCAAGGGCTGGGGGCGCGGCTCGTGCCCCGCCGTCTCGATATCTCCGACCAACCGGCCTGTGCCGCCGCCGTCGCCGAGGTTCAGGACCGTTTCGGGTCGTTGGACATCCTGGTGAACAACGGCGCGGTCGGCATGGGCGTCATTCGTGACGATCACATGGTCAAGCTTGTGACGATCGATGAGATCGAGCCGGCGATGTGGGATCGGTTCGTCTCGACCAACCTGTCCGGTGCCTGGTACCTCACCCACGCCGCCGTGCCGGCGATGAAGGCCGCCGGCTGGGGGCGCGTCGTCACCGTCACCACCAGCTTCTTCACCATGCTGCGCGGCAAGTTCCACCCCTACGGTCCGTGCAAGGCCGGGTTGGAGGCGATGGCCGCCGGTCACGCCGCCGAGTTCGCGGCGGACGGCGTTACCGTCAACGTGATCGTGCCCGGTGGACCAACCGACACGCCCTTTGTGCCGGAGGTCTCCGGCTTCAAGCGCTCCGACCTGATCCCGCCGTCGGTGATGGCGCCGCCGCTGATCTGGCTGTGCTCACGCGACGCCGACGGGGTGACCGGCAACCGCTATGTCGCCGCCCATTGGGACCCGGGCCGGGGTGTCGAGGCGGCGCGGGCGTCGTCGGAGGCGCCGATCGGCTGGCCCGATCTGGCGACCGCGCCGGTATGGCCCGGCAGCGACGCGAACCGATAAGGGAGAACCTCATGCCGGGACCGCGATTGGCGGGTAAGGTGGCGTTCATCACCGGCGGCGGCGGCGGCATCGGCCGCGCCACCGCCGAACGCTTCGCCGAGGAGGGCGCCAAGGTCATGGTCGCCGACATCAACCGGGAGACCGGCGAGGCGGCGGCGGCTTCGGCGCGCGGGCGGGCGGCGAATTCCGGCGGTGACGCGTCTTTCGTGCACTGCGACGTCTCCGACATGGCGAGTGTCGAGGCGGCGGTCGCCGAGACGGTGACCCGGTTTGGCAAACTCAACGTGCTGCACAACAACGCCGGCGGGTCGACCACCGAGGACGGGCCGGTGACCGAGGCGCCGGTGGAGGAGTTCTGGCGGGCCATCACCCTCGATCTGTTCGGCACCTTCCTGTGCTCCAAGGTGGCGATCCCTCGTATCATCGAGGCCGGTGGCGGATCGGTCATCAACATGAGCTCGAACGTGGCCCTGATGGCCTTGCCGGGGCGCGATTGCTACACCGCCGCCAAGGGCGGTATCGCCTCGATGACCCGGTCGATGGCCGTCGAGTACGCCCCGCATAAAATCCGGGTGAACGCGATCGCCCCGTCGGTCACCCTGTCCGATCGGGTCAAGCGGCTGTTGCGGGAAGTGCCGGAGATCGAGAAGATTTCCCAAAGCCATCTGCTTGGCCTTGGCCTGCCGATTCACATCGCCGACATGGCGGTCTATCTGGCGGCCGACGAGTCCGCCATCACCACCGGCCAGATCATGTCGGTGGACAGCGGCGTCACGGTGTACTGAGATTGGAACAAGCATCAATGGGTCGGCGCGACCGGCCCACATGAAGGGAGGACGCTATGAGTATCAAGACCCCGACCGACGGCAAAGCCTGGGACTTCGTGCACAATCTGGCCAGCGAGGCGGAGTGGACGCCGGGACTGCGCGAGATTTTCGAATACCGCGATCTTGGTGTGAAGGGCGGCTCCAAGGGGGACTACGTCGCCCATGTGGTCCGCGCCAACGGCAAGAAGATGACCGATGACGTGCAGCACTGGCATCTGCACGACTGCACCTTCCAACTGGTGTACGTGCTGAACGGCTGGGCGACCTTCGAGTACGAGGGCCAGGGCGTGCACACCATCCGTAAGGGTGACTGCATCCTGCAGAAGCCGCTGATCAAGCACCGGGAAATCGAGTGCTCGGAGGATTTCGAAGTACTGGAGATCGTCGCTCCGGGCAATTTCGAGACCCGCATCGTCGACGCTCCGGCGACGGCGGCCGCCGCCGAGTAGGGGTCGCTCCGATCACACGACGGGCGACATCCGCGGCGGCGGGATAGCCGATTGCTGAATGAGGCGACACCGATGCCCGACACCCCACCCCCCGGCGCGTTGGACGACGCAACCGCCGCTGCGATTACCGCCGCCGTCGACGCCGGTTTCGACCAGCAGATCGCCTTCCTTCAGGAGCTGGTCCGCCGACCGTCGATCCGGGGACAGGAGCATCTGGCCCAGGATCTGATGTTCGATGCCATGGCCGCGCGCGGCTATGCCATGGATCGCTGGCTGACCGACCCGGACGACATCCGGCATCATCCGGGGTTCTCGCCGGTGGCGGTGTCCTACGCGAACGCCTGGAACGTGGTCGGCACTCATCGGCCGCGCGGCACCGGCGGGCGGTCGCTGATTCTCAACGGCCATATCGACGTGGTGCCGACCGGGCCGACCGATATGTGGACCTATCCGCCGTTCGAGGCGCGGATCGAGGGCGATTGGATGTATGGCCGCGGTGCCGGCGACATGAAGTGCGGCGTGGTCGCCAATCTGTTCGCCCTGGATGCCTTGAGGCGCGCCGGGGTACAGCCGGCGGGCACCGTGCACCTGCAAACCGTCTCGGAGGAGGAGAGCACCGGCAACGGCGCGCTCTCGACCCTGGTGCGGGGCTACACCGCCGATGGTGTTTTGGTGTCCGAGCCGACCGGCTTGCGGTCGGTGCGGGCGACGTTGGGGGTGCAGTGGTTCCAGCTCAAGGTGCGGGGCTATCCGGTGCACGTGGCGATCGCCGGCGAGGGCGCCAACGCCATCGAGGCGGCGATGGGATTGGTGACGGCATTGAACCCGAATGGTCCGGATCGGGGAACTGAATGAACCAGCGCCTGCCGACGGTTGCGCCGGACCAAGGACGTGCGCGTTCAATGGCGCTACCAAATGAGCGATTGAGTTTGGTGGTCGATGTGGACGAACACGGCGTCGCACCGCTGATCGTCAATTCGGATGACCGGTTATCAATCAT